>NZ_JBIWJT010000023.1:0-150324 GCF_044765325.1 Embleya sp. NPDC127516 | reverse complement strand
GCCACGGTCATCGACTGTCACAGCAAGGCGGTCGTGGGTTGGGCCATGGCGGATCACTTCAGGACGTCCCTGATATCGTCGGCGCTGGACATGGCCGCGGAGCGGATACGCATCGAGCCGGATGCAGTTTTTCATTCCGATCGCGGCAGCAATTACACGTCCGAAGAGTTCGCGAAGTCGGTCGTCGGTCACGGGATGAGGCAGTCCGTCGGCCGCACCGGTGTTTGTTGGGACAATGCCATGGCGGAGTCATTCTTCGGGGCTTTGAAGAACGAATGGCTCCACCGCTACGTCTTCACCACGCACGCGAAAGCACGGGGTGAAGTCGTTCGATACATCGAGGGCTTCTACAACCGCCGACGCCTCCACTCCGGACTCGGCTATCGCACACCCCACGAAGTCCTGCACCCAGAGCGGGAATTGAACCTGATGGCATAGAACAACAGCAATCAACCCGTCCGGAAAACGCGGGGCTCCTCAAACACCCCACTGGCCCGCGAGACGATCCCGGAACCACCGGACTCGACCCCGACAGGACCAGGTCAGGGGCGCTTTTGGCTTTTCTGACCGCATGTCGGACGCCATGCTTCATGAAAGCGCGAGGTCCAACGGTTCCCCGCATTTCCCAAGGAGCCCGGCGCGAGTTCCAGGTCCATATCCTGAAGTGGTGGCGCACCGCGGGAACTACTGCGACAGAGGAGCCACTCGCTCTTGGTCCAGCTTTGCCCGCATGACGCTCACCGGGAGGCTCGGATTGATCCCCGGCATGCGAGGATCCATGTCGGGGTCCTCGAACAGTTCCAGAAGTCGCGGGACAGGAAGCCTCGGATCGCACGCCATGGTGTCGCGGACCCGGGTATCCGGGTCGCGGCTCAGACGCTCGATCAACGATGCCGGCGCGTCCGGATCCCAGGCCACCATGGCCCGGGCGGCAGCCGACGGATGGTCTGCGAGGTCGCGCAGCCCCCGGGGCTCGAACGCCGGCGCGCCCAAGAGCACTTGCCAGCCGGGGACCCGGGCCAGCACAAAGCCCATGAACAGGTGATCGGTGCGTCCGGGTTGCTGCAGCACAAGTCGAAACGGACATCTTCGCCCGGGTCGGCGGCGAGTAGCGCGACGACGTCCGGCGGCAGCATCGCGGACCGTGCGGCGCAGCGCCTGAGCCATGGGTGGCCGGACCGCGCGCAGCGCCGCATGGTGTCCGGATCGCCGTGAGCGCGGGCGATCCACGCCGGGGGCCGGAACAGGGGGTTGCCATCCAGCGCGGCGGTGTAGTCGATGGCATCCCGCTCGGCTTCCGCCAGTTCCTCGCGGAGGGAGACCGCGAACCGCACGTCCACGTCCTCGTCGGTGGCGAGCCGGGCGACGGCGGCCGGATCGAGCGTCGGGTTCTCCGCCGCCGCGAGACGGACGATCACGTCCTCGTGGCGGGCCACGAGCATCGAGGTGTCTGTGTCGAGCACGCAGCAGCGGGCTATGTCGTCGGCCTCGACACCCGCGTCCAGGAGGCCGCGGGCCGCCCCCGGGATACCTCGGTCCCGAGCCACAAGAGCGGCCAGGCGCACGTCCTGGACCGCGTCTTCCAGCAGCCGCCCGCGGCTGTCCTCGTCGAGCAGCCCCCAGCCCCGCCGGCACAACGCGCTGCGGATCGCCTCGTCCGGATCACGCGACAGCAGCAGCGCGGCGGTCGGCGAGAGGTCCGGACTGGTCACGACTTCCCACCGCACCCGGTCGTCCGGGTCAGCCGCCAGCTCGGTGATGATCCGCTCCGGCAGCAACTCGCGCCGATGGTCGGCACCGACTCTGGTCGGGCCGGCGACCAAGGTCGCCCGCACGCCGAAGTGCGGATCGCGCGCGAACATGACACGGTCCGCCATGGTGGCGGTCCCACAATCCAGCACCGCGCGGCGTACCCAGTTGTCGGGATGGACGACCAGGGCGTCGATCACCGCCGGCGACAACCTGCTCCGCGCCGCGACCGCAGACGCGAAGCGGGCCGGCGGCGCCAGAAGGCGTAGCACCACGTCATCGGGTGCTGCGGGATTCCCGGCGATCGCTTCGAGCTGTCTGTCCGATCGCCGGGTCACTCGTCCTCCTGGTCAGGGGCATGACAGGCGGAAGACCGCCGGAGGTCACCCGCCGAAGAAATCCCCAATGGCACGCCCGAGATTTGCGAGAACGCTCCGCTCGGTGAACCGGTTCTCATGGTACGCCCTGTTGATCGCTCTCCAATTCGGCTCACGAGCTTGCGACTTGGGAATCTTCACCTTGTTCTCGTAGAAATCGATGTCGGATCATCGCCGATCTCCCAGTTCCATCGCTGTCGCCACGCGGGTTATCTCCCAGGCCGTCCCGTTGCCTTTCGCTGCGATGTCGAAGGGGTTGGTCCCGATATTCATGCCGCGTGCCAGGTGGAACCGGGAAGGTCATCCAGGAACTATTGGAACAGTGAGGCTCGGCTGGTCGTTTCCGGACGTGCCGCGCAGTTCGCGGACAAGTACGTGGTGGTGCCCGCGGACAGCCCGCTCCGCAAACGGCCGGTGGAACTGGTCGACCTGGCGAACGTACGCAAGTTGGGCGACGCCATGGAGGAAAGTGTTCGCAGACCCGATGCCGTCGTGAACGGTCGCCGAATGATCGTGCTCACGCAGCCGGACGAATCCCTCGGCACGGCCACGCTGTACTTCCCGACCGAGGGACCGCCGTTGCCGATTCGGGTCGAGGCAACCGACGCGAAGGGCGACGGCGTCACCCTGGACTGGTTGGACTTCGACCGACCAGTCGACATCCGGCGACCCGCCGCAGAGCTCGTCCTCGACCTCACCGGGCAACGCGCAAGATCCTGAGGGCCGTTGCGACGGGCGTTCGGCGCCGTCGACGTCGTCCCACTCGCGGTTGTGGGCCGGGTCGAGCAGTGCCCGCGTGTTGCCCGGGTCCTGCCGATGCGCGAACATCCTCGGATGGAAACGGACGAGGACCGGACGCTGGTGCGCGTGGTGCAGACCTGCCACGGCTTTCCCTCGCAGTGGAACGCCTGGACGCCGTGGATCGACGTCGCACACCACAACCCCACCGCGCGCGACTGAACACCGATGCCCCCCGGCCCCTGCGGCTGTCCGTCCCGCCGCCGCGCTCGGATCGAGGGCACACGACCGGGCGGGCGATCCGCTCGCCCGGGGCACGGGGTTCTCCTTCTTTCGGATGCCGGTAGTGGTCTTCGGCACCCGTGGCCGGTGAGGTGACGCACGATGGTGAAGCGCTCGGAATACCGGAGGGTGCTCGACGCCGTGCGGCGCGGGATGCTCGAGGGTTCGAGCCCGGACGAGGTGGTGGAGGAGTTCCGGCGCAATGGATTCCACCGGGTCGAAAGCATTCGAGCTCTCATCGAGTTCGGCCTGTGCGAGCCACACCAAGCGAAGAGGACCGTTCACTTCAGCACGGCATGGAGTTCGACCCGGGAGGCGAACGAGGATCTTCACTCGAGACTGGAGGCCGCCCTGATCGAATCCTCGAAGCAGTACGAACAACACACCGCGGTGTCCGCATCGCCCAACACCGCGGCGCCCTCGGGCGGTTCACCCGCACCGGACTCCCCACCGCCGGCACGCCCGGGGGCTTGAGGGCGTCGAGGAGCGTGGTCCCCATGACAGGACAACCCGCCTGTACCAAACACCCGACATCAGTCGACGGTCACCCTCGTCACATCGGGTGTTTCGCGAACACGCGGTGCGCGAGCCGGCCGCCCTCGTGACGCGTTGTGGTCAACGCTCGTCAAACCACCGGGTGGTCGGCCCGGGATCGGCTACGGGTACAGCGCGCAGGCGCGCGGGATCCAGCCCCTGGTTGTCCCGTAGCGGATCTCCTGCCAGACGTCGCTCCTCTTACCGCAGACGTTCAAGGACTGCCCTGAACTCTGGGAGATGTTGCACGCCTTGCTTCCCTTGGGGAACACGCCGAGCGCGGTGCTTTTCGTGGTGGGAGTGGCTCGGATCTTGAGGCTCGTCTTGGCCTTGACGTACATGCCGCTCGAACAGGACGCGGCTGTGGACGTACTCGCCGCCTGCGCGGGCGCGACGAGACCGAAGGCCATGACGGCGACCAGGCCCGCACCCACCAGAGTTTTCTTGATCATGCGCCATCCCTCGTCTTGTGAGCACTGTCGCCCGAATTCAACACCGAACGCCCCCGGCGCCGTCGGGGTTTCTCGACCATCCGCGTGAATGGTCATCCCGTCGCGCGTGAAGTGGACATCGCACGTCGGGGGAAAAGAAAAGCGCGGCTCCGGCGACCCGCACCACCCGCCTGGGAGCGATCCGCCCGGATCGCGAGGCGTACGAGAGGAACACGGCGCGAAGGCGGCGTCCTCGACGGCGAACGCCCACCCGTCGGCCTCGCCGCCCCGGATCACCCCCTCCCTGCCCGCGACCGCGGCGTGGCCGAACTCCTCGGGTCGTCGATCGCCTGCGCCAACCGGTGGAGCGTGTGTGTGGGACGCGCCGCGAACACGCGTCCTGGGCGCCGTTGTGCAACGAGGCGCATCCGCCGTCCGATGGCCATCCCGGGCCAGCGATCTGCAAATTCGGGGATTGGGCACCAGTAGTGGGCCGCCCGGGGCGACGGCCCGGCACGGAGAAAATGGGGATACGCTCATCGCCGGGAATCCGTAGACTGGTCGTACCGACGCGGGGTGGAGCAGCTCGGTAGCTCGCTGGGCTCATAACCCAGAGGTCGCATGGTTCGAATCCTGCCCCCGCTACCAGTGTTGAGGAGTCCGGCCGGTGGCCGGGCTCCTGCTTTTTGTGTGCTCGGGTCGTCAGTGGGCGATGCCTTTGTCGAGGACGCCGGTGGAATACGGACCGGAACCGGGCAGCGTTGTCGATCCGGTGACTTCGACCCGAACGGCGGACACCGGAGTGCCGGCCGGCTCGATAGCGAGAGTGCCGGGGGCTGAGGATCATCGGCTCTGTACCAACGCCGTCGGCCTGTAATGGAGTTGTCGTCGGTAACGGCCTCGACCGTGGCCGCCGGGCCCGGCCGTGCGTCACGCGCCGCGACGGGGGCTTGCCGCGTCGTGGCGCACCAAGCGGATGTGCGCGGCGGATGGGTTGCGAGTGCGCAACGACCACCGATGCGGGCGCGGTTGCGGGCCACGATGGGTGCATGTCTTCGCGTCCCGATACGCGGCCGATGGGTGGTTGCCTGTTGTGGCTCGGCCGGTTCGTCCTGGCCGTGATCACCCTGGCGGTCGTGACCTTCCTCGGCGGGCTCTACGCCTGTCAGCGGCAGTTCGCGGCGGACGAAAGGGAGAGGGAGGCGCACGAGAGGCATCGCGCGGAGGAACGGCGTGCCCGGATCGAGGTAGAGGCGCCCTTCCGGGTCTTCGGCCGGCCAACGAGTGCGGAGTTCGAGCGCTTCGTCTTCGACCGGTGTTGGCGCGACACCACACCACGGATCAAGCCGCAGGCGGGCATGGTGGGCGTGGTCTGCACCTCCACGGTCGTGTACTTCTATGGTGCGGACGATCCCACGATGTCGACGGCCGAGTTCGGGCGCGAGGCGCGAAGGCTCGGGTCGACGCCCGACACGGCGACCTGGGCGCGGCCACAACCGGTTCCGGACCTGCGCCCCCCGGACCCGACGCCCCCGCCGGGGGCGGGCGAGCAATACGGCCCGCTCGAAGGGAGCGGAAGCAGCCCGGACGCCAAGCCCGTGCGTTGGCAACATGCCTACACCGAGCACCCGTTCGTCGTCCGCGCATCCGTGACGATCCACTACCGGACCGAACGCACCAAGCCGAAACCCACCCCGCCGCACACCCCGATGTTCCCCGAACCACCCGCGACCTGCGCAGGCGGCAACCGCCCGTGGAGCTGCCTGTGACGGAAACCGCGGCGCGGCGGAGGGGCGTCGGGAGGGGGCGGACCGGAACCTTGTGGTGCGGTCGTCCATGCGTCGATGTGGTGGCGTTGCGCGAGCACGCGCCCCGGGTTCGGGTATGCCGCGTAGATTCGCTCGTCTACAGCAGGGGGGGTAGACGAGCGACGACACCGACGACACCTCGACTCCCGAGGGTCTGGAGCGCCTGGATGCTCGCAGGAGTGACAAGAGGGACCTGGTCGAGGGGCAGCTGCCGATGACGGCTCGCGAGGAGCAGATCAGTCTCGCGTTCACGCGGATGATCACGTACGCGGCCGGGTGCGCCGTCAAGACGCACGACACCGACTACGAGGGTGTGGATCTCACCATCGCGTCGTCGGTCGAGTACAGGCGGATTCTCGGACCGCAATTCGATCTCCAACTCAAGGCGACGATTCAGCACAAATTGCTCACCGAGGAGCACATGGCGTGGCCGATGAAGGTCAAGCCGTTCCGCAAGCCGGTGCGCGGCAACGACGGTAAACGGCATATCCCCGCCTATCTCGGGGTGCTCGTTCTTCCCGAGGACGCGTCCGAGTGGGTCGTGGTCGACGAGAATCGTCTGATCACGGAGAGCCGCATGTTCTGGCAGGCGGCTTCCGCTTTCCCGGTGGGACGACGTCCCAGCGGACGCAGACCGTCCATTTGCCGAGATGTAACACCTGTTCACCGTCGAGCAGCTGCTCGGCATCATGGAGACTGTCGGCGAGAGCGAGAGGTGGTCGTGATGGGCGTTGCCGAGCTCGACGGCTACCGCGAGGTGGCCTCCACCCTCACGCCGACCGCCGTGTCCCAGTTCCTTGCCTCCGGGGACTGGGAACTCGAGGCGCGACAGCCCGACGTCCGCGAGATCTGGCGTCTGGTGTCGGCCGGCGGCGCGGTCCAGGGTCGGGTCCTGGTCCCCCTCGCCACCGGCTGGGCGGACTTCCGGCAGCGGTTCCAGGAGACCTTGGAGTCGCTGGCCCACATCCACGACTGGGACGCGCAGGAGCTGTACGAGCGGGTCGTGGGCACGCACGCGGATCTGTTCTTCGTGCGGCTCGACCAGGCCATGACGGACGGCACCATCCCGTTCCACCAGGCCGAGAAGACCATCGAGGCGCTCTACAAGATGATCCGCGCGGCCGCGACGACCACCGCCTCCCCCGCGCATCCGCATCGCGGCCGGCTGCCGGCCGGCGTGTCCGACTTCCTGGACGACGACGTGCGGCTCGGACACACCAAACGGGGCAGCTTCGCCTTCACCCTCGTGACCCGGCTGGGGCCGCCGTCCGCACCCGATCGCAACGACGACGGCCCGTCACGGGACCTCGTGCAACCGTTTCCCCGACGGGTGATGGAAACCCTGGCGCGTGGCCTGGAGACCACGGAGCGGGTGAGTCGCCAATGGGACGAGAGCGTGATCGAGGACCCGGGTCGACAGGGGGTGAGTGCCGCTCTGATCGAGTCGTTGGAGGACATCGTCGCGCCCCACCTGCGCTCGCTGAACCTGTCCTTCGCATGGGCCGCCGCCGCTCCCCGCCCCGACGTGGGGCTGGCGACCATCGTCTTCGATCGCGACGTGATGGTGGAACTGCCCCGCGTCCGCGAACGGCTCGTGCGCCAGGAGGAACCACCGCGGCAGGAGACCCTGGTGGGGGTGGTGCACGGCCTGCAGCGCGACGAGGCCGGACCCGACGATCAGGACACCGCGTCGGTCACCCTGGTCGCCGAGGTACGCGGCAGAACACGCAAGGTCCACGTGACCCTGTCTGACGGTGGTCGTGGAAAGCGGCTCTGCGTCACATTCCGGGGAGTACCTACGGTCGGTGACGACGGAGCCTGGGGGCGCACGTCGTTCTGATGGGTGCGGTTGCGCGCGCCGGAGCCCCATGCACGAAACTGATGCTCCATCAGCATGTTCCTGAAGGCTGGACTGACCAGCGTGTGGTCCGCACGGTCGGTCCATGGAGATGTCGTTGTCGTGGTGGGCCGGGCTGCTGTTTCCGAGGGCCGGGGTGCGTGTCGAGAGCGTCGAGGTCGATGCCGACGAAGTCCGCGTCCGTGCGGTGGCCGGCGCCCAAGGCGCGGCGTGTCCGGGCTGCGGTGCTCTGTCGGTGCGGGTGCACGACCGCTACGTTCGGCGGCTGGCCCACAGCACGGTTGCCGGCCGCGCGGTCGCGGTCGACCTGCTCGTGCGCCGCTTCGTCTGCGACGACCGAGGGTGCCCACGAGGGACGTTCGTCGAGCAGGTCGACGGGCTGACCTGGCGCTACGGCCGCCGTAGCCGCGCTCTGCGGACGGTGCTGGAGCGGATCGCGCTCGCCTTGGCGGGCCGGGCCGGCGCCCGACTCGCGGTCGGACTGGGCATGTTGGTCAGCGCGGCCACCCTGCTGCGGCTGATCCGCGCGCTGCCGGAGCCTGCCCTCGACCACGCGCCAAGGGTGCTCGGTGTCGATGATTTCGCCCTCCGTCGATCGCACGTCTACGCCACGGTCCTCGTCGACATCGAGGGCCACCGCGTCATCGACGTGCTGCCGAACCGGACGTCGGAGACCCTCGTGGCCTGGCTCGATGCCCACCCGGGTGTGGAACTCGTCTGCCGTGACCGGGCCGGCGCGTATGCCGAGGCGGTGCGCACTGCCGCACCCGATGCCCAACAAGTGGCCGATCGGTGGCACGTGTGGAAGAACCTGTGCGACGTCGTGGAGAAGTGCGTCCTCGCGCACCGCGACCGCCTTCCCGAACCATCGGACGCCGATGAACCCGAGCCCGAGCCTGACATTGGAAGCCCGGTTCCGGGTGCGGTCGAGGGCGCACTGTGGGTCCGTGGCCGGGAGCGGTACGCCGCCGTCCAAGACCTGGTCGCCAAGGGCGTGGGGATCTCCGCGATCGCCGAGGTGCTCGGCCTGGATCGCAAAACGGTACGGCGGTTCGCGCACGCGGTAAGCGTCGAGGAGGTCCTCACCGTGCACGCCGCCCTCAGCCGCGGCACGCTCCGGCCCTACCTCGGCTATCTCCACCAGCGGTGGAACGAGGGCTGCACCGACGGCGCCGTCCTCCACGCGGAGATCCGGCAGCTCGGCTACCGGGGCGCCAGGCGGACGGTGCGGCGCCGGCTGCAACCCCTGCGGGCATCCGGACGGCCGGCGCTGAAGGTGTCCAACACACCCCCTGTCCGTTTGGTCACCCAGTGGCTCACCCGCCACCCCGACTCTCTCGCCGCAGAGGAAACGCTGCAGCTCAAGCGCATCCTGGCGCGCAGCCCCGAGCTCCAATACGTGTCCAATGCGGTGCGGGGGTTCGCCGAGATGATGCGCGACCGCCGCGGACGCGAACTCCCTGACTGGATCGACCGCGTCGCGGCCGAGGGCTGTCCGCCACTACGCGCCTTCGCCGTGAACCTCCGTCGCGACCTCGACGCTGTCACCGCCGGCTTGTCGCTGCCCTGGAACAGCGGTCCGGTCGAAGGCGCCGTGACACGCATCAAATACCTCAAGAGGCAAATGTTCGGGCGGGCCAACTTCGACCTCCTACGACTTCGGATTCTCAACCCCAACTGAGCGACTCTCACCCAGAGTTGCCGCTCCCCGGAATGTGACGCAGAGCCGAAACTGTGGCCACCAGTGGGGAGAATTGCTGGCCGCCCATGGGGAGATAAGAGGGTCTTCGGCGAATTTTGTGAAGGCGATCATGGTGTGGTAGTCGTGCTGGGTGCTCGGGGGTCAAGCTGCTGAACTGTTGAGAGTCCTGTTCCCGCACCTGTCGCCAGTCGCGGTCGACACGATCGCTGTGGCCGGGAAGTCGTTACGGGTCAAGGCGCGTTGCACCGGGACGGACGGGGTGTGTCCCGCCTGCGGTACGTCGTCCCGGCGGGTCCACAGCCACTACGCGCGAACACTCGCCGACACTGCGGTCGCCGGACGCGCAGTCGGTATCGAGCTGCGTGTTCGCCGTTTCTTCTGCGACGACACGGCCTGTGGGAAGCGGACGTTCGCCGAACAGGTGGACGGGCTGACGGTCCCGTACGGCCGGCGCACCCCGGCCGCGCAGCGGCTGCTGGAGCGTGTGGCGCTGGCCCTCGGCGGCCAGGCCGGCGGGAGGCTCACCGCGCATATCGTCGTCCCCACCAGCGGGTCGACGCTGCTGCGGACGATCCACCGGCTCGACGTCCCCGCGCCGCCGAGGGTGGAGGTGCTGGGCGTGGACGAGTTCTCGCTGCGGCGAGGCCGCGTCTTCGGGACGATCCTGGTCGACATGGAAACGCACCGGCCCGTCGACGTGTTGCCGGACCACACCGCGGACACCTTCGCCGCCTGGCTGCGCGAGCACCCCGAGGTCCGGATGGTCTGCCGCGACCGCGGCGGCGCGTTCGCCGAGGCCGCCGAACGCGCGCTTCCCGGTGTTCCGCAGGTCGCGGACCGCTGGCACTTGCTCGACAACCTCGCCACCGCAGTGGAGAAGGCCATCCGGCGAAACCGTGCCTGCCTGAACCCGCCGGAGCCCGAACGCACCGTCCCCGGGCGCGCTCCTGACGCCGACGGCGAGGAGAGCCCGGCCCGGCAGCAGATACGCGCCCGCTGGACCGAGATCCGCACCCTCTACGAACGAGGCACGACGATCACCGCGATCAGTGAGCAGACCGGGCTGGACCGCAAGACCGTCCGCCGCTACGCGCACGCCGACACTGCCGATGAGCTGATCACCGTCCGACCGCGCCGCGGCAGCGCCCTCGCGCCCCACATGCCCTACCTCGCCGCGCGATGGGCGGAGGGCTGCAACAACGCCCAGACGCTCCGCGACGAGATCGCCGCCCGCGGCTATACCGGCGGCCGCAAGACCGTGCGACGCTTCCTCAACGAGCTTGCAGACAACAAGACTTCGCCCACGAAACCGGCCCCGCCGCCGTCCGTTCGCGAGGTGGTCCGGTGGATCGTCGGCCGAGCCGAGCGGCAGAGCGAGGCCGCCCGCCGGCAGCTCAAGGAATTGTGCGAGCGCTGCGACCACCTCGCCGAGATCAACCGCCTCGCCCGCAGCTTCGCCACGCTTCTCCGGCAGCGCCACGGCCACCGGCTTCCCGAATGGATCGCCCGGGCGGACGCCTCCGACATCAAGGAGCTCCGCACGTTCGCCCTGGGCCTGCGCAAAGACCTCGATGCGGTCACCGCCGGCCTGACACTGCCCGGGAGCTCGGGCGCGGTCGAAGGGCACGTGAACCGGACGAAGATGCTCAAACGTCAGACCTACGGCCGCGCGAGCTTCGCACTCCTGCGACGACGAATACTCCTCGCGGACTGACCACCTTCACGGAATTCGCCGAAGACCCAGATAAGACTGGCCGTTGACACCTTGCAGGTCGGTGAGCACGTCAGGTGTGTCCGTCGGCTTCCTGGTGTGAGTGAGCCACCGCATCCGGCACAGCTCTCCGGCTGGCCCGGGTAGGGAGCGTCGGGGCCGGCGCAGTGGTGTAGGTGTTCCGTCTTAAAACGCTCTTTGACTTCTTCCTGGGAGACCCCGCGCCGGATAACCGGGGTTCCACACCGGGATCGTCCTCGCCCGTCCCGAGGCCCGCCGTCGAATCAAGGGCCGGGGCAGGCCGCGGACCCGCCACTCCCGATCAGGGCCTGGTCGTGCGCGGATCGGATAGTCGCGTGTCCGGTCCGCAGGTCATCATGTGATGCCTTCAACTTCCCTGACACGGACCGTCCTTCGGGAATGCCGGCCGTGTCGTCCGAGATCGGAATTCCCTTGCGTAGACGTGTCCTGGGCATGAGCGCCTTTCTGATGGCTTCGAGTGCCCTCTTCACTGTTGTCGCCGCCCCCACCGCCGAAGCGGCGTCCCAATGCCAAAAGAACACGCGGAGGTTCGACATTCCGTGGGCATCGGACGTTTCGGTGACCATCCAGTTGTGTGTGAACGGGACGGCCTCCTCGCGACGAGCGGTGGCGACCGTGACATGGGACCGGGGCGACGCCAACGGCGCATCGCCTTTCGAGAAGTTCGACGTCTTCGTACGGCTCGAGCGCAATGACGTCTCCAAGTCGACCCGCCACGGGGACATCGACTTCAAAATCAACGGATCCGACTGGGGCGCCACGGCGATCGCCTCGGGGGCAGTCGTTCCCCAGCCCAGAGGGGGCTGGACGGCCGACGGCGTCGTCTACTACAACATCAACAACGACGGTGAAGGGCAGAAGACCTGGTCCCTGACCGGCAGCCCGAAGATGAACTGACGGACACCACCCACGCGCCGAATCCTCAAGCACGGAGGGTTCGTGGCGAACTCCGGTCGCAGCGGGCATCGAGGCGCGGACGCGCTCGATGGATACCTCTTCAAGAGAAGAGCCTCCGAGCCCGATGACTCGGCCGGGCCGCCGGTTCGTGGCGGTCGACCGCGCCGACAACCGCAGCCCCGCGGTCACCACGATTGCGGGGCTGCGGCCTTGCCCGGCCCACCCCGGGCCTCGTGTCAACGGTCATTGGGACACCCGCCGTTGTGGTCGCAGGCTGGTGGCCATCTGCCACCTACCAGTCGCTCGGCGCCGTCCTGACCGCCCACCAAGGCGCGCACGGCCCGGCCCTGGCCGGTTTCGACCTCGTGATCGTCGACGAGGCCCACCGCACCACCGGATCCACCGGGAAGGAATGGGCCGCCGTCCACGACGACACCCGACTCTCCGCCACACGACGCCTCTACCTCACCGCCACACCCCGGGTGCGGGAACCGCCCGGCAACAGCGCCTACAGCGAGGCCACCGCGCCGCACGTCGTGTACCAACACGGCGCCGCCCTCCTCGACCTGAAGACAGGCGACCTGGTGTTCCTCAACCCAGGGCGTCGAGGACCTCGTCACCGCCGACGCCGATCAGGTGGTCGGTGCATCCTGCCGTGACGGCGGGCGCCAGGTAGGCGCGGTCCATGGCCTGCATCAGATCGAGAACGCGGGCCGATCCGTCACCGGCAACGGCAGCGTGCCGTCCAGGCCGGTGTAGTGCACGGTGCCCGCGCCACCGAACGTCACCCGCAGGTCCAGGCGCGGGAAACGGGCGGCGATCGATCGGGCGCCGGCAAGGTCGACGGCGGGGGTGTGGGTGTCGTGGTAGACACACCCGACCACGTCGCCACCGTGTTCCTCGTCGGCGGCCAGGGCGCCGATCGTTCCCGAGTCCAGGCCGCCGGACACGTCCGCACTCCACACCGGGCCCCGGCCCGCGGCCACGCGTCGGCGGACGGCATCCGTCAGGGCCGGGCGCAGCAGCGCGGCGGCCTCGGCCAGCGAAACATCTTCGTGGGGGCCACGCACGTCCCGCTCCATCCACGCGCCGTCGCCGTCCAGGACCAGGGCCCGCCCGGATCGGACCTGGCGGATCCCCGCGAAGCCGGGCCGGTCCGGGCTGTCCACGCCGCCGACGCTCATCTCCGCGACCAACGCCGTCCAGTCCACCGCCGCACCCGTCAGGGCCGCCGGCGGCGTCATCCGCGACGCCCACACCACGCCGCGCGGAGTGTGGGCGACGTACACGGGCCGGACACCGGCGAGGTCCTCGTACACCCACGTCTCGCGCTCGCGACGCGCCAACACCCACATCGATCCCGGCAACCCCGTCGGTGCCCGCACGTCCCCCTGCGCGAACGCGCCTGCCGCGGAACCCAGTTCGTGTTGGTCGGCGGTGCACTCGCCCACGGCGACCATGCGCACCCCGTCCCGTTCGACCGCCGGACGCGTCCTGGCCGGCCTCGCCGCCGGCGTCGACACCACCGTGATCGCCGCGCGGATCGGCGACACCGGCGAGGCACCCCCCGACATCGTCGAGCACGACGTGCACGCCCTGGTCGACGCGCTCGCCCGACGCGGGCTCCTCAGCGAGGCATGTGCGCCCCGAGTCCGCCGTTCCTGCGTGTCAACGCTCCGCGAATCCGCCGCCATTCGGACGAGCCGAAAACACCCGGTCTGGACGACCGGTTGTATCTCACCGGCCGGTGGCGCACACGCGGACATCACCGGGCCGCCTCACCCGACCACACAGCCACGCACCGGTTCGAAGGTGCATCACGGAGCGAGGGACCCTCACGTCTCCATCGAGGGATTGGGTCGGCCCGCAGTCGCGGGTACCGCTGCCCAGCCGCACCGCCATGACGGTGGCCCTGTCGAAGTGCGGTGCGCAAGGCGCCGAATATGGGTGTCATCAGGGTTTGGGGCCTGGCTGTCGGCCTGTCACCAGCCGGCCGCCGATCCCGAAGCCACGGCGCCGCGCGGCTCCGGTATTCCCTCGCTCACGTCCACCACGGCTCGAGGGAGACCTCTCGAACTTTCGATGATCACGGATCCTGAGTACCCTCCTTGCCACCGCGTAGCTTGGCAAGTAGCCCAATCCGGGCCGGAATTGGCTCGCCCACCGCGAGTTCACACCACACCGGCCGGGGTCGGCCGCTGCCACCGCGGCACCGTCGAACTCGAAGCCGCACTCGTCGCTCGATCCCTCGACGACGGTTCATCACTCGCGGCACCCTCGACCGTGCCCGCGGGCCATCGAAGAAGCGGTCATGCGCCGAACCATGTCAGCGGAGGAAGCCCTGTCCCTGCACAGGGAACGCTCCACCGTCGGCAAACGAATGAGTGCCGGTGCCCAGAGTTCGGTCTGGCGCATCGACACTCGAGGCGGACCCGTGTACCTGCGCGAGGAACGCAACCCATGGACCTCGGCCAGCGCGAGACAACCTCGCATCAAGCAGCGTTTGTGGCGGCCGGCCGACATCCTCAGGACCATGGGCTCGCAGTCCGAACGGGTGCCTCCGCTGTTGCACGACGGCGGAAACTGGATGATCGTCGCAGGTGTGACCGACGCGCATCCTCAGCCCCTCAGGCGCTCGGCCACAGTGGCTCGTCGAGGACATGCCGGAGATCGTCATGAACGACTTCGGTCGCATGACGCGCGGAAGCGGTCTGGCGCTGCCCGACAACTGGGCGCCGGACGGGAACACCGGTGCGTACATGGCGCAACAGCTCGCCAGGCACAGTTTGCGGTCAGACAGCGTGCGCGCCGGGCAGTATGCGGATTGGTACCCCCTGCTCGGCATTCCGCGTGGCGCGCTGTCGTTTGCGAGTCACCGGCAGCCATGGCAATCCGTACCCTTCGGCATGGTGCACAACGACCTGCATCCCGAGAACATCCTGCGTTCCCGCGGCGAGACGTTCGTCATCGACTGCGATCTGGCCCAGTGGGGCCCGATCACGCGCGGGTTGGCCCAGCATTGTGCCGAGTTCGACTACGCCCCTTCCCAACTGGCGGAGATCAAGGAGAGGGCCGCGAATCTCCGCCCGGACGCGGCGTCGTCGATCGAGGCCGACTTCGATCGCTTCATCGGCTATGAAAGGGAATTGAAGGCAACCAGTGCACCCCTGCGTATCGAGGCGGGTCTGGCGAAGTTGGCCAAGATGTCCGCGAGCGAACAGGAAAGCGGTCTGTGGGCCTTGGCGGCGTCGGTCACGGCGCTTGTCAACGCCGCCGTCGTGCAGGTGTGGGGGCGAGAGCCTCTCGAACCGGCCCAGGTCGCCAAGGTCGCCGGATCATTGCTGCGTACTCTCGCGGCGTCGAAGCCGAGCGCCCGCATCCTCGAACTCGGCACCGGGGCAGGGGCCTCCGCTGCTTGGCTGTTGAGCGGAATGTCCAGGGACGGCAGTCTGCTGACTGTCGAGAGCGACGACCGCCTCTGTGCGGTGGCCGAGCAAGCTCTGGGAGGGGATGAGCGGATGAGCGGATCGTCCACGGTGATGCGGCTCGGCTGCTCGACGAGGTGGCCGGCAGCAGTTTCGATGTCATCTTCGCCGATGCCTGGATCGGGAAGTTCGAGCGATTGGACGAGGCACTGGCCCTGCTCGCGCCGTCGGGCCTGTACATCGTCGACGACCTGTTGCCTCAGGGAACCTGGCCGGAGGGGCATGGTCCCCGCGCCGAGGCGCTGACCCGGCAACTGTCAGCGCACCCGTCTCTGGCTGTGACCACGCTCGCCTGGGCGTCGGGGATCCTCATCGGCTCACGTATCCGAGAAGGCTGAGCCGGTGAAGGATCGTGTACATCTCGCCGTCCCGAATAGCCCACCCGATCGGACACGTTCGGCCGCCCGCCCGGGCCTGAAAGGGCCCGGGCGGGCGCGTTCGCGCGTTAGCGGGGTTCAGTTCGCGACGGGGGCGTCCAATAGTCGTCGGATCGCGTCGCCGATGAACCGGGCGCCCGCGGAGTCGGCGCCGCCGCCGGTGAGGTGGCCCCACTCGCCGGGGATCACCTCGACGCTTCCGTTCGTGATGTGGGAGGAAGCCCACTTCTCGTCCTCGGGCGGGAAGTAGAGGTCCTTTTGCGCTGGGAGGGCGATCACGCGAGCGGTGATCGCGGCGAGCGCCTTGGTGACGTCGCCGTCGTGGCCTTCGGTCGTGCCGACGTCCGCGTGCTGCCACGTCCACAGCATCGCCAAAAGGTCGTTGATGTCCTGGCCGGCGAAGTTGGCCTCCCAGAAACCCGTGAGGAAGTCGTCGAGGGACGCGAAGCCGAGTTCGCGGTGCCGTTCGTTCCAGTAGAAGGCCTGCGAGAATCCCCAGCCGGCGTACACGCGGGCGAACGCCCGCAGCGCCGCGGCGTGGCCGGGTGCGTGTCGGCCTTCGCGTGCGCCGGGTGCGGCGGTCAGGACCGCCCTCAGTCCCTCGATGAACACCCGGTTGTGCGGTGCGGTCTTCGGGGAGCCGCAGAACGGCAGGGCGCGGGCGACCATGTCCGGGTGCGAGACCGCCCACTGGTAGGTCTGCAAGGCCCCCATGGAGCAGCCCACGACCAGTTGCAGGCGTTCGATGCCGAAGTGGTCGTGGACCAGGTGGTACTGGGCGCGGACGTTGTCGCGCACGGTGACGTCGGGGAAGTCGGCCGCGGCGTTCGGCTCGGGGGTGTTCGACGGTGACGAGGAGACGCCGTTGCCGAACAGGTTGGGGACGATGACGAAGTAGCGGTCGGTGTCCAGGGGTCGTCCCGGGCCGATGAGCCATTCGTTGGCGGTGTGGTCGCCGGCGAACCAGGTGGGGGAAAGAACCGCGTTGGACTTGTCGGGCAGGAGGGAGCCGTGGGTCTGGTAGGCGAGTCGGGCGGGGGTGAGTAGGCCGCCCCTCTCGAGTGCGAAGTTCGCGAGTTCGAGGGTGGGGTGCTTGGTGCCGGGCATTGCGTTGCGGGTCCTTTCGGGGCAGGGGATGCCGGTCAGGCAGTCAGGGCAGGTGGGCGGAGGGTGTGAGGAGCGGGTTTCTCGCGACACGTTCGGCCACGGCGGTGGCGGTGGCCTCGTGTCCGGCGCGGCAGATCAGTTGGAGTGCCACGGGCAGGCCGTCGACGGTCCCCACCGGGATGCTGAAGGCGGGCAGGCCCAGAAGGTTCCAGGTGCTGGTGAGGGAGAGCAGGGCGTCGCGTACGGCACCCGAGGGCCGATCGCCGATGTGCAGCCGGCGTGTGTTCAGTGGTGGCGCGGTGATCGGGACGGTCGGCATGGCGATGAGGTCGTGCCCGTCGAGCAGGTCCTCGGCGTGGCGGGCGGCCACCGCGCGTGTGGCGAAGGCGGCTTCGTACGCCCACCTCGGCACCGTCGCCGCGGCGCGCAGTCTCTCCAGGACCTCCTCGTCGAACAGCCGTGGCGCGTGTTTCATGCGTGCGGCGTGCAGGGTCGATGCCTCGGTGCCCTGGATCGCCGCGAAGGCGTCACGGCATGTCGGTGCCCAGGTCCAGTCGACGTGTCGGGCACGGATGCCGATCTCTTCCAGGGCTCGCCGTACGACGTCGACGACTCGCGGGTCCCGCTCCGCGGGCTCGGCGGCGGACTCCAGCCATGCGACCCGGGGAGTGGTGACGGGCCCCGGGGGCGGGTAGTCTGCGTTTGTCGTGGTGGCGGCGAGGATCCGATGGACGGTCAGGCAGTCGGCGGCGGTGGCGGCCAGGACGCCGACGTGGTCGAGCGATCGGGCCAGGGGCAGAACACCGTCGGTGGGTATGGCTCCATAAGCGGGCTTGAAACCGGCTACGCCGCACAGCGCGGCGGGGACTCTTACCGAACCACCGGTGTCGGTGCCCAGGGCGTACGCCACCTGGCCGGCGGCGACCGCGGCCGCGCTTCCGCCGCTCGACCCGCCGGACATGCGGGTCAGGTCGCGCGGGTTGCGGGTGGGACCGTGCATCGAACGGTCCCCCATGGGGCCGTACGCGAACTCGTGCGTGGTGGTCTTGCCGACGATCACCGCACCGGCGGCACGCAGGCGCCGGACGCACGTCGCGTCGTGGCGGGCGACGCGACCCGCGAGATGGGCCGACCCGGCGGTGGTCGGCAGCCCGGCCACGTCGATCATGTCCTTGATGCCGACGGGCAGTCCGTGCAGGGGGCCGCGGTCCACGCCGTCGGCGAGTTCACGGTCGGCCGTCAGCGCGGCCGCCAGCGTGCCTTCGGTGTCCACGAACGCGAAGGCGTTGACGTCCGGATCGGTACGGGCGATGCACCGCAGCGCGGCGTGGGCGAGTTCTCCCGCAGTGGTGCGCCCGGACCTGAGGTCAGCGGCGAGTTCGGGGATCGTGCGGCCGGCGAAAGGGCCGGGGGGTGGCGTGGTACGCGCGAGGGTGGAGGCGTGCTGCGTCATGGCGGGATCCCGGAGATGGGGGCGGTCGGGGTGGGTCTCGCAGGCGGTCGGCCTCAGACGGTCCGGAAGCCGGGGAGAAGTCCGAGGATCGGGACGATCGACACGGTGCAGACCGCCATCGTGGCGGTGTACGCGACCATCGGCTGGATGTGCGCGGGCAGTCTGCGCGCGGCGGCGTCGGCCAGTGGCGGAGCGATGGCGGCGCCGAGTGCAGCGCCCGCGAGGATCGACGCCGGTGATCCGCCGTAGGTCAGGACGGTGGCCGGTGTGACCGAGACGATCGGAACGAACGTGGGGTACATGCCGTATCGGGCCCAGCGCCGGCGCCACAGGACGACTCCACAGGCCCCGGCGAGGAGTTGTGCGGCCAGGAGTTCGGGAAACAGGCCGCTGCCGTAGGACACGGCGGCCGGGTTGACGGCGAAGGCGGCGATGGTGCCGAGCAGCAGCCCCGCGCCGGCCCATTCGTTGCCGTAGAAGTGGGCTTCGGTGAAGTCCGCGAGCACCCGACGGACGACCCAGGTCGACTGCTGCGCCCGAGGCCGCACGGTGTCGGTTTCCTCGGTGCCGGCGGCGGACGTCTCCGGTGGGGGGACGCGTGGTCCGGCGGCAGGGCTTGCCAGCCACGGCAGGTGCCGGCACAGGGTGAACGCGAGGGCGCCGCCGAGACACATGCCGGTGACGCTCCCGGCGATCGGGGACAGGTCCAACGGCGTGCTGACCTCGTTGACCATGAGCAGGGACAAAGGCGTCACCAGCAGCACTCCCAGGGCGGCGCCCGTCGCCGCCACCGCCCAGCCGCGTCCGTACATCACGACGACGGCCGGCGGCACGGACACGAAGGGGGCGAAGGTGGGTTGCCACAGACCCGAGGAGGTGAGGGTCCAGCCCCACGCCAGGTTGCTGGCCAGGAGGGCGAGTCCGGCGCTGATCGCGACCCAGGGCCACAGGTCGGTGGCGCACGCGAGCGGGAAGCCTCTGCGGCGGGGGGAGCCGTAGTGGGCGAACGCGGCGCCGGCGATCATCAGCAGTCCGCCGGGTGCCGACTTGTACAAGGTGGCCTCGGTGGTGTCGCCCAAGACCCACCACAACAGCCATGACGGGGAGGGATAGTCGAGGGCCCAGTCTGTGTACGCGGGAAGCGATGACGGAAACCACTCCCCCAGGGCGTCCAGCGAGATGCCGACCATGACACCGGCCACCAGGGCCACTACGGCCGGCGTAGGCCCGGAGAACGCGCGGCGCGGCAGGTGCCGGTCGTCGATCGTGGAGCGAGGCACGCGACCCTCCTCATCTCGGAAAGGCCGGGCTCAGCGTGTAGCCGAGCATCGTGTCGTACAGGTCGGTCCTGCGGTCGCGTACCAGGTCGTTGAGCTGGTTCCAGATGGGCGCGCCGCGGGAGGCGACGACGTCGATGTCGGCGGTGAGGATGCGTTCCTCGTCCGGTCCGGCGACCTCGCCGATCGGCCAGCCGTTGGTGCCGGCGATGAGCGAACAGCCCAGGAAACGCGCGTCACGGTCGGTTCCGATCCTGTTGGCGGCGGCGATGACGACGTTGTTGACGTGGGCGGCGGTCATGGTCAGGTAGGCGGCCATGCACCGGCCGGACTCGTCGAAGATCGGCGGCGGCGTCCAGACCCAGTTGTTGACGCTGCAGATGATGTCCGCGCCCTGGAGGGCCAGCAGCCGAGGCACCTCGGGGAACCAGATGTCCCAACAGATCAGGAGGCCGATCCGGCCGATAGGGGTCTCGAACACGGGGAAGCCGCGGTCGCCGGGGGCGAACCAGAGCTTCTCGATGTTCCACAGGTGGGTCTTGCGATAGTGGCCGACGTACCCGTCCGGGCCGACCAGGACCGCCGTGTCGTACAGCCGAACGCCTTCGCGTTCCACGAGGCCGGCGACAAGGTGGACACCGCGCTCGCGGGCGAACACCTCCCACGCGCGGACGGTGCCGCCCGACGGGACCTCCTCGGCGTGCGCGTACGCCTCTTCCCTGGTGGCGAACGTGTATCCGGTGGCGCACAGTTCCGGCAGAACGATCAGCGTGGCGCCGTCGTCGGCTGCCCGAGCGGCCAGGGCCAGGCCTCGCGCGACGTTGTCCTCGCGGTTGCCGAGTCCGACCTGGGCGTCACACTGGACGACGGCGATCCGGGCGGGACTGACCCGCCGGTCGGCCGGGGCGGGTGGGCGCACGGCCTCCGTGGGTGGCTGGGTCATGACAGTCGTCGCCTCTTTCCGGTGGGGAGCGTTCGATGGTCCGGGCGGTTGCTGACTCGCTCACGGATAGCACCTGAAACGGCAGGAACAAGACCGAAACGATCACGGGTCGCAACGTCCCGCGTTACCCAAACGTTTGCGCCAATCGTTTGGGCTATCATGAAGCGCACCAGGACCACCGTCAAGGGGGGCCGGGATGGGAAAGGACTGCCATGTCGGAGAGTAAGCGACCGGCCACATTGCGCTCCATCGCGGAGGAACTCGGTCTGCACGTCTCGACCGTTTCGCGCATCCTGAACGGCACGGTCCCCACCGGGGCGCGAGCCGCCTCCAGCTCCACCGCGGAACGGGTGCGCCGCCGCGCCGACGAACTGGGCTACCGGCCGGACCCGCACGCCACCGGGCTGCGGACCCGGCGGAGCAATCTGATAGGCGTCCTCGTGCCACGCCTGTCCGACCTGGTTCTCGCCACGATCCACGAGGGCGTCGAGGAAGCCGCCACGGCCCATGGCCTGGCCACCATCGCCGTCAACACCCTCGACCGGCCCGAGGCGCGCCGCCGGCGCACCGAGACGCTGCTGGCGCGCCGGACCGACGGCCTGATCTTCGGCGACGCCCGGTCCGACGATGCCTTTCTCGCCGAGCTGGCCGCCGAAGGCACGCCGTTCGTGCTGGTGAACCGACACTCCGCCGACCATCCGGCGGTCACCTGCGACGACCGGCTGGGCGGCCGGCTGGCTGCGGATCACCTGCTCGGCCTGGGACATCGCGAGATCGGGATCATCGCCGGCGAGCCGTTTGCCAGCACCGCCACCGACCGCGTCGCCGGATTCCTGGAGCGATGCGCCGAGGACGGAGTGCCCGTGCCGGACGGCCGGATCGCCCGCAGCGGCTTCGACACGCACGCGGGCCGCGAGGCCGCCGAGAGGCTCCTCGTGGGCGAGAGTCCACCGACCGCGCTCTTCGCGGTCAACGACTTCGCCGCCATCGGCGCCATGGGCGCGGCCCGCGACCGTGGCCTGCGGGTGGGCCGAGACATCGCGATCATGGGCTACAACGACACGGCGCTCGCCGCCGAACTGCCCGTCCCTCTCACCAGCGTCGACTCGTCACCGAGCGAAATGGGGCGCCGCGCCCTGGAATTGCTCGTCGGCCTCTTGGCGGGCGAGAAGCCCGTGTCGGAGCGCCTGCGCCCGGTACTGACCGCCCGCGCCTCCACTGCCTGCCGTCCGCGCCGCTGATACGCGGAGCACGATCGCGGATGGCGCAACCTCCGGCGGGTGCTTGCTTGCGGCAATCCCCCATCCGGCGTCGCCGACCGCCGCAGCCGGTGCCCGGTGCCGGTTTCGCGGCCGGGCCCGGACGGCACTCCGGCCGCCGCTCGCGACGCCCAACCCGCGTATCGGGGCGTACGAATGTCGATCCCCCGCGGCTCCTCGGGGTGACCGGCCGCCTGGTACCTCGACCGGCGCATCGCGGAATCGTGGAGCCTGGCCGACACAGTCGGCGTGCACCCGGAGTATCCGTCGGACCGGGCGAAGCGCCGGCCAGGACACGGCAAGCCGGTCGACGACGTCTGGCTGCCGGCCACCGAACCGGACTCCGCCGCCACCCATCCCCCGCCGCCCGGCGCCATCGGCGCGACCCGGAGCCGCCGGCCGCCGCGCCCTCGGCCGGGGCGACCACCAGGTCCCGGCGGCCGAAACTCCCGGCCGAATGGATCGCCGCGCTGGACGCACTCGACATGCGATGGACATGACGAACACAGGTCTGGGGGATCGGGGCGGGGTCGCTAGCTTAGGCCTGCGCCCGGGCCGCCCAGTTCGCGTCCCACATCGCGGGATTGCTCCGATCGTCGTGCCGGGCCGCTCCTCGATTCGGCCGCCGTGGTGCTCGCCGACCAGCCGGGGGGACGACCACGCGTCACCGCCCGAGAGGGCGGGGCCGAGCCCCGGGCGGCCGCGCGTCCAGACCGCCGTCGCGCATGGCGATCCTGGGGTCCACCGCAGAAGAGACGGCCGGTGCCGGGCGCTTCGGCGCGGCGCGGGCGGCCTCCGCGGCGGTGGTGCGGTCGATGAACGCCTGCGACACGTCGCCCGGCTGTGGTTGCGCAAGCGCGGCGGGAGCCGGTGCCGGCCAAGGCGCGGCGTACGGGACGTGGACCTCGGGCACCGGCGAGCGGGCGATCCAGGGATTCGCGTACGCCGTCGGATGGGTGTCCCCGGTCGGGGCGACCGATCCCGACGGATCCGAAGGAGTCGACACCGGCGGGCCTCCTTTCCTCACGAGATTCCGCCTATCGTCTCACCGACCGCCGATACACATGGGAATGCGTCCGGTCGGTGGGGCTGCGCGAACTGTCCTTCGCGACGGAGACGATGGAAAGGCGTCGAATACGTGTGCGATCGACGCCTTCTCCGCGTCTCACGAGCGCCGGCGGGGGAAGGCCGGCGGCCCGTGGACAGGTCGTCACGTCTCGCCCCGCCGGATCCGGTCGGCGATGATCTCGATCTGATGGTCGAACAGTCGGTCCATGGTGGCCGTCAACTGGGGGTCCAGGTCCGGCCGTAGCAGGCCGGGTGCGAGGTCGTTGAGGCCGACGTGGTGGCCGGGGTGTGGAGTCCTTCGAGGCGTTCGAGGACGAAGGCGTTCAGGGTGGTGTTGAGGGTGCGGTTGATGGGTTCCATCGCGGGGTCGGGTGGGCGGTGGGTGGCGAGGAGGCGGCGGTACATCGCGCGGTGTTCCTCGTCGGGGCGGGCGGCGGCCTCTTCGGTCATCACGGCCCGGCAGGTGACGCCTTCGTCGTTGGTGAATTCTTGTGTGCGCTTGGTCATTGACCGCGATGGCATACGGTCCGCAGGTGTTGCGACTTGGAACCTGGTCGACCCACTTCACGACGCGGGACTTGCCCGAGTCGGCGGAACCGGACCTCGCGGCCCGAGGCGGGCTCACCAAGTCACGACATCAGGGCGGACCTTCGGCAGAGCCCACGGTTCCACCGCGCCGGTGACCAGGTCAGCCAGGAACTGAACCGCCCCGCCGGTGTAGTGCCACCACGCGGAGCTCCGCGAGGCGACGGTGACCGTCCACGCCTGCGGCCCGGCCGGGTTCGTGGTCCACAGGAAGAAGTCCCCCTGATTCGACTCGGCCCAGGGAAGCAGACCACCGGGTGCGGGGTACGGGTGGAGCGGCACGGCCAGGTCCGCTTCCTCGCACCATTCCGAGATGATTTGCAAGGTTTCCCGCACCCCTTGGACCCAGGCGCTCTCCCGGCCGGGCCCCGGACCGCCGATGCCGAGGAAATCGCCGAGCACGAAGCGCGGGTAGAGCTCGCGGAGGAGCTTGAAGTCGGCCGGCAGGACCGCACCGAGTTCGGTCTCCGCGGTCTGCCAGTCGATGTCTGCGGGCACCGACAGACGCAGCGCGGCCAGGCCCGGCACAGCCTGTTCCAACTCCGCGATCGTCTCCGCGGGTTCGGTCAGGCGGCGGATCGGTGTCTGGGTACCGGCGAAGTCGTCCATGCGAGCAGAGTGCCAGAGCGGCATCTCGCGCCCGCATGGTCCCGCCCCGGGGCCACAGGACTCGGTGGCGCCTGTCTTTCGGGGACTCGGATCGATCAGACGGTCAAGGGTCAATCACGAACCCCGTCCACAAGAATTCCCGGATCACCCACGTGTGGGGACTTCCCAAGATCAACGGACCGGGAACGGTACTCCGCCGATCCGGCAAGGGAAGAGGATCTCTTGGGCCGGGGCGGTCGAGGGGCGTGCTCGCGCGTGGGCTCTTGGCCCCGTGGCCGCAGAGGGAGTGCGGTCGCCCGGAACGCTGTGCGCCCCGGGCGGTACGTGCGGGCGGCAAGCCGTCGGGCTCCCGCGAGTTGCAGGTCTCGGCCGTTCTCAGGCCGCGGCCGTGGGGTTCGCCGGTTCGGCGTTGCGGCTGTGTTCGGTGTTGGCGCGGTGGGCTTGCTCGAGCCTGCCCTCGAGGATGGCGATGCGGCAGGCGGCCTCGATGGAGGTTCCGTGGTCGGCGAGTTCCCGGGCGCGGGCGGCGATGCGCAGTTGGTGGCGGGAGTAGCGGCGGTGTCCGCCCGCGGAGCGCTGCGGGGTGATCAGCCGGGCTTGTTCGACGGCGCGCAGGAAACTCGGGGTGGTGCCGAGGAGTTCGGCGGCCCGGCCCGTGGTGTAGGCGGGGTAGTGGTCGTCGTCGAGACGGCCGGGGTTGTCTGCTGTCATCGCACCTCTCTGTGGAACGCGTGGAGGGGCCCTGGTGCCGTTGGCACCAGGGCCCCGAAGGAACTGCTACACCATCCGCCGGCCCTGACACTGCGCCGGCCTGTTGTTTCCGCGGGCCCGACCGAACCGCGGTCGGGGGTGCGGGGATCGCGGTTGCTCGACCGGAGACCACCTCACTAACGATGTCCTCTGCGGTACCCGGGCCCAGACTTCCGCCCGGGCGATCCCGATGGCGCTTCCACTCCCTCGTTGTTTCCTCTGTGACATCTACTGCGTACTGCGGGTACTGCCACTACGGGTACTGCGTACTGCCGGTACGGCTCTGTCGGTTACTGCGTACTGCGACTGCTCTTCTGCGTACTGCCGGTGATTCGTACTCCTCGGTGGCCTGTGACAGCGCCACGCTTCGGCAGCCGGCCCCGTCGCCCATCCTGCACCCTGCCTTGGCTTGGAACCCCACTGCCGAACCTCCCGGTGCGCGCGTCCGCAGCCGACGCCTTCACCGAGGTACCGCTCACCTACTCATCTGCGGGTACTGCGAATTGCACTTGCCGGTACTGCCACTGCGTCAACTGCGGTATTGCTCAGGGCGGCCCTGGTCACTGCGACCACCCGGTGCGTCCGTCAGTCCCGTCGCCGTCCTGCGACAACCGTGGCTTCGGGACTCCACAAGCGCACCGTCCTGCACCTGCCACTGCGACTACGGGTACTGCGGCCGGCAGTTCGTCTCTGCCAGGCCCTTCTGTCTCTCTGGGCTACGACAGAAACCATAACCACACCAACGTCCAATGTCTACTCCAGCCACAACAGATTTTTGCATCAGCGACAGTGAGGTAATCGCCCATTGGCGGCCATGGAAAACCGGCGGTGAGATCGTCACCGCCGGGGGTGGACGAACCACGGGCCGCGCCGGCAACGGACAGCCGGGAGCGAACGTCGACGGTCCCGGAATCCGGGAATCCGACGGACAAGTTGAGCATCACCGTCGCACCGGCCCGCTCCGCGACTTCCCTCGGACGGGTGGGGGTTGGGGCCGCAGTTGAGGGGAGGTCTGCGGGCGCGACGGCGTCGACCTCCAGGGCCGTCGCCGCGGTCCCAGGAGCGGCCGGGCCACGGCCCGCATCGAAGGTCCACGTCCGCATTTCGCCGCGACCAGGTGAAGCTCCTATAGATCGTCAAGCGGTCTGAGGGAGCTTCAACCGGATGTCCAGCCCACGACATTTCGGTGTCCACCCACACGGTGGTGGGCCCGACCCGTGGGTCGTCCGGGCCGGGCCCACCACCGAGAGCACCTTCCGCGCGAGCCCCGAAATCGTCACGGGCTCGGGGCTCGCGACGCGCCACCCGCCGACACACGCACCGTCAAGCGCGCCGACCCCGACGGAGTTCGGAACCGGCGAGACCGACATCGTCGAACGACAGCGACCCATGCTGGATCGCCGTACCCGAGCAGGTCATTGCATCCAAGCAAGCGACAGGTCAGGCATCTCGTGAATGATGAGCCCGCCACCGGGGCCGTGGGCCCCCGGAGCCCAGCTGCCTCACGGCGATGGGGGGCGCGGTCACGAGGGCGTAGGCGCGCGCGAGTTCCCCCAAAGCCTTGGACGCCTGTCCCGGGGAGGTGTCCGCGACGTGCTGGGCTTCTCGGCCGATGGCCCGCAGCAGAGCGTCGCGGGCCTCGGTGACGGAAGGCGGCTACTCGACCCGGATCACCCCTGCCGGGACCTCCCGGACGCCCTCTTCGGTAGTGCCTGCGGTGGGTACGGTTTCGCCGGTGGTCACGAATACTCCTTCGGATCGGACACGTCGAGTCGGGGTCGACCCGGATCCAAGATCCTTCACGACGGGGCGGGACCGTGGCATCCCGGAGAGCATTGGCCGATTTTAACTGTCTCGTTGGCGTGAACAGCCAGATTCGACGCCGATTGGCACTGACAATTCACCGTGGCGAGAACGACTGTCACTCCCGAGGCAGACAACATGTCGGGTGGTCGGAGGATGGCGGTAGAGGTGATCGTCATGGGCACGTCGAGCGGCGGAAAGTGCGGTGGGGCAGTCGCGGGCGCGGCGGCCGGCAGACCGCGATGACGTCGGTCGCCGCCTCGCGGGTGCAGTCCGCGGCGGCGAGGAACCCGAGCAGCGCGTCGGCGAAGAGCGGCTTCGCCCCACGCGCAGTTCGAGGTCCGCGTGCACCTGCGTGGCACCGGCGTCCAATCCGTTCCACACCAGCTCTTCGATCGCCCCGACCGGATCGGTTCGTCGCGCAACCTTCTCGATGAGGTCGGGCTTCACTTCCACCGCAATCCGCATCCGGGCAGCATGGCACAGCCACCGGGCCAGTTCTGCCCTTCCGCTCGTCTCCGAGGCACCGCAATCTACCCCTGCGGGCGGACACACCTGACGGCACATCAGGCCAATCGGACCCGTGCGGGAGCGGCGACGGCGTACCACACGATCGCGAGGTGGAATGGGCTGGGAGCGAAGCACACTTCGCGGGTGATCGAAGGATGGACGTCCCCGACGACGACTTCGTCTTTTGGCCCGTCGCCGAAGGTGGTGCCCAGGGAATAATCGGTGCGTGACCCAGCATCGCTTTCTCGTTGCCCGGCAGGTCGGCACGGGGTCGTTCAGCCACCCGAAGGTCCGTTTGGATGTCGAGCGGGTCGAGCGCCTTCGCGGTGGCTCGTTGCACGTGGTGACGGATCTGGACGCGGCTCACGAGCTGACGAGGCTTGCAGTGAGGGAACTGGAGGCGTTCGGCACGGGCGGAGGTGAGGTTCTCGACGACGAGGAGATCGCAGTTCTCCTCGGAACCCTGGGCGCGGCGCTGAAACGCCTTGGCATAGCCCTCGGCGTGCCCTTCCGAGACTTCAGGGGCTTCAGGACCTACTGGAAAGATCAAGGGATGGAGGGCAGTTATCACGCGCGCCGGAGTTACCTCGACAGCGTGTTCGGTCCCGTCCTGCGCCGCTTGGACGAATACCATCCCCATCTTCGACAGGGCCAAGGGCGCAAGAACCGGATCACCGATGTCACTCGCCGCCGGCTTCGCGACGGCCTCGCGGGCCAGTGGTGGGGCGGGACGCTCGACGAGACGCAGTTCTTGAGCCGCCTGTACGACCTGGACAACCT
This sequence comes from Embleya sp. NPDC127516, assembly GCF_044765325.1. Classification (NCBI taxonomy): domain Bacteria; kingdom Bacillati; phylum Actinomycetota; class Actinomycetes; order Kitasatosporales; family Streptomycetaceae; genus Embleya; species Embleya sp. NPDC127516. The sequence goes on along the minus strand of NZ_JBIWJT010000023.1, from coordinate 122,189 downwards.
GCCCAGCCGCGACGAGCGATTCACCACGGCCGCCCAGGACGTCTGGCAACACTGCGTCAACAACCCCAACGACTGGGACGAGGACTGGATTTGGGGCGACCCGCGGTTCGGGCTGGCCGACGACGAACCACTCCTGCGTTTCATGGCGGAGATGCTGCACCCGGCCGTGCGCCCCGATGCCGCCGAAGTCGTGCGTCTTCATGCGTTCTTCAACGAGACGCTGTCGCACGACGGCTATGAACTCGTCGAAGTGGACAGCATCAGCGGCGCACCGATCTTCGCCGCCCGCACGATCGGCGCCGGTGTGCCGGGCGCCATGAAGAACCTGATCTTCGCCGCGGACGGGCCGAAGCCGGAGTTCGTACTCGGCGACGCCATCAACAACGACATGCTGATGGTGAGGAACGAGCAGTTCTGCCTCGTGTACAGCCGGCCACTGAGCGCGTCCGGCCTGACCTGGGGCGAGATGATCACCTGGTGGCGGGATCGGGAATCCCTCCCGGCGGGCACGACGGACAACGACGTCGGTCGTGCCCTGTACAAGCGGCTGCGAGCGTCACTGCACAAGGATCCGAAGCGGCCGGAATGGCTCTCGCCGGAACAAACGGTGTTCCGCGCCTATTGCGAGCTGTTCCCCATCAACGAGTCGGGGGCCGGCCACCCGGCGCTGCTGCCGCAGGTCTACCTCCACATGGACCCCAAGACACGCAAGGAGCGCGGCGGCAAAGACAGCGCCCTCGGCCGCGAACGCATGGACTTCCTCCTGCTGCTTCCGCACGGAGTCCGCGTCGTGGTGGAGGTGCCCCCACCGCGCATCCCACCCCGCCCCGACCACGGGCGTCCTGCGTTGCGGCGCCGGGGAGCCAACCCCCTACGCCGACCTCCAACCCCCCTCCGGTCGATCCGACTCGCTACCGCCACCGCGGCCCTGGTAATCCGGGCCGAGTCGGTGCGTGAGGCTGTCGGGCACCTGGTGGATGGGGGTTCGACGCGTTGGTGAAGAATCACCGCATGCATGAAGTGTCGTCCGGTCCTTTCGGCCCGGTCCGCGGCTCCTTGTGTTGGGTGGAGTCGACGGGCGGTCCGCTGGTCGTGGTCCCCCTCTCGGCGCGAGCGGACTGGGCGGGCTCGTCGCAGTCGTGGGGTCGGACGGGAGTCCGTGAGGACTACGACCGTGCCTGTGACGTGGAGGGTTTGGCCGGCGTGCTCGCCGTCGGAACCGGCGGTGCGCGGGTGCTGGTGTTGGGCGATGAGCCGGCGAGCAGCTGTTTCGTGCCGGACCTGCGGGCGTTCGTGCGGTGGGTCGGGGCGGACTCCGAAGCGGAACTCCTTGCCATGGCGGAAGCCGTCATCGCCGATTCGGCGACCGTGTGGGAGGGCTGCGGCGTGTGGGAGACGGACGGGGCCGCAGTGCTGATGGACGCCGTGATGGCCGGGGACGCGTTGGACGTCGGGTATCCGGGCGGGGGCGCTCTCCCGGAGCAGGCGCCCGTCCCGGTCGAGGCCGGTCGATGGCGCGTGAGTGCCGCATACGTGGATGGGGACGACGCGTCGGTGGGCGTGGTCCGGCTCCTGCCCGCAGCCTGAAAGCGGGGCCTGCCTCGGCCGCTGCGGATGCTTCGTTCGCCCTACAGGTCGGCCCGGGCCAGGAGTGCTTCCGCCTGTTCCCGGGTGAGTGTCGGCGGGGCCGGTGACGGTTTGCCCCCGACGTTGGGGTTGCGGCGGTACCTCAGGGCCCACTCGGCGACGGGGTTGTCGGTGTGCAGCGTGGCCACGATCCGGTCGCGCAGGGCCGGAGGGGTGTCCGGGCGGGCCGCGATCGCGTTGCGGACGAACATGTCCGGATCTTCCGCGAGTTGGTCGCGCAGGTCCGTGGGAAGGTCGGGATGGTCGGCGACGGCCACGCGTACGGCGGAATCGGGGTCGGCGGCCAACTCCGGCGACGGGGTCACGAATTCGACGGCGGCGGCGCGGGTCTCGGGGTCGGCGAGGAGGGCGGGCAGCAGGTCCGCCGGCGGGGCGTAGTTCCGGACACTGTCCCTGCGGACTTGGGGGTCGGGATCGGTCATCAGGGCCCGACGCACCCGGTCCGGGGCATCGTGCCAGTGGTGGATGATCTGCCGGCGCACACGGGGTTCCGGGTCCGCGGCCAGGCGGGCCGGCAGTTGCGGCGGCAGATGATCGTTCCCCGTGAGGAACATCCGCACGGAGGGATCCGGATCGTCCGCCAGGCGGGCCGGCAGTCCCGGCGGATCGTCGGCGACGCTGGTGGCGATCCCGCACCGGACGATCGGCTCCGGGTGCTCCGCCAGGCGGGCTCTGATGTCGGCGGGGACGGAGGCGTTGACCGAGAGGGAACGTATGGAGCCGAGCGCGATGATCTCCTCGATCATCGCCTCGGTCAGGTCCCGGCGCAGCAGCGCCACCGTGCGGCGGGCCTGCGGGTGTCGAAGCAAACGCCACACCAGGTCGGCGGGAAGGTCCCTTTGGGCCGCCAACGCGCTCAGTTCGGCATCCAGACTCATGGACCGCAGGCTAGCGGTCGGGAGGAATCCGTCGGTCGTCGTCCGCGGGTCGTCGCTCGGCCCGCATGGTTGTGGGGCGTTGCCCGCCGGCCGACGCGGGCGTGGACATCGGGCGCGGTTCGGTCATGGGCCGCCCGGGCGGAATCCCGGGCGGGAGCGGGACGGGTGGCAGGGGTTTGCGGGCGTGGGCGATCGCGGCGTCCCGCCTGTGCCGGGCGGCGTCGCTCAGGCGCACGACGCGGTCCGGGGCGTGGGCAGCGGGCCACAGTTGGACGAGGTAGCGCTCGCCCGCCGGGTCGCCGGCGCTGCCGTCGTATTCCAGGTCGCGTCCGTGCGCGTGGACCCGGACGCGGTAGGTGGCCGCCCCGTCGGCGCCCAGGGGCAGGCGCACGGAGGGGACGTCGCCGGTCTCCACGGTGTGGAGGTCGTCGGTGTGCACGGTCAGCGAGGTCTCCGCGACGTCGTCCCACTCGCCTGCGGGTGTGCCCGGGTCCGTGTCGTGGACCTCCACCGTCAACGGCATCCGCGCACACGTCGCCAGTCCGGTGCTCACGCGGACCTCGTCGTCGCGAGCCTCGACGAGACCGGTGGTGTCCACGGAATACGACCAGTCCCAGGGAAACCTCTCCCCCGCGACCAGGTGCAGCGAGTGATTGTCGACGAACACGACACCACGCGCGGAAGCAACGACAGGAATCGCACCCACCTCCCGAACGGGAACATCCTCCACCCCGCACCCGGGAGCGGGGAACCGAAACCGGACGCTACGGTGCCGCACCGACAACCGCCGCTCGACCCCGCCACGCCGACCCCGCCCCGGCCCGGCCGCCTCCGGCGCGGTCTCGCGACGGAGGGCGTGTCCGACTCGCCCTCGCCGGCGTCGGTCGGTGACGAAGCGTTCCTGGTCACCACCGCACTGATCCCATACGATCGAAAAGCGGTCATTTTGTGTCATTTGGCGAGGAGTGTGCATGCGGGCGACATGGAAGGGCTCCATCTCGTTCGGGTTGGTGAGCATCCCGGTCGAGTTGTACCCCGCAACCGTTTCGGAGAGTCGCTCCGCGGCGCATCAGGTTCATGAGAGCGACGGCGGCCGAATCCGATACCGGAGAGTTTGCGAGCTGGATGGCGAGGAGGTCCCGTACGCCGGGATCGCGAAGGCCTACGAGTCCTCGGACGGGCGCCAGGTCGTGCTCACGGACGAGGACATGGCCGAGCTGCCGTTGCCCAGCAAGAAGATCGTCGACGTGCTCGCGTTCGTCGACGAGGCCGACATCGACCCGCTCGCCCTGTCCAAGCCCTACTACCTCGGGCCCGCCGGCCCCACCGCGACCAAGCCCTACGTCCTCATCCGCGAGGCCCTCGCCGGACAGGGCCGGGCGGCGGTCACCAAGATCACCCTGTCCACCCGCGAGAGCCTGGCCCTGGTCCGCGTGCAAGGAGACATCCTCACCCTCCGGACGATGTTGTGGCCGGACGAGCTCCGTGCCCCCGAGGGCATCGCCCCGCGGGGCGAGGTGACCATCCGCCCCCAGGAATTGAAGATGGCCGCCTCGCTCATGGACACCCTCAGCGAGGACTTCGACCTGGCCGACGTCCACGACGACTATCAACGCGCACTGGACGCCCTGGTCGAGGCCAAGGCCGCCGGCGCCCACTCCGACGAGGCTGCCGAACGCACCGCGACCGCGGACAACGTCGTCGACCTGATGTCCGCGCTCACCGCCAGCGTCGAGGCGGCCACCAAGGACCGCCCCAAGGCCGCGAAGCGCACGGCGTCCAAGAACGCGGGCAGCACGAGGAAGAACGGCTCTGCGGCCCGAACACGCAAGAAGACGGGCTGAACCCGATCACCCGCCCCGCCGGGACCGGTCGAACCCGGGCGCCGGTCAAGGGGCCCTCCGTATCGCGGACGGGGGCGGCGACCCGATTCGCGACCTCACGCGGGCGGGTGGACCCGTCCGTGCCAGGCGACGGTGTCGAGGGAGTCCATCACCGCGTCGTTCGTGAACGGGCTGGGATCGTCCCAGCCGATGTCCAGCCACGCCCACATCACGCTCCCGCACAGGACCCAGTGATCGGCGGCGCCGCCGTGCAGGGCACTGGTGCCCGTGACGGAGAAATACCTCGCCCGACGGTGTCCGGGCACCGACGCCTCACCCGGCGGCGGAACATCCAGCGGGCGCACGACAGCGTCGGGAACGTACGGCTCGATCATCGCCTTCCGCACATCCCGAAAACACACGTCCAGGACCCGGTCGTCCTCGTAACGGATCCCGGACTGCGTCTGACGACGGAACACCATCCTCGAATGACTCGCGTCCCAGGCCCACAACTGCAGTGGCGACTGCGGCACCACCAACGGAAACCCACTCGACTCGAACCTCACCCCGAACCCTCCCCCACAGCACGACCGTTGCCCGTCAACGCTCACGACCGCACCATCATCGCCACCACGACCACCCCGCCACGAACGAGGCCACCACTTCCCGTCGGGCACGGGAGCCGCTTGGCGGATTCGTCAGCCCTCCCGGTACCGGGATGCGCAGTCGGAGCGGACGGTCGAAATCCCACTTCACCCCCTCCGCACGGCCCACGCATTCTCCACGCCCCGAACCTCCCTTCCCCGACCCGAAAGCCGCTCCCACACGCGACCACCCTCGCCACGTTCAGTCGTCGGCCAGGACGTCGTCCCACACCTGACCACCGTTCGCCCAGATCGACAACCAACGGCGCAGCGGCATGGCGTGGCGCAGCCCGTCGTGGGGGTTCTGCCCCCAGTCGCCCTCCCATCCGTCGGCGTCGTAGAGGAGTACCGGGTCGTCCACCGCGATCAACGACAGGTGCCATTCCATGGAGCAGCCGCCGTATGCCAGGTGCAGCCATGACGAGGGTGGTGCCCAGTGGCGGTGGTGTTCCGCGTCGTCGCGGATCGCGCGGGGCCGGTCGTGCACGTGTCCCGGGGCGCGGTTGCCGCGGCGCAGGGAGGATAGTCCGGAGTCGGGTCCGAAGCCTCCGTCGCCGATCTCGGTGTAGAGGCGGCGCAGGAGTGTGGGCAGGGGTCGCCCGAGGAGGGACTGCGCCTCGTCGACCTGGTGCGCGGTGGCGGGTGGGAACAGGGGGCCTCGAGGGGCGTCGGCGTAGTAGGCGGTCATCTCCTCGGTGTGCGAGGGGAGTTCGAGGTCGGTGCCGTTCATCGCGCGGGACACGACGCGATCGCCGGAGCGGGTGAGGCGGTCGTGGCCGTGGTGTTCGAGGATCCAGGCGGTCGGGACGCGGGCGGTGTCGAAACGCCGCCCCGGATCCCAGGCGCGAGCGGTCAACTTCGCCATCAGCACGTCGTCGTCGCCCTCGTCCACGCGGTTCACCCCGGCCCACGAGATTCGACTCGCCGTCCTGGTCCACGCGTACGCCGAGCACGACCTCGACCAGTGGACCGCGCTGCGGACGCGAACCACACGCGGACCCGTCTACATCGGAATCCTCAACTCACCGCCCGGCGACAGGACCCACGACGACTTCCGCTCGCTCGATCACCTCCTTCCGGCACCGGACATCGAGAACCGAAACGACAGCCACTGAGCTCGCAGTAACGGCCGGCGGCCCGTGGGCCCGCACGTGACGGTGCGTCGGGGTGGTGGGAGTGAACGCCCCGGCCGACCTGCTGAAAGGCCTCGCCGAACGCGTCGGGGTGACATTCGTGTACGTGGGGTTCGACGTGGCCGCCACATCGTTGTTCGGCGGGGTACGCGGGGCCGGCTCGCCGGACGGGCCTTGCTGGTCGACTGCGAGCGTTCCCCGCCCGGCTCGGGAAACGCGAATTCTGCAACGAGTTGATCGCCGGGGTGGAAACCGTCCTCGAGCAGAACGCACACCGCGCCGGGACAGCACCGCCGCCTCACCGTCCACCTCCCGGGTGTTCGTGGCGCAGGAGTCGAGCCGGTAGTCGAGCGGCAGTACGCCGCAGCCGGGTTGTACTCGCCCCTTCATCCGACGTGCGCGGGGAGTCCGGGACGCGACCGTCGCCCAAGCGGACGCCGTCGTGGCGGCCGTCGAGTCCACCGATGCCGTACGACCCCGAACACGCCGACACCGCCGCACGGATCGCGGGTGGGCCGGGGCATGTTCCCCACCTGTGGGGCGCGCGGCGGGTGTCGGACACCGGTCCTACGGTGTGGGCATGAGTGCCTGGGACGGTATCGCGTGGCTGCGCGAGGCCCGCGAGTTCGGATCCGACTACTGCGTGACGTTCGCCCGGGGCCTGGAGCCCCTGGAACTGCTGACCCGCATGGGCTGCGACCCCGCAAGAGCCTCGCCGATGGGGCTCATCGACGCCACCGAGACCTACTTCGACACCGGCGTCGAGACCATCCGGGCCGGCACCTCGCACGGGTGGGCCTACGCCGTGGAAACCACCGGGAACCGCGGATTCCAGAAGGGTGTCCTGGCCGCGGTCTCCGCCGGCACCGAGGCGGTCCTGGTGTACGGCGACTGCAACCCCGTCGCGTACCTGATCCACGCCGAGAACGGCGAGATCGTGTGCGGCTTCGAGGAAGACGCTCCCGAGGACCGCATCGGCACGAACCCCGACCGGCTCCTCCCCCACATGATCACCGCCGGGCTCCTCGCCCCGGACGGCACACGCCCCGATGACGACGCCCCGACGCGGGGTTGCGAACTGCGCATGGCCGAGACCGTGTTCGGCCTCGACCTCCCCCACGACGACGTCGTCCACGGCCCACTCCTCGCGGCCGGACTGCGCGAAGGACTCTCCGCACCACTGCCCGTCAAGACCTCACCACCACAACCGATCCCCGACACAGGACCCATCACTCTGACGGCCACCGCTGTCGCCTAACCACCCGGCGAGTAAACGACGACAAGAAGGCATTCCGCTCCTTCCCCGCCTCCCGCGATGCCCAGACGCCGACGCGGACCGCCCCCGAAGCGCCCGATCGCCGCAGCCGCCACCACACCGTCAAAAGGGCGGGTCGTCGGCGCAGCCCTCGGCCCCCGCCCAGAGGCGGCCGTCGGCCACCGAGCGTCGGAACGGGTCCGGATCGAGCAACTCCCGCAAGGTGTGGGCCAATCCGGCCCCGTCGTGATCGAAGAGGCCCAGCCAGGGCACCGAGGCCATCACACGATCGAGCTCGGGGGTGACGCACGCGTCGAGGACGGCACGCAGGTCGCGGGGCACGGGGCCCTCCACCAGACACAACCACCCCAGGGCGGCGCCCACCCGGACCTCGGCCGGGCGCGCGGGGTCCGACCACAGGGCGCGGGTGAAGGCGGCGGCGTCCTCGTGTCGGTGTTCCCGGGCCGACTGCGCAATCGCCAGGACCAGGCTCGCGCGTACACGCGCGTGGTCCTCGATCCGGAAGCGGTCGTGCAGGGCGGCGGAGATCTCCCCGGCCCGACCCGAGGCCGCGGCCAGGGCGTACGCGGCCACCTCCCGGATATCGCAGTCCGCTGCACGGCGAGCACCCCGGCGAGCACCGGCGACGCGTCCTCGGACGGTTCGCCGAACCCTGCGCCGCAGGTGATCTGTCCGTGGTCTCGAATGTGCGGATTCTCGGCGAGGGATCGATTGTCCGACCGTGGATACCGTGGTGATTTTCGATGAAATGTCAAGTATTGTCAGTATTACTCAGGCCGTGGGCAGGGCCCTACGGCAACAGCCGGGGCAGGGTAAGGTCGCGGGCATCGTCGTGCCCGTGTTCCTCGACGACCACGAACACCCCGACGACATGCTCCTGTCGGACGGACACCGGTATCTCGTGACCGTTGCGCGCCCACGCCCCCGAGCTCGTGGAAGCACTCGCCGTCCCCCAGATGACCACCGCACACGGCACAGCACGGGCGATCGCCGACGACGGGACCGACGACAACGACGCGGGCGGTGCGACCGGCGGCGGCACAGCGGCGGGCGCTCCGGGGGCGGGCCCCGCAGCAGCGGCTGCTGCGGGGCCGGGCGGCGCAGCAGCGGGCGGCGCGGGTGCCGCCGCAGGCGTCCGGTTCCTGCTGGCCATCGACGCGTTGAACGATGCGAACTTCCCCGAGGCGTGGAGGTTCGAGTTGCCGGCGCTCCTGGCCGTCTTGGAGCGGTACGAGCACATCGCCTTGGTCGTGTCGTGCCGTTCGACTCGACCGGCCTGGCTCGGGCCGTTCAGAGGGATCGTGTGCCGCGACCATTCACATTCGTGCTTCGATCCCGTCATCATGGGGTTTCGGACCGTGACGACCCAAGTAGGGGTGACCACCATCATGGGCGAGCACAGCAAGCCGGCTCCCGACCCGTCCAAAGGCAACCCGCCGCCGGGCAACAAGGACGGGCAGCCCACTCCGGAGCCGACGCCGGACGGGCGCCACAAGAAGGACCCGAAGTAGATGACCGGCGTCCTGGAGGAACGTCGCCGCGCCCTGGACGAGGCGATGCGGACGCGCGGCGCGTGGCCCGAGGACGCCCCGTGGGTGCGCGCCGCGTTCGACGCGCTGCCCCGCCACGCGTTCGCGCCCGAGCGCCTGTGGGACTGGGACGGGAACGCGTACGTGCCCGTCGACCGCGGCGCGAGCCCGGACCGGTGGGCCGAACTCGTCTACGCCGGGCCCGACGACGCGGCCGTCACCGAGATCACCGACGGCATCCCCTCGTCGTCCCTGTCGGCACCGGCGGTCGTGGCGACCATGCTCGACTCCCTCGACGTCGAACCCGGCCACCGCGTCCTGGAGTTGGGCACCGGGACCGGCTGGAACGCGGCACTGATCGCCCACCGTGTCGGCACCTCCGGGCGGGTGACCAGCGTGGAGGCCTCAGCGGAACTCGCCGACACGGCGGCCGGGAGGCTGCGGCGTGCCGGGGTTCGCGTCGACGTCGCCGTCGGTGACGGCAACCTCGGCCGGCCCGAAGCCGCACCGTACGACCGGGTGATCACCACCTACGCCGTCGACCACGTCCCCTGGGCGTGGATCGAACAGACCGCCTCCGGCGGCGACCTGGTCTTCCCCCTCGGCCGCCTGGGGCACTTCGCGGTCACCGTCGCCGACGACCACCGCAGTGCCCGCGGCTGGATGCACGGCCTCGCCCAATTCATGAACGCACGCGACACACCGCCGCCCGCCGCCACCGTCCGCTCCTACACGCAAATCCGGGCCGGCCGTGCCCCCGACGACAAGCGCACCGTCGACCGCGATATCACCCCTCTGCACACCGACACGAACCTGTTGTGGGCGCTGCGCATGGCGCTGCCCGACGTCGTGTACACCACCGACACCGACGAGGACGGCGTCAACGCCTGGATCCACGACGGGACCTCGTCCTGGGCCGTCGTCACCACCCTGCCCGATGGCAGTGCGCGTGCCGAACAAGGCGGACCCCGGCGCCTGTTCGACGCGTTCGAGACCGCCTGGGACGCATGGACCGCACACGGACAGGTCAGCCGCTGGGACCACGGCATCACCATCACCGAACACGAACAGTACGTGTGGGAAGGCGACCCCGACACCGCACGCCGCTACCGGCTTCCCGCTCCGGTACCCACCCGCGGGTGATCATCACGCCATCGACCACGCGATCAAGCCATGGGCGCGCAGGTAGGCGACCAGGACGTCGCGCGGGGGTAGGTTGCTGCGGTACGGGTTCGCGCAGGCACCGGTGTGCATCCCGCCGCCAGGCCCGGTGTGCAGGCCGCCGCCCGGGCCGCTGTGGCGATCTCGCGGCCATGTGTTCGTCGTCATGATCGGAGCGTAGGACCGCCTCCCGACACTTGCCACCGCCCATCGACGGCACCGACTCGCAACCGGGGGCCGGAACCATCGTTGGTACCTGCGGACCCGAGCCCCGGCAAGGCTACGGGTTCGAAGCCTTGAGCCTCCTGGAGTTGTAGGGTCTCGCAGTTCGCGTCCTACGCCGACGCTGTGACCGGGGGCTGCTCGCGGTGTCTCACGACGTGTCCGGTCCCGGATCTCACGACCGTGTCCAAATCCTCGGATCGGACGCTGAGTGCGCGCCACTGACCTGCGCAGTCTCACGAAGGGACATTCGTAGGACATCGGTCGTGAGGTCAGGACACGCGGACTGAGACCCGGAGTTCAGGCGGCGAAGCCGACTCCGGTGGCGTATTCGTAGCCGCCCCAGTCGGAGCCGAGGTCGGCCAGGACCTCGTCGGTCCACTCCTCGTCCAGGGCGCGGTCGTCGCCGGCCGCCCAGGCGCGGACGATGGCGTCCCAGCGGCGGACGTTGACGCTGCGGTGCCCGGCCACCCCCGCCCTGCGGTGCTGGTCGCGCACCCCGGACTGGTCGTGCGGGTGCAGTTCCGCCCGGGTGCCGCGGCCGCCGTTGTTCAACCGGCGGATCAACGAGCGGGCCACGTTGCGCCGGCGCAGGTTCGCCCGGTTCGGGGTTTGGTCCTCGGCGAGCCACGAGGCGAGGGTGCGTGGGGTGACGGCGATGCCCGCCGCGTCCATGGCGGTGTAGCCGGCGTTGGAGGCGGTGAGGTAGCGCAGGCGTGCGGCGAGGCCGCGTTCGGTGTCGACGGGCGAGGCGACCCCGTCGGCGAATTCGTCCAGGCACTCGGCGGCCAGGGCGGAGGCGCGGGTGCCGCGCATCCCGTATTTGCCGGGCTCCAGGGAGCGGTACGGCATATGGGGTCAGGTCCTCTCGGGCGAGGCCGGTCGAGGGTGGGTGTGGTGCATCACTTGTCCTTGGTCTGGAGGGTGTAGGTGTCCTTGATCTTGACGTCGCCGACGCCGCGGCCCTCGGTGAACACGGTGCGCCCAGTCGCCGCCGGTGAGGAGGAGCTCGTCGGTGCCCATCACCCGCACCACGGCGAGGCCACCTTGGTGGGCCTTGAAGGCCTTGACCCACAGGTTGGAGAACGCCTGGGAGCGGATGGTGTGCATCCAGTCCGGGCGGTTGATCTCCCGGTTGTAGTTCGAACCACCCATCGTGGTCACGAGTTTCGCGTACATCTGCTTCACGTAGTCCAAGGTGACGTCGTCGCCGCCGGCGATCGCGGTGGCGCGGGCGTCGCGTAGCGCGCCACGGAGTCGTTCGAGGAGGTTCTCGGTCGCCACGGCGGTCCAGGATTCGAGGATGTGTGGTTCCTCGCACAGGCGTCCGTAGGCGGGCGACGCACACCGCAGCAACAGTCGGAGCGTGGGGTCGGTGATCCACAGCGGGCCGGGCTCGTCCCGGTCGCCGAGCGGGTTCGGCAGGGTGTGGTGGTGCCAGGCCGGCGCGCCTCGCGGAGCGCGCACGCGGGCGGGGACTCCCCCACTTCGGTTTGCTTTCGGCCGGGCGACACACCCGCATTGTCGGGGCATCGCTCGAAGGACGCCGTGGCCCGTCACCAGAGCTGGACCACGTCTGTGGCGCTCAATACGGCGGCCTCGCTCCTCCCCGAGTTCACCCGCGAGCATCCGGATCGGCCACAGTGATTCCGGTACGAGGTCGTACCAGGCGAACGGCGCCCTGGTGAGCGATGAGAGTCGCCCGACCGGCATCATGCGATGCGTCGACCCATCGCAGCATGGTGGCGAATGGCCGGAAGCGCGGCCGCCTTCATCGCTCCACGAACGAGGGAATCACAGTTTCGAGGATCAACGACGAGACAACGGACTTGCGCCTGCCCCTCGGCCCACACCGACGCGTTATCCTCAACACGCCCTACCTACGGGCACGCACGGACGGCCACGATCCGACCCGCAAGGAAGGCCATGGTCACAACTCGGGCGACGCCACCACCACCGCTCCACGCGGACAACCCGCCACGACCCGATGGACGCGCTACGCCCGCGTCGTCGCGAGCCGCCGCTCCAGGTGGGCGGTCCTGACCTTGCCCGATCCACAGCGGGAGACGGGCGACGCCCGTGAAGGTGGCGCGTCGGAAGAGCCCAACCTACGCGAGCGGCTTCGACGCAGATTCCGTTCCTCGCGCAAGCACGCGTCTCGGCATGATCCAGAGCCTCCCACCGCGCCGGCGACCGCGCACAATCCGGGGGTCTCCCCCGTCCCGACAGCGGCCCGGGCGCTCGATTCTTCCGACAGCCCCCCGTTGTCAACCCATGAAGGGACGGCTCCCGTCCCTTACAACCATCAATCCCCTGGAATAACTCCGGAGAGCTCCCATCTCCAGAACATCGTGCATGCCCGCGATGTCAAGGAGCTGTCATCCGTGACCACCGAGTCCCTGAAGAATCTAGGGATTTCGGATAGCGATCCATCCGCCCAATTCAAGGGGATGGATCTCTTGACCGCAAAGGAGGCAGCGATCGCTCTTTTGCACTCCCGCATGATCACACCGAACTCTGGATATCGAAACATCGGCATCGATAAACACGGCTTGATGAGCGGCCCCGCCTTTGCCCTGACAAGGGGCCGCGTGCGCGTCAATTACAAATACTTCGGGCCCGGCCGGCGGAATACCCTGCTTAATTCGATGCAGAAGTATCACGCCAAAGGGTCGGTGCTGGGCGGCGGACAGTATGGCGCCGCGACGGTGATCTTCCACGAGGTCGAGCACACGAACACTGGCAGAGCGGAATTTCTCCACAACCCCAAAAATGAGAAAGGGAAAATCTCTCTCAGCGCGGACTCGAGGGGCTGCACAAAAGACCCCACTATCATCGAAGGCCTCGGCGGCCATGCGGGGGACAGTTACGCGGAACGTTGGGCGATGAGTGCAACCATGGTTGCCTTCTACGGCACCAAGGCCCCTTGGATAGCCCAGCAAACATGGGTACAAGGGGTGGCCATGGATGCCGGCGACTGGGGCGCGGTCGACCGCCGGGCGGCAAATTTGCGACAAAGTCTCGATTATCTCTACACCCATACGAACCCCGGGAATGGTCGACCGTTGACGCCGGGCCAGGTGGAAGTCCGCAAAAAATGTATAGCAGCTTCCCTGGGCTTCGGGAAGCCGTGGACTCCCGGGCAGCCGCTCCCCGAACTCAACCCGGTCGTGCACGGCGTCAACGTGCTACCGCAGAGGGAGCGTCCCCGCGTGGCACCGGAACTGCCGGACCGTTAGAGAGCGGCGTGTCGGCGACCTGGGCGGCCCAGATGGCGACTGAAGGGTCTCGCGCTTTTCGGACAGGCTTCTGACTGTCAATTCAAAACCCGTTCGTTCTTCAAGTCCATGAAGAAGGATTCGGCCATGGGTTGTCGAAGCAGATTTCGGTACAGCCGACGGAGCAGCGCAGTCCGAGTTCACCGAGTACGCTCGCGTACTCGGCCGAAAGGTAGTCGCTCCCGACTCCGGCGGAAGGATCGCGTCGCGGCGTGCGCGCAGCGGCACGATGCCCAGGGACACGGCGGGAAAGGCCATCACCGCCAGCAGGTAGCCCAGTTGCTCGGACATCACCGCGTCATCGGCGATGCGGTGATGCAGGACTGCTTCGCCGACCAGGAGCACGAACGTCCGCGTGCCCGGCGACCGGACGATCGAGGACCGCGCAAGGCGCGCGGTCGCGGCGTCTGATGAGTCGTCGGGGATGCGGTCGAACCGGGCGACGGATGCCGGCAGCGCATGCGCGTGGGCATGCGTCTGCACGAACCCGGGGATCACGTCGCACCGGTACTCGCGGAAGCGCTGCGTGTTGTCGAACTCGGCGGTGTAGGACTCCTGGAGCTGCCGCATGCCGGCCTTGTGGCGCCGTTTCCATTCGACGTACAGCGAGTCGACGTCACGGGTCTGCGCCAGCAAGTCCTCGACCTGATCCTCGGCCCCGCACACTGAGCACCAGGTGCGGATGTCGGACGGCGAGGGCAGCGTCACGCCGGTCGTCAGCCTGCCGGACTTGGACGCTTCACGGGTGCGTCGCCGGTGCGGTCGCGGGCCGCGGCCAAAGCGGACCGCGGGGCGAGGCGGGCCAGGTCCTGCGGGCGGACGTCCTCGGGAGGCGCGGTCATCGGGCACCCGCGCCGGTGAGCTTCATCGTGGTCGACGTCGCCAGGCGCTGCGCGAGGTCGACCAGGTCGTGGCCGTACAGGGCCCGGACGTAGCCGGGGTCCTCGCGGGTGAACGCGGCCATCGTCAGGATCGCCTCCAGTTTCGGGTCGTCCGGGTCGTGGGTGACGTCGTGCCGGAGCCGGTCACGTTGCGCGGTGGTCATCGCGGCCGGGTCGGGCAGGCCGTCCTCGCGCAGCGGGAACTCGTCGCGCTCCTCGCGCTCCTGGTCGTCGACGTGCGCGACGTCGGCCGGGGCCAGGGCCTGGGAGATCAACGCTGCGGCCGCCGCCGGCGGGCCCGACGGCAGCGCGTCGACGGCCTGGTCCCACTCGCGATGCCGGGCCGCGGACGCCGCCCGCGAGTCCCGCCACTGCTCCAGGGCCAGGTCCCGCAGCTCCGGCGTGGTCCACTCGCCGGCCGCGTGGTCGATTCGCGGTCGCCGGGGCGCTGGAGCCCGCCGACCACGTCGGGGGCGACACCTTCGACTACGTGATCGACCGGGACACCGTCCAGCTCTCGGTGACCGGCGCCATGGGACACGACGTCGACGCCGCGCTGCCGGCCACCCTCGTGGTGGGCGCCCTGCGCAGGGCCCGGCGCGCGGGCGCAGACCCGGGCGAACAGGCCCGCCAGGCCGATCGGGCCATGCGCGACCACGGCCACCAGGCCTACGTCACCGGCCAGTTGCTGCGCTTCGGCCTCCTCGACGGCACGACGGAGTTCGTCAACGCCGGCCACCCTGGCCGCTGCGGATGCGGGACGGAAAGGTACGGGAGATCGTTCCGGACATCGACCCGCCGTTCGGCTTCGGTCTCCCGGCTGCGGAAGTCCCCGCCTACCGCGTGCGGTCGCCGGACCTGCGGCCCGGCGATCGACTGGTGATGCCGACCGACGGCATGCTCGAGCGCAACGCCACGAGCCCGGACCTGTCGGACCTGATCCTCGACACCCGCGCGCCGCATCCCCGCGAGGCCGCCCGCGCCCTCATCGGGGCCATCGTCGACACCGCCCACGGGCCATCTGCAGGACGACGCGACTGTCATGTGCCCGGACCGGCACGGCGTCGTCCACTCCCGACGAGACGCCGCCACCGGCGCCGACCTCACCAACACATCACGACCCTCGAGAACCGAACCACCCACCCCCGGGTGGCGACCGAGCGCGCAAGGAATCGCCCCGGACAGGCAACGGGCCCCCACCCGGACACGCTTGTGGATCGGTACTCCCCAGGGCTTCGACGTCGCGACGACACCCATGCCGGTCTTCCGGCGTCACCGACCACTGGACCCCGGACGTTCCTCGAACGTGGCGTCACCGCCTTGGGCGGGGACACGGAAAGCCGGCCCGTGGCCGCCCCACCACCATCGAGACCCGTCGGTGGGTGTCCTTCCGACCGGAAGGACACCCACCCCGCGGGTAGCGGTCCGTCCCGGTCCTCAGTCCCGATTCTCCTCGAGCTTGAGGGCGACACCGATCGCGAAGAAGGTGGGCGCCCATTCGCCCACGAACAGCCCCCACCGGTCCGCACGGTCCACGCCGTGGGGCTCGACCTTCATCGACCCCAACCAGGACAGCACCGACAACCCGATCGAGGCGAAACCCGCCAGATACGCGTGCTCGGAACGCAGACCCCTGTCATGCAAAGACTTGATCATCGAAAAGCCCTCTTCCCGAAAGAACGGTTGGCACACGGCCCCACGCCCGTACCCGCCACACCACCCACCACACAACCGCAATCGACGCCCCGACCACGACCACGCACACCGAAGCGCGAGGCCATCCGGCCGCCGGCCCCGACCATTGCGTCGACCGACACACACCGCCCGCCGGCGCAGCGGTCGCTGGTCGGCACCCCCATGTCCTCCGACGCGAAAGGCTGCGCCTGGCGATCGGGGCCGGCCAGCGCCGGAACTTCGACCCGCCCAAGCCCGTCGACACCACCGCATCGACCCGGGCCCCGGCCGAACCGACCACTGCCGGGCCCTTCGCGCCCTCGGCACGGTCCCACCCCATCTGCCGCGCACGTGAACGAGGAAACCATCCCGCGGTCGAACGCGCGGGCCGGACAGGGCGAACGTGTCGCCCGGCGCCCCGGGGCGGCCGCGTGACGCGGCACTCCTCCCACGGGGAAGCCGACCGCACACGCCACGAGCGCAGCTCGCCCTCGTGCCGCCATCACGGCCGCCGTCGGGCGAGAGGCGCGCGCCGTACCGACCCCCGGTCGCCCGAACGGCCGCACCTCCAGCCCGGCTCCACCCGGCCGGTGAACGTGTCGCCGGGAAGTTCCGGTCTGTACATGTTCTTCTGTGATCGTCCCTGTGTTCAGAGTCGGCGGGAGTGTGACACGGCAGCGTGCCTCCGAGAGGTGGTGTCGTGTAATGGGCCGCGCTCCCGTCGGCCGCGTGCGCGCGAGTGCGTCCCACCGGGAAGGTGTGGACGGACGGCAGGGTGGAAGGCATCGACGAACGGCTCCGTCCCGGGCCGATCGTGCCGCCCCTTCTCGGCGGCCCCGGCATCCGACGCGCACCCGTTCGGAGGCCCCACTCCGCCATGACCCCCACCCGAAGCACGCCGACCCGGACGGCCTGTGTGCCGTCACCGACCGCAACCTCACCCGCGTTGCCACCCTGGAACCGGGCACGCACGCGCACGCCGCGCTGCGCAACGAGATCGTCGAGGACAACCTCAACCTCGTCACCCGCGCCTGCCGGCGCTACTTCCAACGCGCAGACCCGCACGAAGTCGCCGCGATCGGCCTGATCAAGGCCGTCGACGGCTACCGCCCCGGCCACGGCGCGAGCTTCCTCGCCTACGCCATCCCCACCATCTCCGGGAACTCGAACGCTACTTCCGCGACCACACCTGGGCCGTCCACGCCCGCCGCGGCGAACAAGAGCTCTACCTACGTCTCGTTCGCGCCCGCGACGACCTCTCCACCCGCCTGGGCCGCGAACCATCACCGCCGAACTCGCCACCGACCTCGGCGAGGACAACGACCGGGTACGGCTGGGCCTGGAACTGGGCGCGGCCCTGCGATCGGACTCCCTCGACGCACCCACCACCACCGAGCCGGGCGGCCGGCGCGACACCGGACACGACCGACGCGGCACCCGCGACCCCGCCCTCGAACTCGCTGTCGACCGGCAGACGTTGCGCCCACTCATCGCCGAACTCGACGACCGCGACCGCCGCATCCTCATGCTCCGCTTCTGGGACGACCTCACCCAAGCCGAGATCGGCCAACGCCTGGGCATGTCCCAGATGCACGTCTCACGCCTGCTCAACCACGCCTTCACCACCCTGCGCACAGGAATACTCGCCACGACCTGAACCCCGAGCCTCGACCGCCATCAGGGTCGTCCCGCCGCCACCGCGCCGCCTCCGGTGACATCCACCCGGGAACCCGCGCGGTGGTGAACACCCCGGGAGCGCTCCGTTCGAAGGTGTCGTCGACATCGGACGTCCGGGGTCCGGGCTCGCGGGCTTTCGCGGAGGCTCTCGACCTGCGCGGGATTCCCGCCCGCTTCCTCGACCACGCCTGAACGGTCGCGGGCCAGGGCCCGCCACCGGGCCCGTGAACTCCGTGGCCGTCCACGGCCACGGAATTCGCATCGCGGGGCCCATCGAGCGGCTTCGCTCCGGCCGAATCGACGTCAAGGTTTGGGCGGTTGCACCTGCACGAGGCGATGGGCGCGGCGAACATTCGCCGCACCCATCGCCTTTCGAGCGATGTCTATCGGATCAGCAGCTCAGATTGTCGCCGTAGGTCACGCCGAGGATGTCGGAGAAGTTCTTGAAGGAGGCAATACGGTTCTCGACCTGGCGCGGGTTGCCGCCATCGCATTCGAGGGCTCCGTTGATGCTGCGAATTGATTCGCCGAACCCCAGGTCCCTCACGATCGCGTCGTGTCCGGTGACCGTGCCGGGGCCGGTCTGGGTGTTCCAGTACCAAAGGGCGGTCATCCAGGCGACCGCGGGGTCCTGCTCGACCAGGTAGGGGTTGTTCAGGAGGTCCAGGCCCAACAGGTCGCCGACGGTCTTGTAGTTGAAGTTCCAGCTGAGCTGGATCGGACCGCGACCGTAGTACGCCGCCTGGCCGGCCGGGCAACCATAGGGCTGCGTGGCGTCACAGTAGAGCGGGTAGTTGGCGGTGTTCTGCTCGACGATGTACTTGAGGCCGCCGCTCTCGTGGTTGATGTTGCCGAGGAAGGCCGCCGCCTCGCGCTTCTTGATCACGTCGCTGCCGGTGTTGGTGAAACCGGGATAGGCGTGCAGTGCCTCGGTCAGACCGGCGTACGTATAGAAGGGGTTGCGGTTGGGGAACATCTGCTCGAACTGGGCTTCGGAGACCACGAAGTCGTCCGACACGCAGATGTAGGGCTCCCAGAACCACGTGGCCGCGACCGGGTCGTATCCCGGGTTGGCCTGCTTGGCGCGGAAGAAGCTGCCGTCGGCCAGCTTGACCACGTCGCCGATGTAGTACGGCGTGTTGGCCGCCCACGCGGGGTGCGTGCAACTGGGCTCGGGGTTCGTCGACCCACAGCCGCCGCGGTCGGTCCAGACGGGCGAGGTGCCCGGCTTCTGGTTCTGCGTCCACCACTTCGCGGACCAGTTGTGACCGTCGTCGGACACGGTTCCGCCGCCGTTGTACGAGGCCGAGGAGCTCCACGCCGGCGCGCATTCGGTGACGCCGGCGGCGGCGTTCGACGGGATCGACACCGCCAGGGCTCCGAATAACGAGACGGCCGACAGAATTGCCAAAAGGCGTGTGCGCATTACCTGATCACTCCCTTACGCGGCGCGAGGCCGCAGCAATCCACAGGGGTATCGAGCCGTACACGGGTGTTGTGCGCCACAAGCCGCAACAACCGGGTGCCGAAGCCGATGGTCGGGCTGTGGCTGCGCTTACTAAAGGGGCCTTGGTCTAGACCGGTCAAGGCGCTGCCGGAGTTGTTTTGCAGATGCGCAGCGCGAATGCGGCTTTTCGGAAGAAACGGTTCTTCGAGGGACTCTCTCGCACCTACTGACGAAGCGGGTACTCGGATGATTTCCGGATGGTGCCAGGGCCGGGCGAGACGAGGCCGTCGGTGTGCGCCGGGTGGGGATGAACGAACGCCGAGTGCCCTCACGGGTCAGGGCGTTCGGCCGTGTCACCGCGCGGCGTTACGCTCGCCGACCATGATCGACCGTCAGACGTACACCTTCAGCCGTGCCGACGAACTTCTCGCCGCGGCAGCCTCCGGCGACCCGGCGGTGGTCGCCGACATCGCTCGTCGTGACCTCCGTTTCGCGGCCGACGGTGTCGACGCCGCCGAGGTCTGCGGCGTACTCCTGCGCGGCGGCGGGCACACCCCATTCGCCGAGGACAACCCCTGGAACGTCTCCCACGACCAGGACCTGACCGAAATGCTCGCCCGCATCTGGGCGCCCGTCGCCGCCGAACTCCCCGAGTTCGTCGGCAGGTTGTCCCGCGAGGTCATGGGCCTGGTCCTGGTCCGAGTCGAGGGTGAATACCGCCTCGGGTATATAGCCTTCAAGCCGTCGTACCGCAGCACGACCCGCGCCCCGTCCACCGTCACCGACCTGCCCTCTGTCGCGCCCGAGGGCCGACTCCACTGGTTCTGGGGCGGACCCCCGGAGGAACTCGACACCGTGGGCAGCGGCAGCACCGCGTACGTCCTGCCCCCACCGGTCCGCACACTCGCCTCCGTACACGCGTCCTTGACCGCGCCCACGGCCGAATGGGCGATGGGCACCGGCTCGCTGGACGTCTTCGTGGGCGACAGTCTGCGCGAGCAGTTCGCCCAATGGCGGGAGACCGACGAAGACGACGAGGACGACGACACCGAGTACGCCTACGGCGATGACGACTTCAGCGACTACGACAACTACCGCCTGCTCGCCTCGTACGAGCCCGGCATGCAGTGGAGCATCCTCGTCCCGCCCGGCGCCGACGGACGCTGCCTGGTCTCGACGTTCGACCACCAAGACCTGAACGTCTTTGCCACCGCACCCTTCTGGGAGTGGTTCGACGACATCGCAACGGACATCCTCTTCGGCTCGGCCTAACCCTCGGGAACGGACCGACACCGAACCCGCCGGGCGTCAGGCCCGGCGGGTTCTCCATGCCAACAGCCGGGCAGTGACATCAATTCACATCGACAGTGATCTTGCGACGGCGCCTCAAGTGACTCCCGAACGCACCGCGAAACGACTCCCACGAACAGTGACACAGCCACTCGGCTGCCCGTGCGCCTAGATGTCGCGAATACGAACAAAGATGCTCGTTCGGTGACGGCCGGTGCCGAGAGCGATCTCGATGGGCAACGGAGCCGTGAGTGGGATGACGTGGCCGCCGGTTCGCCCGCGAGCCGGGGCGTCCAGGCGCCCTCGTACTGCTTCGGCAACATGGCGAGCCTGCCGGGTGTCGAGTTGTGGAGAGGTGGTCGTCCTGTGGCCTCCGGATAGTTCGATCAGCAGCGTGCGTGGGCGTTCGGCGGTCCCGATAATGCCGATCAGTAGGGCGTCGGTGGTGTCGCGCGTCCGGTGCTTGCGCCATCGGCGCTCTCCCGGGAGATAGCGCAGGCCGGGGTCCTTGATCATCAAGCCCTCCACCCCGAAGGCCGCGAGTGTGTCCTGCCAGTGCAGGGCTTCGTCGCGATCGCTGGTCGCCATGACACGCTCGAGGGGTGGTCCGGTGTCGGCCAAGACGTCGGCGAGCATTGCGACACGCTCACTGAGCGGGCGGTTTCGGACATCGCCCCATTCTGGGTAAGCGAGCAAATCGAACGTGAAAGCAGGCGGGTTCCCGGGATCTGACACTCGAACGCTCCGGAACCCGGTGGCCCTCGTGGCGGTGTGGCCTGTGCAGCGGCGGGTTGCCGGTCTCGCATCCCGCAGCGAGTGCACCGTGTGGGGCGGATCATGGGGATTCGGCCGTTGTGGGGGGCTTTCAGGCCGTGCCCGCCGGTGTCGGGTACGGGCCGGGTGGTGGTCCGGAAGGTTGGCCCTGACGCCTTCGGCGGCGCTCGGTGTGCACCGTCTCGGGCGTGCCGTGGGGTCGTGTGCGGCCGCGGCCTGCGGTCGTCGGGGGCTTCCTGCTTCCGCCGCCGGGTCGCGGTACGAAGGGGGAAACTCGATGTACTCGACCGTCCAGTCACGCCTGCCCCGTGCCCGCCGGCGGCGCCTCGCGGCAGTCGCCGCGTCCGTGCTGCTGGCGTCCGGCCTGGTGGCTTTGGCCGCGCCGACCGCGCAGGCGGTGCAGCCCGGCCACACCACCGCCTACGTCACCAACTTCGCCGGCCAGGCCGTCTCGTTCGTCGACACCGCCACCGGCGCCACCACCGCATCCGTCCCGCTCACCGGGTTCACTCAGGACGTGGAGGTCGACCCGTCGGGCACCACCGTCTACGCGGCCACCGCGGTCGCGAACACCGTCACGGTCATCGACACCGCCACCGCCACCGTCACCGCGACGGTCCCGCTGGCCGGGATCCCCGTGGCGCTGACCCTCAACCCCGCGGGCACCGCCGTGTACGTCGCCGACACCACCGCGCACGTCGTCGAGGTCGTCGACACCGCCACCAACACCGTCACCGCGAGCATCCCGGTCCCGGGCAACTACCAGGACATCGCGCTGAACCCGGCCGGGACCACCGCCTACCTCACCACGTTCGCGCCCAACACCTTGACCGTCATCGACACCGCCACGAACACGGTCACCGCGACCGTGGCGATGCCGTCCACCCCGTACGGTCTAGTCGTCGACCCGGCCGGCACCGCCGCCTACGTAGGCGTCGGCGGCGGCTCGGTCATCGCCAAGGTCGACACCGCCACCAACACCGTCGCGGCCACCGTCGCCGCGACAAGTCCCGTCAACCTGGCGCTCACCCCGGACGGCACCACGCTGTACGCGACCAGCGCCGTCGCCGGCGGCGTCCACGTCGTCGACACCGCGACCTTCACCGTCACCGCGTTCCTCGGTGGCCTCGGCAGCCCCTCCGACGTCCAGGTCAACTCCACCGGCACCACCGCCTACGTCGTCGACCAGGTCAACCCCAGCGGCTCCGCCCCCGGGAACATCCTCGCGGTCGACGTCGCCACCAACACCGTCACCACCGCCGCCACCGGCGTGACCGGCGCCCGGCACCTGTCCCTGCACACCGTCCCCGCCCCCGAGGTCACCGCCGTCAGCCCCACCAGCGGGCCGATCGCGGGGGGAACGGTCGTCACCGTCACCGGCACCGACCTGGGCGGAGCCACCGCGGTCACCTTCGGAGGCACGCCGGGCACCGGCCTGTCCTGCAGCGCGACCTCGTGCACCGTCACCTCCCCCGCGCACGCTGCGGGCACCATCGACGTGCAGGTCACCACGCCCGGCGGGACCAGCACGCTCACCGCGGCCGACCAGTACACCTACCTCGCGCCGCCGAACGCCGACCTGGCGACCACCGTGGCGGACTCCGCCGACCCCGTCGCGCTCGGCGACACCGTCACCTACACCCAGACCGTCACCAACAACGGCTCCGCCACCGCCACATCGACGACCTCCGCGCTGACGCTGTCCGGATCCGCGGCCGCCATCGTGTCCGCGAACAGCAGCCAGGGCTCGTGCACGATCAGCGCGCCGACCGTGAACTGCACACTCGGCACCGTGAACAACGCCGCCTCGGCGACCATCACCGTCGTGGTCGAGCCGCAGGCCACCGGCACGGTCACCGCCACCGGCAGCACCGCCTCCGCCGTCGCCGACGCCACCCCGGGCAACAACACCGCCGTGCAGAACACCACCGTGGGCAACGGTCACGGCTGCACCATCACCGGCACCGCCGGCAACGACACCCTGAACGGGACCAACGGCAACGACGTCATCTGCGGCCTGGGCGGCAACGACACCATCAACGGCGGCAACAACAACGACCTGATCTACGCCGGAACGGGGAACGACACCGTCGACGGCGGCAACGGCGACGACACCCTCCACGGCGGTGACGGCGACGACATCATGGGCGGCGGCAACGGCGCCGACTACCTCTACGGCGAGAACGGCAACGACACCAACTACGGGGAAACCCTCCTCGGTTCGCTGCTGTACCTGTTCGACAACGGCGACGACCACATCTACGGCGGCCCCGGCAACGACGACCTCGACGGCCAGAACGGCAACGACACCCTCGTCGACACCTCCGGCACCGACACCATGAGCGGCAACCTCGGCAACGACACCATCAACGTCCAGGACGGCACCGGCGGCGACACCGCCAACGGCGGCCTCGGCACCGACACCTGCACCACCGACACCGGAGACACCAAGACCAGCTGCTGACCCGCAACACCCGTGAACCGGAGGCCGGGCGGGCATCAACCGCCCGGCCACCGCAGGATGCCCTTCGCGTCCACGGGGGGACGGGGCCGACGAGCGAACCGCGGCCCGACCCACCAAGATCCCCGACAGAGCCGGCCGAGACCACCACCGCCGACCGCGTCATGGCGCTACCACCCCAACCCGTGCCGGACATCTCGGACCGGCTCAGCGTTGACCAGGTCGACCAGGACGGCCGCCTCGACCCGGTCGCCGCCCCAGGCGTCGGGGCGTGCGGACGGGGCTTCCCGATCGCCCCCGGTCGGGGCATGGTGCGGTGACGATCCCGCCACCGCCAGGAGGAACGCGTGCCCCAGGAAATCGACTTCGACATCCCCGCCCCCACGGGGATCAGCCCCGACCTCGCCGCGACACGACGACGCAACCTCGCCTGGGTGCGCCGCATCGGCCTGGTCCGCGACGGCGACGCCCTGGACTGGTACACCTCCTGGGACATGCCCGGACTGGCCGCCCTCGGATACCCACACGCCCGCGGCGCCGCCCTGGACCTGTGCGCCGACACCATGGCGTTCTTCTTCGTCTTCGACGACCAGTTCGACGGACCCCTGGGCCACGACCCCGCCGCCGCGAACCGCGCGTGCCGCAGGCTGATCGACGTCGTCCGCGGCACACCCACCCCGCCCGAGCGCGAACCCGACCCGTGCACCGCCGCGTTCGCCGACATATGGCACCGCGCGCTCCACCACGCGCCGCCCGGCTGGGCCGCACGCGTGGCCCACGAATGGGAGTACTACTTCGCCACCCACCCCCACGAGGCGATCAACCGACGCCGCGGCACCCCCGGCGACATGGAGCACTACCTCCACGTCCGCCGCGGCATCGCCGGCACCACCCTGCCCCTGTCCCTGGGCGAACACGCCGCCCGCATCACCGTCCCCCCGGCCGCCCACCACAGCCCCCACCTGCGGATCATGCGCGAACTCGCCATCGACGTCACCCTCATGGCCAACGACGTCTACTCCCTCGAAAAAGAGGAAGCCCGCGGCGACATGGACAACCTCGTCCTCGTCCTCCAACACACCCACACCCTCACCCGCGACAAAGCCCTGACCGCCGCGACCGAGGAGATAGACCACCGCTGCGCACGCTTCCGGGACCTCGCGAGCCGGGTCCCGGCCATGGCCGACGAGTTGGGGCTGACCGGCGCGCAGCGAACGGCCGTGGACACGTACGTGGACGTCATGTCCGCGTGGATGAGCGGCTACCACGCCTGGCAGACCCGCACCGCCCGCTACCGCGACGCACTCCACGTACTGCCCGACACCGGCCCCGGCCACCACGACGAGGTCCTGCGGGCCTGAGACCCCACGGGGAAACGGCACACCGAAACACCGCTCGAACAGCCCCCTGAGGACCATCGGAGGGCTGTTTGAGGTGCCCTTGATCTTCCGGACAGCGACCCGCGTAGGGTTGCAGGTAACCGGAAAGAGAAAGCACGTGCCGCCAAGATATACACAGCAGTTCAAGGACGAGGCCGTCCGTATGGTGTTGGACGGTCCCCGACCGATCACCCAGGTCGCACGCGAGTTGGGAATCCACGACACGACACTCGGGACCTGGGTGACGCGTTATCGCAGATCGATGGCGGGGCCGGAATCTGCGCCCCGGAACCCCGACACTTCGACGGAGCGTGAACGGCAACTGGAGCGCGAGGTTCGGAAACTCCGTGAAGAGAATGCGTTCCTCCTAAAAGCCAGCGCCTACTTCGCCCGCGACCATGGTGAGTTCCCGCTACGAACTCGTCGACGCGGAGAAGGCGAATTTCCGTGTAGCCGAAATGTGCCGATGGCTCGACATCTCCCGATCCGGATACTATGAATGGCGAATCCGTCCGGAATCCGCAACCGCACGTCGACGGGAGCGCCTCAAGGCGGCGATCAAGGAGATCTTCACGGCGAATCACGAGACCTACGGATATCGACGCGTCCACGCCGTCCTGGCGCGCTCCGGCGAGACCGCGTCCCCGGAACTCGTCCGCGCGTTGATGCGTGACCTGGGGCTCGTGCCCTGTCAGCCCCGGCCGTGGCGGGTCGTCACGACCCGAGCCGACGGCGCGCATCCGCGCATCCCCGACCTGGTCCGCCGCGACTTCGCTGCGGGCCGGCCGGGCGTCAAACTCGTCGGTGACGTCACCTACATTCCGACCTGGGAGGGATTCCTCTATCTCGCCACGGTCATCGACTGCCACAGCAAGGCGGTCGTCGGCTGGGCGATGGCGGACCATTTCAAGACCTCGCTGGTCACCGCGGCACTCGACATGGCCCGCGGACGGATCGACATCGAGAAGGGCGCGATATTTCACTCGGATCGCGGCAGCAACTACACTTCTGGGGAATTCGCCCGCGTGCTGAGTCGTCACAACATTCGCCATTCGGTCGGACGCACCGGAGTGTGCTGGGACAATTCGATGGCGGAATCCTTCTTCGGTGCCCTGAAGAACGAATGGCTGAACCGCTACGTCTTCACGGACCACGCGAAGGCACGCCGCGAGGTTGTCAGATACATCGAAGGGTTCTATAATCGCCGACGACTCCACTCACGCCTGGGATATCGCACGCCGCTGGAAGTCCTGAACGAGCACAAGCAACTCGGGCTGGCGGCGTAAACAACAGAAGTCAACGTGTCCGGAAAACACGGGGCACCTCATATCGAGGAACTGCTCGGTGAAGCTCGCGACGGTGGATACAGTGTGAGTCACCAAGTGATGACCGGTCTCCTCACCAATGCCGATCAGCACGAGGGTGCCGAACGCGGACGCCGACACCCTGAGCCGGCTCGCCGACCGCCCGCTGGAGGACATGCGGGGCGGACCGCGCACCCACGGCGACAGGTTCCTCCGCGAATTACCACAATTCCTGCGTCAAAGTATGTCCGGCTTGACGGTGTTGTCAGGTCTTCACTTGCGCGTCAGCAGCGTGATGTCGATGTCGAAACCGACGAACAAGCGCTCGCCGGTTCCCACAGCCAGCGCTCCGCATCGTGCGGGCAGCGGACAAACGTCGAGACACCGCCTCGTGGTCAGATCCCATGTTCGCACGGTGTGGTCATCGCTTCCGGTGACGGCGACGGATCGTCCGTCCAGGATGGCGCACGCGACCGCCCGCACACGGTCGGTGTGTCCGGTGAGGGGTTGGCCGCTTGGAGTGCCGGTGGCGAGGTCCCACACCCGCACGGTGTGGTCAAGGGATCCGGTAACGACGACGGGTTGCCCCTCCACGCTGGTGAAGGCGATCGCGCGCACGCTGCTGTTTCCCGTGAGAGGTTCGCCGCATTGGATACCGGTGGACAGGTCCCACACCCGCATGGTGTCGTCGAGGGCGCTGGTCAGGGCGACGGGTCGTCCGTCCAGGACGCCGCACGCGACCGCGCGCACCGGGGCGGTGTGTCCGATCAAGGATCGGCCGTAGGGGTGTCGACGGGACCGGCCCGACGCTTGGACTCCGAATTCGTCCAAGGTCCGGCCGTTGGGGTGTCGAAGGGACAGGTCCCGCACTTGTACGCCGAATTCGTTGTCCGCTGCGGTGACGGCAACGGGTCGTCCGCTCACGGTGGTGCACGCTATGGCGTGCACACCTCCGGCGTGTCGGCTGAGGATTCGGCCCTGAGGTGGTTGCTCGGTCGTCAAGTCCCATATCCGCACCGTCTTGTCGTTCGCGCCGGTGACGGCGACCGGTCGTCCGTCCACGACGGTGCATGCCACGGCGTTCACTTCGTCGGTGTGCCCGGTGAGGGGTCGGCCGCGGGGACGCCCGGTAGTCAGATCCCACACCCTCACGGTGTTGTCGCCGGCACCGGTCACGGCGATAGGTCTTGTGTCCACGGTGGTACATGCGATCGCGCGCACGGGACCGCCGTGTCCGCTGAGGAGTCGGCCGGGAGGCCTTCGGGTGGCCAAGTCCCATACCCGCACGGCCTTGTCGTCTGCACCGGTAACGGCGACGGGTCGCCCGTCCACGGCGACGCATCCAACCGCACGCACCCAGCCGGTGTGTCCGGTGAGAGGGGAGCCGCGTTGGATATCGGTGGTCAGGTCCCACACGCGCACGGTGTTGTCGATGGATCCGGTGACGGCAACGGGTCGTCCGTCCACGACGGTGCACATCACCGCGAGCACTTCGTCGGTGTGCCCGGTGAGGGGCTGGCCGCGGCGGCACCCGGTGGTCAGATCCCACACCCTCACGGTGTTGTCGCCCGCGCCGGTGACTGCCATGGACTGCCCGTCCACAGTGGCACACCCGATCGCATTCACGCGGCCGGTGTGTCCGGCGAGGGGATATCCGCACTGGGTGCCGGTCGTCGGGTCCCACATTCGCACGCTGCGGTCCATGGATCCGGTGACGACAACGGGTCGCCCGTCCACGACGGTGCACACCACCGCGAGCACCGGGCCGGTGTGCCCGATGAGCTCTCCGCCGTGGGGCTGTCCGGTGGTCAGGTCCCATACCCGCACGGTGTTGTCGTCAGCGCCGGTGACGGCGACGGGTCGCCCGTCCACGACGGTACAGGCCACCGCACGCACCCAGCCGGTGTGCCCGGCGAGGGGTCGGCCGTGGGGCCGCCCGGTGGTCAGGTCCCACACCCGCACGGTGTTGTCGTCAGCGCCGGTGACGGCAACGGGTCGCCCGTCCACGACGGTACACGCCACCGCACGCACCCAACCGGTGTGCCCGATGAAGGGTTCGCCGCGTCGGGTGCCTGTCGTCAGGTCCCACATCCGCACGGTGTTGTCGTCGGCGCCGGTGACGGCAACGGGTCGCCCGTCCACGACGGTACACGCCACCGCACGCACCCAACCGGTGTGCCCGATGAGAGTGTCGTGGTGTGCGGGGTCTGCTTGCCCGTCGGTTGCCGCGTCGGCCGTCCATGCACCGGATTCGATCCTGTCGTTGAGTGCTGTCGCAAGGATCCGGGCGTTGTGCCGTGTTGCGTCCAGGGCAAGGAGTCGGCGGCGCATGGCGGGTCCGCTGTCCCGATGATCGCCGATCGAGGTGCGGTAGACGGCGCGGGCCAGCCGCGCTCCGTCCGTCCGGACCCGGGCGAACGCGGTGACGAGCGCGGCCGGATCCCCATGAACCAGGTACTCGGAGTCGACCAGAAGTTCGTCGAGTCGACCTGCGGCTTCGGCATATGCGGGGGCGTGACGCAGAACGTATGAGGGTGCATTGTCCCAGGTGCGGGTGGGGCCGTCGTGGACGGTGTGGGTGACAAGAAGGTGGTCCAGGATCTTTCCGGCGGTGGGGCCGGAATCGGCCTCGTCAACCGTCGGGTGTCGGATGAGGTGGTCGACGAGGCCCTGGTGGAAAAGGCGGTAGAGGAGCGTGCCGTCGTGGTCGGGGGTGGCACACAGGTAGAACAGGGCGTCGGGCAGCAGGGTTCGGGCGTGGTCGGGGGCGAGGTCGACGAACAGCCCCGCCAGTGGGAGGGCCACCTCGAGGGGCATGCCCTCGCCCCGGGCCAGCGCCAGCGCCGACAGGACGGCGCGAATGCCGGGGCCATCGATACGGGAGGAGAGGTCCAAGTCGAGGACCGCGGGTAGCGTTGTGGGCGCCGAGCGGCCCAGCTCCCGGGCACCGTCAACGTCGCTCGGGACGGGAATTCGTCCAAGGTGGCGGGTGAAGACCTCCGCGACCAGGAACGCGCCCCATTCCGCCCGCTGTTTAGGGGAGGAGACAAGGCGGTCGGCGACGGCTTGGGCGAGATGTCGCCGGATCGCACGCCGGCCCGGTGGAGCGTAGGCGGGCATGTCGGTCAGGCGGGCGTTGAAGTAGTCGGCCACGTCGTCGCGGACCTCGTCCGGGTCGGCGTCATCCAAATCCACCAACCCACGTGCAGCACCGGCCAATTCGAGCAAGGCGGCGAACCTCGGCCACGGCCGTGTACCCACCAGCAATCGCACCGAAGGTGTGCCGTCGGAACGCAACACGCGTGCCACGTGAACTAGGTCTGCACACAACGCCACCGGATCGGACGCCTCATCCAGGGCGTCCACGATCACCGCCGGAACCTCGCCCATCCGCGGCAACATGTTCGTGAATGCCTTCGCGTCGACCGACACATCAGGCTCCGTCTTCAGGCCGAGTTGGTCGGCCATCGACACGAACACCTCTGTCGTGGAGCGCCCGCGGGCGTGCACGGCGGCCAGGCGGTCGTTGACCGACGGGCAGGCGTGCGAGTCCCGGGCGTCCAGGCGTTCGCGCACCTGCGGTGCCGCCGACACCAGGTCCGGATGGGCGGCGCACGCCAACGCCGCCAGCAGCGCCGACTTCCCCGCCCCGGGAATGCCCGTGACCACCCGCAGGCCACCGATCTCGACGTCGTCCAACCACGGTGCGAGCAAGTGGAGTTGGGAACGACGCCCGGTGAAGCGAGAACCCGCCTTCTCGGTGAAATGACGCATGTCCGAGGGACTCAGGAACCCCCGCAGTGCCGGGTCCATCCGAGCCACACGCACCGCGCCCGCGTCGTGGAAGGGGTTGGGAAAGAAGGGCAGATCCGGCTCTTCCGTCGCCAGGACCATCGCCGTGCTCCGCACCGTCTGAGCCATACCGGCCATGCGTTCGACGTGCCGACCGATCCTGCGAGCCACCACCGAGAACGGCACGTGCGACCGCGCCGGGTCGGTGTCCAGTCCGGTCCGGGCAATCTCCTCGAACACCTCCGCCAACGCGAGGCTGAACCGGCCGTCGTACGCGTTCTCACCGCCTCCGGAAGCGGCAAGCACCCACGCGATCGCCGGCGAGTCCGTACCGTGCACCAGGTGAGGCAACGCCGCAGCACGTCCGGACCGACACAGGTCGAACAGGAACAGCGTCGGGACCCCCAACCGTTGCGCGTCGTCGACCCATTGCGTGATGTTCGTGCCCCGGCCCACGCACGCGTCCGCCGGCACCACGTCCACCCGATACGGATTGGCCGCATCCGCGTCCCCGTGCGAGGCGACGTAGACCACCCGCGCGTTCCCCAGCGCCCCGTCCACCGCGGCCCGCAACGCGGCCGAGTCGACGTCCCGGTGCACCTCGGTCGCGTATCCCAGACGGTTCAGCGCAGCCGCGACCGACGGCACCACCTCGTCCACGAACGGCAGATCCGACCACGCCGACGCACCTACCGCGACCTCACCGCCTGTCACATCCGCCTCGAAGTGCCCGATCCCCACCACCAACGCACGCCCGACCTCCACCCACGCCCCCACTCCCGTGCCCGGACAGGACACACAGCGTGCCAGGCATCCACCGGTCACACCCGACGAACGCAGGCAAAGCCGCGGCGGACGCTGCGCCGGGCGTCGAGTGATGGCAGCGTCCGGGAAACGGCGTTCGGGCACGTCTACCGGGTTCGGCCCGATCGTGCGGGGCGAGTTCCGGGGTGGACATGCCCAGGTGCTTCCCGGCTCCATGCCTCGAGCGGTGCGCGCGGAACGATGACGATCGCGGATGTCCCGGTTTCGCCAAGGACGGATGAGCCCGAACCACGCGGGTCCCCGGATGGGCGGTCGCACTCCGCGGCCACGACCTGCGACCCCACTGCGAAATCTGCCGTTATCTGGGGTGCGATCAGGGCGTGAGGTGTGTGAGGCAAGAGGCCCATCTCCGTACACGCCTCACGGTTATCTGCGGGTTCGTCAGGCGCGTTCGGCATGCGGGGGTCACCCGCCCTCGGAATCCGATGGAATCCATCGACCGCGGATGCCGGCCGGTGCCAGGATGCCGGTATGACGATCATCATCAAGGGGGCCAACACCCTGCTGCCCGGAGGCCCGTTCCGCATCACCGTGGCCCACGAGGCACGGCCGGGCACCCCCCTGGTGGCCGCCACGGCGGTGCTGCTGGACGCGGCGGGCCGGGCCCGCGGTGAAGCCGACGTGGTCCGGGGCGATCGGCCCTCGCGCCCCTCGGGCGCGGTACGGCACCTGGGCGGGGCGGCGGAGGGCGGGCTCCTCGTCCAGCGGCTGGAGGTGGACGAGGAGGCGGTGGAGACCGCCGTACAGCGGGTGCTGATCGCCGTCCTCGCCGCGGGCGGGACGTTCGACGCGGTCACCGGGCTGTCGGTGGAGGTGGCCGGCGGCGAGGGCCCGTGGGCGGCGAGGTACGAGGTCACGGACGCCGGCGGGGATACCGCCCTGGTGCTCGGAGAGTGCTACCGCCGCAACGGGGCCTGGCGCTTCCGCGCCGTGGGCCAAGGCTACAGCGCCGGACCGGCCGCGCTCGCCGCCGACTACGGCATACCCGCGCAGGTCCTGCCGACCGCGCTGCTGCCGGGCCCCGCGATGGCCGAGGTCCACAAGGAGGCCGTCCCGCCCCCGGGCATGATCCCGGGCCTGACCATGAACAAAACCCCCGCCGCGACCCCGGGCGTGCCCGTGAGCGGGGCCCGGGTGATGTCCCTGGCGAAGGCACCGGGCCCGGCCACCGAGGTCCATGAGGGCCACGGCAAGCTGGAGCTGACCCTGGTGAACCCAGAGCCCGGTCGGTCGGCGGTCGTGGAGTTCGAGCGGACCCGCGTACCCGGACCGCACAGCTGGTTCTACATCTGGCGGCTCGACGAGCAGGGCGAAGTGGAGGAGCTGAGCATCTTCTCCTCCACCAGGGACGCGCGGGGACGGCTGCTGGCGTTCGCCAAGGGCGAGCCCGAGGTGCGGATGAGGGTCGAGGGCTCCGGCGGCTGGCAGTTGCGGGTCCGCCCGATCGACACGGTGGAGACCCTGGGCAAGCTCGCCGAGGGGCGGGGACAGGCCGTGCTGCGCTACGCCGGCCCGCCCGCCCTGATCCGGGCCACGTGCGACGGCCCCGAGAACACCGCCGGCTACGTGCACACCATCCAGCCCGACGGCACCAGCCACAGGGTCGGACAGATCGGCACCATGCTGCCGATGACCGGTCCGCTCGCCGTCGGGCCCGACGGCTGGTGCCACGTGGTCGTGAAACTGGACCACGCGGCCTCGTGGAAGCTGGAGGTGCTGCCCCTGGACGACGTCCGCGAGCTGCGAGGGAAACTGTCCGGCCACGGCTGGGAACTGCTCGAGATGACCGGCCCCGCCGCGAAGGTGCACGTCCGGGTCGACCGCGGGGCCGAGTCCGACTCGATAGTGCTGGCCACCATGGACGCGTACCTGCGCCCCGAGCGGCAGCTGTGCCGGAAGCCGGGAACCTACCTCGTCCCGCCGGGCCTGATCGGGGTCCGCACCTCCGAGAAGTGGAGCCTGAAGGTTCGCCGCTGACCGGTGCGCCCGGCCCCATCGCGTCGGTGACGCCGGCCTCCGCACGGAGCGGACGCCCACGGCTCCCCGGTGCCTGGATCCGTAGCTTCGGCCGGCACTGCGTAGGGGCATCACATACGTACCGGACGGTCCTGCGTGACCAGCGGTGGGAGCGGATGCGGAAGGCCGACCCAGCCTTACCGCCCGCTACGACAGCGCCGTGCAGGCCATGCGGGAGAACAAGAGGAATAGCGGGACGTCGTAGCACCCGAACGTCGAACCCCAGTCCAGGTGCTTCGACCGAAACACCTGGACTGGGGTTCGAACGACGTGCCTCACATACCTCACGCGGTGATCAAGGCGCTGACCTGCGCACGGGGCCGACCATCCCCAGAGAATGAACGACCGCGCCAAACCCCACCCACCGATTGAGGACAGCACCACGGACAACTCGCCCGCCGCAGTCGGGGCTAGAACGAGACACAGGCCCGACCCTTGCAAATCCGGAGCAGATCGAACGGGACCACCAAACGGTCCTTGAACCACTCAATCTGCCCCTCGCAGGTCAAAGACCGATCGCAGGATCGCTCTCACTGGGACAGGACACCACGGGCAGCGTTGGTGGGCCATGTGCATCCGTCGTTGGCCATCTGGATCCTTCAGCCGTCGGGACGGCCTCCGACTCGCAGCCCGGCGTTGTCTCCCACGCAGGCGCCGGCCCTCGGGCGGGCTCGCCGGCAGCGTGTCGGAACCGGCGGGCGGCGCCCCAGGCCCACGTTCCGGCGGTCGGCCCACCCCGAACCTCCGCTTCCGCAGGCCGGCCCTGGGTAGGAGTCGAACATCCGCGGTGGTCCGGGGGCCGGACCCGAGGCTCGGACGACCACGCCCGACCCGGAAGGCCCCACCCATGCCCACCACCCGTCACGAGGAACTGCGCACGGCCGTCACCGCCGCCCGCCGCGCACTCGCCGCACACCCGGACGCGGAGACCGCGCCCGCCCTGGCCGACCTGATCGCCGCCGCGGAACCCTTCGCCAACTTCGCTCCCGCCGTCCTCCCTCCCGTACCGCGCGCGGGCGCACCCGCACCGATCGACACCGCACCGCCGGCGAGACCGGGGCAGCGACCCCAATGACGAGAGCGTCACGATCGAGGACTCGGCAGACGGCCCATCATGCGGCCGCTTCCCGCCCGCGACGACGGATGGCCAACCGACCCCGACCAAGGTGGCCAACAGTCGATGACCGCCCCACCATTGACCAGCAGTGTTTCGAGCGCCTCTGGCCATCCATCGCTGACGGTCACAGCCGCGCAGGCTTCGCCCGTCACCGGCGCATTGGTGTCGCCGGGGCGGTCTCGTCGACGGCGGCGGCTTCCTTGCGGCGGCGTCGGTGGCGGGAGTCCGGGACGCAGTCGACGGCGTCGCAGGCGCGTTCGAGTTGAAGCGGGAAGAGCGGCTCGGTGTCCCACGGCTCGAGCGGCGGGACCAGGAGCACGTCGGCGTCCCGCTCGGACGTCAGCCGGACCCGGCGCTCCCGGTCGCCGATCAGGCGCAGGGTGATCCGGGTGAGGGCGAAGCTGCCGCGGTGGTAACCGATGGCGTGTCCGGCGGCGTCGTGGCGGGCGGCGTCGATGTGCTGGTGGATGCGGCGGCCCTGCATGGGGCAGCTCTCGCAGCACCAGACGATGCCGATGTCGAGGTGCTCGCGGCCAGGAGCTCGGCGAGCGGGCCGCAGTCGGTGGTGGTGGTCATGCCGGCCTCAACGACGACGCACGGTGGCGTG
The DNA here is from genome assembly GCF_044765325.1 of Embleya sp. NPDC127516. Classification (NCBI taxonomy): domain Bacteria; kingdom Bacillati; phylum Actinomycetota; class Actinomycetes; order Kitasatosporales; family Streptomycetaceae; genus Embleya; species Embleya sp. NPDC127516. The sequence continues at coordinate 87,354 of NZ_JBIWJT010000023.1, read as the reverse complement.
ACACGGGGGCCGGCGAGCCGAACGGCGACCGGTCCAAGGGAAGTAACCCGCGCCCCGATCGGCCCGGAAATCGGTGTGGTCGTCCGACCGGGCGCGGCCGCAGTTGCGCGGCATCTCGCGTGGCGGCGTGCCGGGGCCCTGGAATGCGGAACGGCACCGCCCCCAAGGGGCGGCGCCGTGAATGTCAAGGGTCGGTGGGGGTGGCCGCCTCACGGCGGAAGGCACACTGTGGCTCCGGCCGAACCGGTATTCCACGGAGGCAATGGTTGGGCCCGGGGGCACACCCTAACCGACACCGGATCACAACCCGGGGCGCCGGCGGATCATTCCCGACGCCCGGTCGCGTGGTGCGCCACGGGGCTCAGCCGGCGTCGGGGCCCTTGCTCTGGGCGATGAAACCGGCCAGGAGTTCGATGATGCGGGCGTTTCCGCTGCGGACCTCGACGGCGAGCGCGTCGATCTTCTGGTCGACGTTGCCGACCTCGAGGTGGAGGGTGGTCAGCTCGCTCTTGACGATGCCGAACTCGCGACTGTTCTGGGCCTGGGCAGCCTCGACGAGTCGGGTGAGCGCGGCGAACTCGTTCCGCCCGATCGGGTCTTCGGGCATGTCGGTCGATCCTTCCGGTCGTCGGCCCCAGTATGGCGGGGGTGCCGGTGCGCCGAACGGGTGCCCGCGATCGGCGCGGATCGCCAGGCGGGTCGTCCGCATCGACGACCCCGTCGACATGAACGAGGAGACCGCCCTGGCCTGGGCCGCCAAGGCCGTCCGGACCAAAGGCGGCCACCGCGTCCTCGACTGGATCCCCGGCCCCGCCACCGAGCCCGGCGCGACGGCACTGTACGGCTCCGGCATCCCGCGGTAGCCCCGCCTCGCCGTCCTGTCGGGACCGTCACCCCCGCTCACCGAATCCGGACCCCTGCTGTAGGAGGGGCGGCACAGGCCAGGGCTGCAATCGACCGAGTGCGCCCCGTCGCACGTCGCACCCGCAGGTCAACCGGTCGCGTCCACCACATCCGGGCCGTCCTCCAACCCCGCGAGGAACGCCGCCGCACCTGCGGCCTCTGCGGCGCCGATCCGCCGGTAGACAGCCACCGCCGCCCGCAGGTCCGCCAGCCCACCGCCGCGGTCCCCGGTGGCCGCCAGCGCGCGGCCCGCGCCCTCCAGCGCCCGCGCCTCGTCCACCGGACTCCCCGCTGCCCGGGCCAGCCGGCGAGCCTCCCGAAACACCGCCAACGCCTCCCCGGGACCGGCCGACAGTGCCGGCAACGCACCGGTGCTGTTCAACACCTCGGCCTCTCCTTGCGGATTGCCGACCTCTCGCACCAGCACCAACGAGCGCTGCAGCAGGTGAGCGGCGGTCACGTAGTCCCCGGTCACCGTTCGCATCCGCCCCAGGTCCTGAAGGGCTTCGGCCTGCCCGAGGCGGTTGCCGAGGTCGGTGTACAGGGCGTGGGCGCGGTGCAGCGCCTCGGCCGCCCCCGGAAAGTCCCCGATCACCGTTCGCACCCGTCCCAGTCCCCACAAGGTGTTGGCTTGGCCGAGGCGGTTACCGAGGTCGGTGTGCAGGTCCAGGGAGCGCGCGAAGAGGTCGGCGGCGGCCGGGTAGTCCCCGGTGACCTGCCGCACCCGGCCTATCTCGTGGAGGGCGTTGGCCTGCCCGAGGCGGTTGCCGAGTTCGGTGTACAGGTCCAAGGAGCGCTGCAACTGGTCGACGGCGGCCGGGTAGTCCCCAGTGGCCAACTCAACCCGGCCCAGCTCGGAGAGGGCATTGGCCTGCCCGACGCGGATGCCGAGGTCGGTGTACAGGTCCAAGGCCTGCTGCAACTGGTCGCCGGCGGCCGGGTAGTCCCCGGTGACCTGCCGCACCCGGCCTATCTCGTGACGTGCATTGGCTTGGCCGAGGCGGTTGCCGAGTTCGGTGTACAGGTCCAGGGAGCGCTGCAACTGGTCGGCGGCGGCTGGGTAGTCCCCGGTGACCTGCCGCACCGGCTCATCTCGTGGAGGGCGTGGGCCTGGCCGAGGCGGTCGCCAAGGTCGGTGTACAGGTCCAAGGAGCGCTGCAGCTGATCGGTGGCGGCCGGGAAGTCCCCGGTGTACAGCCGCACCCTGCCCATCTCGTGGAGGGCATCGGCCTGCCCAAGGCGGTCGCCGAGGTCGGTGCACAGCTCCAGGGAGCGCGCGAAGAGGTCGGCGGCGACCGGGAAATCCCCGGTGTACAGCCGCACCCGGCCCGTCCGGCCCCGGAAACTCGGGCCTCGCCCGTCAGGGCCCGGGCGTGAACGACGAGTAGTCCTTCACTATGTCGCCGGCTTCGAAATGTCGCCGGCTTCGAACCCGGATGCGAAAACGCGTGTCCGGGCCGGTCCGGGGATCGGCCTGTGCGGACCCACTCTGAACGTGGCGGCGTCGACGTCGTCCACGCGGGCATAGACCTGCTGGATCATTCACAGGGCCACAAAGTCGCGGGCGCGCGACGTCGGTGTCGACGAGTGCGGCGACGTGATTCCGGCGGAACACGCCGCGGGCAGCAGGGTGTCCCCGCCGTGGTCGCCGTAGCCGACGAGCAGTGTGCGCACATCAGTGTGGTGGGTCGTGGCGGGTCAGGGTGATGCCGAGTCCGGTGGCGGCGGCTCGGACGTGTGTTGCGAATCGTTCGGGTCGGAACCTGCCGGTGGGTCCGGCCACACTGATCGCGGCGAGTGCTTCGTGGTCGGGGCCCAATACCGGTGCGGCGACGCACATGAGTCCGACGGTCGACTCCTCCCGTTCGAACGCGACGCCCGTCTCGACGGTCTGGCGCAGGTGGCGTCGCAGGATGCCGGGCGCCACCACGGTTCGCGGGGTGCGCCGTTCGAGCGGCCCGGCCAGTACCTCGTTGCGCAACTCGTCGTCGGCGTGTGCGAGGAGCGCCTTGCCGATGGCGGTGCAGTGCATCGGCATGCGCCCGCCGGCGCGCGAGGGTGACCTGGCCTGGTCGTGGCCGCCGATCTTGGCGACGTAGACGACATCGTGCCCTTCGCGCACTCCGAGGTGGACCGTCTCGTGGGTGCGTTCGTACAGGTCCTGGAGGAAGGGCGTCGCCACCTCCAGCAGGCTGCGTTCCGGCGCCGCGAGCATCCCGAGCTCGAAGAGGCCGCCGCTGGGGCGATAGCCACCCTCCACCCGGTCGAGGAGACGGTTGTCGACGAGGGCTCCCGTCAGCCGGTGAACGGTCGCCTTGTGCAGGCCCGTGCGCCGTACGAGTTCCGCGAGGGCGACGGCCCGGTCGTCGGGCCGGAAGGCGCGCAGGATGGTGACCGCCTTGCCGAGAACCGTGTCGAGACCGGCCGCGTCCGTCATCGGCCCAGCGTATCGCTGAGCGAGACGAAATGCTGGTTCGACGGGTGCCCCGGGCGCACAGTGAGGCGGTGACCATGAACCGAGCGCTCGCCACCGCGAGCACTTCCGACACCGCCCGGGCGGTCGCGCGGCTTGCCGGGGCGTCCGCGTCCGGCGTGCCGTGCGCGCCCGTACGAGACCTGATCGGCCGGGACGACCTGGCCGCCGCGTACGCCGTGCAGGCCGCGCTCACCGAACGTCGACTGTCCGCCGGGGCCCGGGTCGTGGGCCGCAAGATCGGCCTGACCTCGGTGGCGGTGCAGCGTCAGCTCGGCGTCGACCGACCCGACTTCGGCGTCCTCTTCGACGACATGGCGTGTGCGGACGGCGGCACGATCCGGGGCGGGCAGGTGCTTCAACCCCGGGTGGAGGCGGAGGTCGCGTTCGTGCTCGGCGCCGACCTGACCGACGGCGCGCTCGACACCGCGCAGGTCCGGGACGCGATCGAGTACGGCGTCGCCGCGCTGGAGGTATGCGGCAGCCGGGTCGCCGGCTGGGACATCAGCCTCGGCGACACCGTCGCCGACAACGCGTCCGCGGGCGCCTATGTGCTCGGGGAGCGTCGGCGCACGCTCGACGAGACCGAGCCCGTGGACGTCGTGATGTCGATGAGCGTCAACGGTGCGGAGGTCGCCACCGGGAAGGGGGCGGACTGCCTCGGCGACCCGGTCGAGGCCGTCGCGTGGCTGGCCCGCACGGCCCACGACCTCGGCGATCCGCTGCGCGCGGGGCAGGTCGTCCTGTCCGGCGCGCTCGGTCCGATGCGGCCCGTGTCGCCCGGTGACACGGTCACCGCCACGTTGTCCGGCTTCGGCACCGTAACGGTGCACTTCGGCGAGGAAGAGGTCTCATGAGCAGGACCAAGGTCGCGATCATCGGGTCGGGCAATATCGGGACCGACCTGATGATCAAGGTGCTGCGTGGCGCGCAGCACCTCAAGATGGGTGCCATGGTCGGCATCGACGCCGGATCCGACGGTCTGGCCCGTGCCGCGCGGCTCAGCGTCCCGGTCACGCACGAGGGCGTGGAGGGGCTGATCTCGATGCCCGGCTTCGACGGGATCGACATCGTCTTCGACGCGACCTCGGCCAAGGCGCACGAGGCGAACGCCGCCAGGCTGATTCCGCTCGGCAAGCGGCTGATCGACCTCACGCCGGCGGCGATCGGACCGTACGTGGTCCCCGCGGTGAACCTCGGCGAGCACCTCGACGCGCCCGTCGTCAACATGGTCACGTGCGGCGGCCAGGCCACCATCCCGATCGTCGCCGCGGTCGGCCGCGTCGTGCCCGTCGAGTACGCCGAGATCGTCGCGTCGATCGCCTCGAAGTCGGCGGGCCCCGGCACCCGCGCCAACATCGACGAGTTCACCGAGACCACGTCGGCCGCCATCGAGCGGGTCGGCGGGGCGCGCCGCGGCAAGGCGATCATCGTCCTCAACCCGGCCGAGCCGCCACTGATGATGCGGGACACGGTGTTGTGCCTCGTCACGGCCCCGGACTCGGCCGTTCGGGAGGAGATCCGGGACTCGGTCGTAAAGATGGTCGCCGACGTCGCCGCGTACGTTCCCGGCTACCGGCTCAAGCAGCAGGTACAGATCACCGAGATCCCCGACGACCAGCCCGTCGGCACCCTCCTCGTCGCCGACGCCGCCCGACCCACCCACCAGGTTTCGGTGTTCCTGGAGGTCGAGGGCGCCGCGCACTACCTCCCGGCCTACGCCGGCAACCTCGACATCATGACCTCCGCCGCCCTGCGGGTCGCAGAGCGCATCGCGGCAGGAAAGGAAGGCCGTTGATGGGCACGCCGATCTTCATCGAGGACGTCACGCTGCGCGATGGCATGCACGCCATGCGCCACAGGATCGATTCGGACGACGTCAAGCGCATCGTCACCGCACTCGACGCGGCCGGGGTCGACGCGATCGAGGTCGCGCACGGAGACGGCCTCGCGGGAGGGTCGCTCACCTACGGCCCCGGATCGCACACCGACTGGGAGTGGATCGAGGCCGCAGCCTCCGTGATCGAGCGCGCCCGCCTCACCACGCTGTTGTTGCCGGGCATCGGCACCGTGCACGAGTTGAAGCGGGCGTACGAACTCGGGGTCCGCTCCGTCCGAGTCGCCACCCACTGCACCGAGGCGGACATCTCCGCGCAGCACATCGACGCTGCCCGATCACTCGGCATGGACGTGTCGGGGTTCCTGATGCTCTCGCACATGGCGCCGCCCGAGGAACTGGCCGGACAGGCCAAGCTGATGGAGTCCTACGGCGCGCACTGCGTCTACGTCACCGACTCCGGCGGCCGGCTCACCATGAACGACGTGGCGGCGCGGGTGCGTGCCTACCGGGACGTGCTGGACGCCGAGACCGAGATCGGCATCCACGCCCACGAGAACCTGTCCCTGTCGGTCGCCAACTCCGTCGTCGCGGTCGAGAACGGTGTCCGCCGGGTCGACGCCTCCCTCGCGGGCCACGGCGCGGGAGCCGGCAACTGTCCACTGGAGGCGTTCGTCGCGGTCGCCAACGTCTCGGGCTTCGAGCACGGCTGCGATCTGTTCCGCCTCCAGGACGCCGCCGACGACATCGTGCGTCCGCTTCAGGACCGCCCGGTGCGCGTGGACCGGGAGACGCTCACCCTCGGATACGCGGGCGTCTACTCCTCGTTCCTGCGGCACGCGGAGGCCGCCTCCGCGCGGTACGACATCGACGTGCGCGACCTACTCATGGAGTGCGGTCGCCGCCGACTCGTCGGCGGGCAGGAGGACATGATCGTCGACATCGCGCTGACCCTCGCGGTCACGCGAGCCGAGCGGCCGACCGGATCCTGAACCGGCGAGGCGCGACGCGACGGAGCCGTTCCAGGGGGAACGCCCCTGGGACGGCTCCGTCGATTCCGCCGCTCTCGGTAGCGGTAGCGGTAGCAGTAGCAGTAGCGGTAGCGCGACGTGCCGAGCCGGGGGTAGCCGCTGTCAAGGAGTCTCGTCTCTGTGCCGACCGCACCACCGCCGCCGTCGACGTCTCCTCGGGCAGGTCGAACAGCCATTGGTCGGTGGGCTGTTCGGCCTCCTCCGGCCACGCCGTGAACAGGCCAGCCCCGGGCAGGACAGGGACCCACGACCGGCCCTCCGCCCTCGGCCGCCTCTCGGACCGGGCGCCGCACCGCCGTCCCGGCCGGTCGTAACCACACCCGCAACCGCTGGGAGCGTGAGCGCATCGCCCCCGCGCGCCGCACCGCCAGGTGACGTCGGCGAAGGCGTCCCGACCGCGCGCCACCGTGAGCGCGACCCCATCCACGGCGGGTTCGCGATATCGCGCCGCCGACCGAGGCCCCTCCCCGATCACGCGAGCGTCGTCCCGACCGCGGCGGCCGGATGGATGACGGCGTCGCCGCAACGCTGGACCACGTGGTCGAGCCCACACTCCGCCAACCCCGCCCGGACCAGCGCGTCCCGCCTGTAGCCGGGCGTCCACCACCGCCACCACCGGCCCACGCGTGCGGACGCACCAACGGCGGCAATCGCTACCGCTGCGCCATCCGCCGCCGCACCGGCACCCGACACCCGCTGAGGTATTCGTCGAGCGCGGGGGCAGGGGAGCGCACGGCGTCGGGCAGTTCCCGGAACCCACGCGTCCGTCACGGATGTCTCCGACCTACACCCCCACCCCCGGCGGTGCCGAGCCCCCATCGGCAACCAAGTCGGCGAGCCTCCGCGCGATGGTCGAACCGGGCTCCACCACGTGGATGAACAGGCTCAGGCCCGGGTCGTGTGTGACGTCGAGGCGCTCGTAGACGAGCTTGAGGTCGCCGATGGCCGGATGGTTCACATGCACGTCGCCCGAGCGGTGGTGGCTGATGTTGTGATCGCCCCAGCGGGACCTGAACTCCGTGCTGCGCGAGTTGAGGTCGAGGATGAGCCCGGAGAGTTCGCGATCGTCGGGATGACGTGTGGCGTACCACCGCAGCGCTCCCACCGTTTCGTCGGCAACCTGCTCCCATTGGCACTGGAAGCCTCGGCTGACCGGGTCGAGGAAGATGAAGCGCGCCCGGTTGCCCTTGTCTTCGGGGTTGCCGAGGAGGGGCGCGTAGAGCGCGCGGGCTTCGCGGTTCCCGGCGAGGAAGTCCATGCGGTAGTTGGTGATCCACGCCGGCAGCGGACTGAGCGCGTCGGTGATCACGTTCAGTTCCGGGCGTACGGCATCGCCGTGGTGATCCTGGGCTCCGGTGGCCGTCGGAACCTTCGCCGCGGAGTGCGCGAGGTCGTGGAGGTGCGTGGCCTCGAGATCGTTGAGGTCGAGGGCGCGCGCGATGGCGGCCAGCACCGTCTCGGAGACACGCACTTTCCGGCCGCGTTCGAGGCGGGCGTAGTACTCGACGCTGATGCCGGCGAGCGTGGCCACCTCTTCCCGTCGGAGGCCGGGTACTCGCCGCCCGATGCCGGTCGCGCCGCCGAATCTCGTCGGGTTCACGCGTGCGCGGCGGGAGCGGAGGAAACTTCCCAGCTCGCTGTCTTCAGGTGCCATGGTCCGAAACTGTACGCCCGGACCGGCCGGCGGAACACGTACTGCCAGTACGCGTTACGTGGACCGCGTAACGACCGGCTCTGCCACGTCGCGGGCTATTCCCCGAAACTGAATCCATTCGGTTCTCGGTGTTTCCGGTGCGGCAACCACAACCGCCTCGGCGCCTGAACCGACGAGATCCGTCTGCATGCGAGATCCGGATGCCGACCGCGGTCCACACGATCCGCACAACGATCGAATGCGTCCCGGATCCTCGGCGCAAGGAAAGAACACAGTCTTCGCCGAGCGAGATCTCGAAGTGAGTACACATGACATCAATCGCAGAAACGCGCGGGCAAAGCGTGGACCGTTCGTCGCACTTTCGTGCGCGGCGGCCGGCACACGTCGACCTGCTCCGGGCGAACCTCGTGAACGTCGGCGCCTTCGATCGCGAGATCGCGGGTGTCGGTGTGAACCATCGCAACGGCGAACGCGGGTTCCTGCACACGAACGGCGACACCCAGCACGCTCTCGGATCGCTCGACGCGAGCCCGCAGGCCGTTCCCGGCCGCACCGCCTCGCATTCGGGCCCGAGGCCGGACCGTCCCTCGCGGCTGCCACGGCGAGGTTCGGACCTGTGTGACAGCCCGATCCCGATGCGACTGTCTCGAAGGGAGACAAACCGATGACCACGCAGGCAGAACGCCCGACGCCGGCCCGCGACGAGCACACGCGCACCTCGCCGATGCTCGTGCCCCGGCGGAACTACACCGATCCCGGCCTCTACGAGGAGGAGCGGGTCAAGATCTTCCGGCGTACCTGGCAGCTCATTTGCCACACCTCCGAGCTCCCCGAGGTGGGCAGCTACCGGACGGCCAGGATCGCCGGGGAACCGGTTGCGGTATGGCGCGGCACCGACGGGGTCATTCGCGGATTCCACAACGCGTGCACCCACCGCGGAGTCGAGGTACTCCTCGGCGCCAAGGGCACGTGCCCGGGTTCGGTGAAGTGCATGTATCACGCCTGGGCTTTCAGCGACAAAGGCGACCTCGTCGGCGTGCCGTTCCCGCGCGCCTATGGTGAGGGCCTCGACAAATCCGAGTACGGCCTGACGCCGGTCAAGGTCGCGGAGTTCGCCGGACTCGTTTTCGCCGCCATCGACCCGGCCGTCGAGAACTTCGAGGACTACCTGGGCGAAGCGGCGCGGTACCTCCGGGAATTCATGGCCGATACCGAGGTCATCGGCCGCGCCCGATGGGACTACCCGGGCAATTGGAAGCTCTGGACCGACAACTTCCGGGACAACTATCACCCGCAGTTCCTGCACCGCATGATCGCCGACGGCCGCGGCGGCATGCAGCCCGGCAAGAATTACGAGCTGGCCAGCGGCCACTCGATGCTCACGTTCCCGGCGTACGGCGGCTTCAACATCGAGAAGTACGCCGCCGGCCTCTCCTCCGAGCTGGGCGAGACGCTCACGCTGAAGGTCGAGGACTCGGCCAGTCGCGGCCATACCGATGAGGAGCAGGAAGCCCGACTCGCGGCGTGGGAGCGGGACGTCCGACACGGCAACACGATCTTCGCGGTCTTCCCGAACTTCGACCTGCAGTACGACGCGGACGGCAGCAGCATCTTCCTGGAGGTGGCGACTCCGCTCGGTCTGGACAGCACGGTCGTGGAGCTGATCATCCTGGGCAAGGTCGGCGAGTCGGCGGCGGAGCGCAAGCGCCGCCTGGAGACCGGCGCCGATTCCCAGGGCTCCTGGGGCAAGATCTCCGCCGACGACCTGGAGGCGGCGGTACGCGCCCAGAGCGGACTGCAGGGCAGCAGCCTCGCGACCTCCCACATGGGCCGCGGTCTCAAGCCGGGCAAGGTCGGCGACAAGTTCGACGAGTACTCGCTGCGGTGCTTCCACAAGCTCTGGAACTCCTACATCAACGAGGAGCCCATCGTGTTGGAGAAAGGGTTCGTTCATGAGTGAGCAGCAGGTATCCGAGCACGAGGTCGTGCAGCCACAGACCGCGCCGACCACCGGCACGCGTACGTACGATCCGGTCCTGATGGAGCGGGTGCGTGCCTTCTACGCCGACTGGGCGGCGTGCCTGGACGAGGACCGGTACCGCGACTGGCTGGGGTTCTTCCACTCGAACGCCGAGTACTCCGTGACGGATCGGGAGAACGCGGACACGGGCCTGTACCTGACGAAGGAGCGAGGGCTCGTCGCGCTCCAGGTCCGGGCGGCCTACCTCTCCGGGTACTGGCGCATGCAGCGGAAGCCTCGAGTCCACCTGATCGGCAACCTGCGCGTCTTCGTCGAGGGTGACGGCACTCTCAACGTGAAGGCGAACGTGGTGTTGGTGCGTACCGGCCTCGACGGACACTCCCAGGTCCACGCCGCCGGCACCTACGACGACCTCCTGGCCGGCAAGGGCGAGGGTTTCGAGATTCTCCGCCACGCGGTGGTGCTCGACGCCGATGTGCAGCCCTATGACATGACCGACATCGTCTGATCGTTGGATTGGATAGGGGACTCGTCGTGAAGCAAGACCGATTTATCCGCGCACTCGGTTACGTCGGATTCACCAGCGCCCGACTCGAGGACTGGCGAACATTCGGCACCGGCATTCTCGGACTCCAGGACGTATCCGCGCCCGACGCGGCGGAGACGGAACTGCGCCTGCGCATGGACGAGCGCTCGTGGCGGATCGCCGTCGCGGCGGGCGCCGAGGAGGGGCTCGCATACCTCGGCTGGGAGACCGCGTCACCCGAGGCACTCGCCGCGCTGGTCGACCATCTCACGACGCACGGCTTCGACGTGGTCGAGGAGACGCCGGAGTCGGCTCGGCATCGTGGGGTCGCGGAGCTTTACAGCAGCCACGATCCGGACGGCAACCGGATGGAGTTCTACTGGGGTCCGAGCGCCGATCCGGATCCGTTCCACTCACCCGAGGGAGTGGAGTTCGTCGCCGGCGCGCTCGGGGTGGGCCACATCGTGCTCCGCACCGTCGAGTTCGATGCCTGCAACGCGTTCTACCGCGACGTCCTCGGATTCGGGCTCAGCGACTACGTGATCATGCCGCCTCGGCTGATCAACTTTCTGCACGTCAACGAGCGCCATCACAGTCTCGCCCTGATCCAGGGCGACCCCGCGGCGCCCTCGGTCAGCCACCTGATGCTCGAGCCGACCCGCGTCGACATGGTCGGCCGGGCGATGGATCGTGTATTCGCCTCGGGCGCCAAGCCGATCGTCGGACTCGGTCGGCACGTCAACGACCGGATGATCTCGTGCTACCTCCAGACGCCGTCCGGCTTCAGGCTCGAATACGGCGCCGGCGGTCTGCTGATCGACCCCGCGACGCATGTCTCCACCCACAACACCGGCGACAAGGTGTGGGGACACCAGAGTTACTGACCGACTCGGCGGGTCGATCGTCGAATTCTCGCAGTAAGGGAGGCGGACCGATGTCCGTGAACAGCATGTGGAACGACCTCGCCGGTGCCTCGGTGGGGTACCGAGGCAAGGAGTTCAAGACCCGTGTCATCGAGGCCGGCGAGGGGGAGCCGCTCATCCTCATGCACGGGAACGGCGGCCACGCCGAGGCCTACAGCCGCAACGTCATGCGGTTGAGCAAGCATTTCCATGTCATCGCCATCGACCTGCTGTGGCACGGCTTCTCCTTGGGCCGTCCGTTCACCACCGAGATGGTGCCGACCTACGCCGAACAGGTCGTCGACCTGATGGACTCGATCGGCGCCGACACCGCCCACTTGGAGGGCGAGTCCTTGGGCGGCTGGGTGAGCATGTGGATGGCACTGCACCACCCCGACCGCGTCGGACGGATCATCCTCAACACGACCGCCGGTGCCGCGGTCGAGGAAGGGCAGGTCACGCAGGAGCAACTCGCGGCGGGTGACGCCCTTCGGGCGCGCTCGCTCGCCGCGATCGGCGACCCGACCCGCGAGACGGTCCGCAAGCGGCTCGAGTGGCTGATGGCCGAGCCGGACCGCGTCACCGAGGAACTCGTCACGCTGCGGCAGTTCTTCTACCAGCGCCCCGAGACCCGCGAGGGCCTCGTCAACGTCATGCGGAACAGCTTCCGGTCCGACTCTCCACACCGCATCACCCCGCAGATGCTCGGCCGGATCCGACAGCCGACGCTGGTGCTCTGGAGCGACCACAACCCCGGCACGGGACCGGAGTTCGGCCGCAAGCTCGCCTCGCTCATCCCCGATGCGCAGTACTCCTGCATCGCGGACGCCGGCCACTGGCCGCAGTGGGAGAAGCCCGAGGAGCACGACTCGATCGTCACCGAGTTCCTCCGCGCCTGACCACCGCGTCCGACCACCGACCGGACTCGCCGGAGGCTCCGGACACGTCGTCGGCCGAGGAGCACACGCCGCCGACCCGGACCGGTCCGGACCCGCCGATGGGGCAACGCCCGCGCCGCCGGGCCACGTCGTTCTTCGGGCGCAACAAGAGCGGTGCCAACGCCGGAAGTTCGACGTGGCCCGGCGGCGACGTCCGCATCGACATGCCTCCGCGAAGCAGCCGCCGGTTCCCGAGTTCGAGTGGGCGACCGTGTCGTGCCGGCGTCGTAGGTGTCGAAGCGCATCCGGTTCCGGTGTGCCGGCCACTTCCGGGCGATGGAGGGTGGTACCGACTCCGACCGGGTCTCCTTCCTGCACGACGACGCCGCGTTGCGGCGGCCGGATCGATACGGGCCCCGCGCAGCAGGACTTCGGGACGACGAGGCGTGACACCTCGCTCCGCTTCATCCTTCGGGCGGAGAGTCCGCGCGCGGGCCCCGTCACAGGCACCACATCGCGCGTCGTCGACGGCGGCTCGATCCCATCGGTGTGACCTTCCGAGCAGAGAAGAGGAGGAAAGAATCATGCAGTTGTTGGTGAGACAGGTCCGATGGGAGGCCGTGGGGGTCGTCTCCCTCGTCCTGGTGGATCCGATCGGGCAGGACCTGCCCGGATGGCAACCGGGAGCCCACATCGACCTGGCGGTCGGCGGCGGCTCGGTCCGGCAGTATTCGCTGTGCGGTGACCCGGACGACCGGAAGTCCTACCGCATCGGCGTCCTGCGGGAGGCCGACGGCCGAGGCGGTTCCCTGTTCATCCACGACCGGTTGCGCGTCGGCGCACCGATCGAGGTGGCGGGTCCCCGCAACCACTTCCCGTTCGACCCGCCTTCCCGCATCCGCTTCGTGGCCGGCGGCATCGGCATCACCCCGCTGATACCGATGATCCGGGAAGCGGAGCGGCGTCAACTGGACTGGGAACTCACCTACGGCGGCCGCAGCCGGGCCTCGATGGCGTTCCTCGACGAGCTCGACTCCTCGCGGGTGCACGTGCATCCCACCGACGAGGTCGGGCCGATCGACCTCGACACGGCACTCGGCGACCCCCGCGAGGACACGGCGATCTACACCTGTGGCCCGGGTTCGCTCCTGGACGCCGTCGAGGAGCGGGCCTCCTCCTGGCCGCGGGGCGCGCTCCACCTGGAGCGCTTCTCGGCTCCGCCCGCCGCCGAACCCGTGGCCGGCGACGTCCCGTTCGAGGTCGTCGCCAAGCGCAGCGGGGTCACGGTGACCGTGCCCGCCGACGGGACCATCCTCAAGGCACTCGACGACGCGGGCGTGAGCACGATGAGCTCCTGCTCCGAAGGCATCTGCGGCGCCTGCGAGACGCTCGTGGTTGAGGGCACGCCCGACCACCGCGACCACGTCCTCGGAGAGGAGGACAAGGCAAGCGGCGAATACGTCATGATCTGCGTCTCGCGCGCCTGCACCAAACGACTCGTCCTCGACATCTGAGTCCGAATCGCCGCACCGACCGGATGATCCGCCGCGAGGTTTCCGGCGTCCGAATTCTCGCGTTCGTATCCGTACCCTCGTCCCGGCAGCCGTTCGAGCATGGATGGTGGGCGTCGCGGCCCGTGTCGCGCGTCCTGCCCCCGCCCCTCCCGCAGCCCATCCCGGAGGGACATCCGCCCCCGCCTTCGCCGAACCCTCGCGGTGGCGGAGCGGGCGCCTCATGCCGCTCCCGACCCTGGTCGGCACACCGCACGCTGCGCAGGCCGAACAATGCCCAGGGGGCCTGTCGGGTGGCGTCGGTGAGGGCTGTGCGCTCTCACCCCTGCTCGGTCGCATGGCATCCGGCGAGACCAACGGGCTCGATCCGGAGCAAACCGGCCGACGGATCGTCGACCTCGTGCTCGACGGCGCGTCGGCCGCACCGAGCCGACGATCCGCGGCCTGGGCGATGCGGGCGATGCGGGCGATGCGGGCGACGGGACGAACGACCGTGATGTGGCAGGTCGACCGGCCCGCGGCCGCCGTCGGTCGGCGGTCGGAGTCGGGTCAGCCCTTTCCGTGAGCGGAACCGCACCCACAGGATTTGCCTCCGCAGGAAGCACACCCCTACCCGACCACGCCATCCGCACCCACCGCGTACGCGTGCATCCCGGCCGCAGAGGCGACGAAGATGCGATTCTCGGCGGCCGCGAGCGCGACGACCGGCGCGCGTACGGCGATCTCCGCCACGCACCGGAACTCGTCCACGTCCCACAGGCGTACCGTCCGGTCCTTGCTGCCGCTGGCCAGCAGGGTGCGCCCGCCCAGCGGCAGCAGACACAGCCCGCGGACCCACTCCCGATGCCCGGTCAGGACGCGCCGGGTCCGTCCGGTCGTGGGGTCGGTCGCGCCGAGGGGGTGGGAGGACCCCTCGTCGATCGAGCCCCGCCGCGCTGCTGGGCAACCCGGTCGAGGACAAGCTGCTGCGATGCCGCAGACTCCGCGTCGACGCAACCGTGATCGAGGCCGACATCGACCACCCCACGGACGCCGACCTGCCGGCGCACGGCGTCCGCAAACTGGGCCGACTCGCCCGGCGGATCAAGGCCGAGGGCGCCACGAGCCGCACCCGGTTCCGCGACCGCGGCCGCTCGGCCGGACGCCGATTGAGGCAGATCTCCCGCGCCCTGCGACGGCGCACCCGCCAAGCGCTGGGCGAGATCGATCGGCTCACCGATGAGATGGCCACCAGCCGGCCACCGCATCTCGTGCTCGCATTCCCGGCCTCCCTTTCACGGGCCCAATTCGCACTCCGCGCTCGGGGTCGGGCCCGCGCCCGTGCCTGTGCCCGTGCCCGTGCCCAGGGCACGTTGAGGGCTGCGGAACGTGGCCGAGACGCCAGGGGACGGGAGGGTTGGTTCCGCCTTGGCGTAACCGACGCGATCAAGCATTCGCGCTACCGCGGGGAGTGCTCGGCGGCGGAGTATTCGGTGGAACAGCGCCGGCGGCGCTAGTCTTTGGTGTCGTGCAGGAGACGCGCCTCGACACTGCTCGGATCCGGGCCGCTCGCCGATTGATCGACCCGATTTTTCTCGACACTCCGCTCTACCGCTGCGAGGCGCTGGAGCCCGGCCTCGGGTGCAGGGTGAGCATCAAGCTCGAAACGGCGAACCCGGTCCGCAGCTTCAAGGCCCGCGGCACCGAGGTGGTCGCGAGCCTGCTCCCCGACAATGGTCCGCGAGCCGTGGTGTGCGCCAGCGCGGGCAACCTTGGCCAAGCCCTTGCCTGGTCCGGTCGCGGCCGAGGGCTCGACGTGACCGTCGTGGCATCCCGCTTTGCGACTGTGGCCAAGCTTGATCGCATCCGCGCGTTGGACGCCAGGTTGGAGCTGGTGGACGGCGACCACGAGTTGGCTCGCGAGCGGGCGGCGGCTATCGCGCGGTACGACGGCATCCGGCTGGTCGAAGACAGTCTGGACATCGAGACCTGCGAGGGCGCGGCGACCGTCGGCCTGGAACTGGTCGACACCGCACAGACGTTCGACACCGTCCTGATTGCTCTCGGAGGCGGGGCGCTGGCCACCGGCGTGGGTCATGTGGTGAAAGCCTTGGTACCCGAAGTCGAGGTGATCTGCGTCCAGCCGCTGGGCGCACCGGCGATGACCCACTCGTGGCACCAACGACGTGTCGTCACCACCGACTCGACCGACACCATCGCCGACGGCGTCGCCGGCCGGCGTCCCATCCCGGCCGTCTTGGACGATCTCCTCCTCGTCGCTGACGACGCCGTCCTGGTCCGGGAGGCGTCGATCATCGCCGGTATGCGGATGCTCCTCGACCACGCCGGCCTCGTCGTCGAACCGTCGGCCGCGCTCGGCATCGCAGCTGTCCTCGAAGACCGTGACCGCTTCGCCGGCCGACACGTAGTCACCATCGTGTGCGGCAGCAACGTCGACGTGGACGCCTATCACCGCTGGGTCGGTGCGGCTCCCATCCATAGGTCTTGACAATTGCTCCGACGGCCCCGGACGGTGGTTGTGTCATGGTCGGCTACGGATGGTCGCCTGATTGATGCCCGCGCGGCGTGATCGTCTCCACGAGTCGTGTCAGTGGGATGAAGCTGCCGCCGGTTCCGAGTTCTTGCGGCGTCGGGTCGGCAGACGTGGGGAGGCCGGCGAGTGCGACGACAGCTTCGCGGTCGCCTCCCAGAGCTTCTCGCCACCAGTCGCTGGGCGCCGTCCTGACCGCTCGGCACCCGGCTCCCCGCCGCCCGACGGCTCTACCTCACGGCCACGCCTCGGGTCTGGGAGCCTCCTGGGAACAGCGCCTACAGCGAAGCCGCCACGGCGGACAGCGACACCGAACTCCCCGGCCCTCGCCGAGGACGACGCGTGGGAGGACCCCGACCTCGACGACCGGGACGACACCACCGACGAGGGTGGGCCGGCCGAGGCAAGGGACGAAGCCCAAGGCGGTCGGCCGGTCCGCGTACGGGGCGGTCGGCCCGTGCACTCGGCTCTGTCGGCCCGCGGTCGCGTCGATGGACGAGGAGACGATCTCGGTCGAACACGGTGGTGAGGCGCATCAGGTCGAGCTCGGGGTCGCCCTCGCGAACGCACGGCAGCGGCGGGCCGGCTTCGCGCCGGAGCGGCTCGACGCGCTCTCCGCGCTCGGATGAGGCGGACGTGAGTTCGGGGCATCGACGCCTGGATGTGGCAGGCCCGGTTCCCAACGCCGGCGCTCGGTAAGGGGGTTCGGGCGGAGGATCTGGGGTGGCCCGAGCGGATGATGGGGTTGGGCTCCGGTACTGGGCTCAATAGCGTGACGGGCAGCCCTGTTGTGATCGTCCGCCAGTGTCGGTGCGCGGTGCCAGTGCCGTTGGCGAAACGGAAACGGGAGTTCTCCGTGGATAGTTGTCCGGCTGCTCGCCCCCGACCACTGCGGGGATGGGTGCTCCCACCCGCAAGAACAAAGCCCGTCAAGGTGCCGGCGGGCCGCTGCCGTCGGCGCGTCGAGCCGACGTCCGAGACCGCCTGCCTGGTGGCGGCAAGCGGTGACGGCTCATTCGGTCGCCCTCGTTCGCGTGAGGCGAACAGGCCGTACATCCATGGTGTGGTGAAGACGGGGCGGCGGGCGATGCACGGGTCGGCCCAACGCCCTTCGGCCGGGGCCTCTTCCCCGGTCTGCCACTGCGACGAGCGGAGTTCGGCGTGACCGCCCCTTCGGACCGGCTCGTCGACGCGCTCCGGGCGTCGTTGACGCAGAACGAACGGCTGCGCGCGAAGAACGAGCAACTCACCGCGCGTAACGAGCAGCTGGCCGCGACATCCGGCGAGCCGATCGCGATCGTGGGGATCGGCTGCCGTTACCCCGGCTCGGTGTCCAGCGCCCAGGATCTGTGGCAGCTGGTCGTCGACGGCACCGACGCCATCGGCGACCTCCCGGACGATCGCGGCTGGAAGCAGCAGGTGCTCGACCTCGCCGCGGCCGGCGACGGCATCGGCCCGGCCCCGCAGGGCGGCTTCATCGACGATGCCGACCGCTTCGACGCGTCCGTCTTCGGCATCGCGCCTCGCGAGGCGTTGGCGATGGATCCCCAGCAGCGGCTGCTCCTGGAGACCTCCTGGGAGGTCTTCGAAAGCGTCGGCATCGTGCCGTCCTCGATGAAGCGCAGCCGAACCGGCGTCTTCATCGGCGCCACGAGCACCGGCTACGGCGCCGGGGTCACGACGCTGCCCGAGGGCGTGGGCACCTACCTGGTCAGCGGTACCTCCAGCAGCGTCATCTCGGGCCGACTCTCCTATGTCTACGGCCTGGAGGGCCCGGCGGTCACGGTGGACACCGCCTGCTCCTCCTCACTGGTCGCGCTGCACCTGGCCGCTCAGGCGCTGCGCAACGGGGAGTGCTCGCTGGCGCTGGCCGGTGGGGTGACCGTGATGTCCACCGCCAGCATCTTCCACGGGTTCAGCAGCCAGGGCATGATGGCCCCGAACAGCCGCTGCAAACCGTTCGCCGCCGCGGCCGACGGAACCTCCTGGGCCGAGGGTGTGGGCCTGCTCCTGGTCGAGCGGCTGTCGGACGCGCGGCGCAACGGCCGGCGGGTACTGGCCGTGCTGCGCGGTTCGGCGGTCAACCAGGACGGCGCGTCGAACGGGCTGACCGCGCCCAACGGTCCCTCCCAGCAGCGGGTCATCCGGGCCGCCCTCGCCGACGCCGGCCTGTCGCCCGACCAGGTCGACATGGTCGAGGCGCACGGCACCGGCACCACGCTCGGGGATCCGATCGAGGCGCAGGCCCTGTTGGCCACCTACGGACAGCAGCGCGACCCCGAACTTCCTTTGTGGCTGGGGTCGGTCAAGTCCAACATCGGCCACTCCCAGGCCGCCTCGGGTCTCGCCGGTGTGATCAAGACCGTCATGGCGCTGCGCAACGGGCAAGTACCACGTACCCTGCACGTCGACGCCCCCTCACCGCACATCGACTGGTCCGCCGGGGATGTCCGCCTCGCCGAAGAACCGCGCGACTGGCCGCGGTTGGGCCGGCCGCGCCGCGCCGCGGTCTCCTCGTTCGGTCTCAGCGGGACCAACGCGCACGTCATCCTGGAGCAGGCCGACCCCGACGACGACCCGCCGCCGGCCGAACCCGGGAAGCAGCGCGCGGACGGTCCGCTGGGCCATGGTCCGGTGCCGTGGCTGCTGTCCGCGGCCACCCCGGAGGCGCTGCGGGCCCGCGCCCGACAACTGGCTACCTGGAGCGTGCGCGAGCCGCGACCGGACCCCGTCGCGGTCGGCGCCGCGCTGGCCACCACCCGTACCGTCTTCGAACACCGCGCGGTCGTCCTGGTCGACGACCTCGACCGGGCCCGGGAACCGCTGCGCGCCCTCGACTCCGGTGTCCCGTCACCGCTGCTGGTCGAGGGGTCGGCCGCCGTCCGCGGCAAGGTCGTCTTCGTCTTCCCCGGCCAGGGCTCCCAGTGGACCGGGATGGCGACCCGACTACGCGACGAATGCCCGGAGTTCGCTGCTCACCTCGCCGCGTGCGAGGAGGCCCTCGCGCCCTGGACCGACCGGCCGCTGAGCGAGGTGCTGGACGACGAGGCCGCGCTCACCCGGGTCGACGTCGTGCAACCCGCGCTGTGGGCGGTCCTGGTGTCCCTCGCGCGGCTGTGGCAGGACCACGGTGTGCGGCCGGCCGCCGTCCTGGGCCACTCCCAGGGGGAGATCGCCGCGGCCTGTGCGGCGGGCGCGCTGTCGCTCGAAGACGGCGCCAAGGTCGTCGCGTTGCGCAGCCGGGCGATCGCCGCGGAATTGGCCGGGGACGGCGGGATGGCCTCGGTGGCGCTGCCGGTCGATGCGGTCCTGGCCCGTTTCCAGGGCGCCGACCACCGGCTGTCGATCGCCGCCCACAACGGCCCTCGCTCCACCGTCGTCTCCGGTGATCAGGACCGACTCGCCGACTTCTTGCGGGCCTGCGAGGCCGAGGGGGTGCGCGTGCGCCACATCCCCGTCGACTACGCCTCGCACTCCGCACAGGTCGAGTCCCTGCGCGACCGGCTGCTGACGGACCTCGCGGATATCCGACCCCGCGGTTCCGATCTGCCGTTCTGGTCCACCGTCACCGGCGACTGGATCGACACCGCGCGACTGGACGCCGACTACTGGTATCGCAATCTGCGACAGACCGTCCTGCTGGAGGAGGGCGTACGCGCCCTGCTCGCGAGCGGTCACGGCGTCTTCGTCGAGACCAGTCCGCACCCGGTACTCACGGCGGCCGTCGAGGAGTGTGCCGAGGACGCCGAGGCGGACGCCGCCGTCATCGGCACCCTGCGGCGCGCCGACGACTCCCTGTCGCGCTTTCGTACCTCGCTGGCCGAGGCCGCGGTCCGTGCCGGCAGGATCGGACTCGGCCCGCTGTTCGCCGGAATCGACGCCGCAGACGTGGCGCTGCCCACCTACCCGTTCCAGGGCGCCCGCTACTGGCTGTCGCCCGGCGCCACCGCGATCGAACCCGGCGCGCTGGGCCTGGACGCCGCCGACCATCCGGTACTCGGTGCGGCGGTGGAACTGGCCGACCGCGACGCGGTCGTCCTCACCGGTGTCGTCGACGCCGCCGACCCTTCGGTGCGGCATGATGCACAGGGCCTGCCCACGCTCGGCGCCGCCGCCCTGGCGGAGCTGGCGGTACGCGCCGCCGACGAGGTCGGCGCCACCGTGGCGGGGCTGGTCCTGGATCGGCCGCTGGTGCTGCCCACGGCAGGTGCCACCCGCATCCAGGTGACCGCCGCCGGGATCGGCGGCTCCGCCGGTACGCTCACCGTGCACGCACGCCATCCCGCCACCGCGGGCGGCCGATGGGTCCGGCACGCCGGCGCCACCCTCACCGATGTGTCTCCTCCGCCGGTCGTGGAGGACGGCAACCGGCCGCCCCCGGACGCGGATCCGCTCCCGCTTCCGGACGACGACGGCAGCCCCGATGGGGCGGTGGTCCGCGGGTTGTGGCGGCGCGGCGGCGACGTGTTCGCCGACGTGGTCCTCGGCGAGAACGCCCGCGAGGTACGGGGTTACCACATCCACCCCGCGTTGTTCGACGCCGCGCTCCGGGCCTGGCACCTCGCCCGATCGCCGCAGGACGAGGGCACCGGCCGGCTGCCCACGTCGCTGGGCCGCGTCGCCGTGCACGCCATCGGCGCCGACTCCGCCCGCGTCCGACTGCGTCCGGGCGCCGACGACACGGTCACCGCAACGTTCGCCGATGCCGCCGGGCAGCCACTGGCCGACCTGGGCCCGGTGGTCTTCGGGCCGGTGGCCGCAGGGGACTCGGCGGTGCCCGCGGACCTGCCGCACGACACGCTCTTTAGCGTCGAGTGGGCAGCGGTGACCATAACACCGGAGGCGCCGCCCGCGAACTGGGCGCTGCTCACCGACGACCCCGGCCACGTCGGGCTGTCCGCCGCGCTCCGCGATACCCGTACCGAGACCGGCACCGGTGCCGAAGTGTGGGTCCACCGCGACCTGGCCACCCTGACCGCCGCCGTCGCCGCGGGCGCCCGCGCCCCGGACGTCGTCGTCGTCCCGGCCGCCGCTTCCGGCGCCGGCCCCGAGGCCGCCGCATGCGCGGCCCTGGAGCTAATGCAGGCGTTCGTGGCCGACGATCGGCTCGCGGACAGCCGCTTGGTCCTGCTCACCCGGTCCGCGGTCGTCGCGAGCGTCGGCGAGGCGCCGGACCTGGAGGCCGCGCCCTTGTGGGGCCTGGTCGGTTCGGCCGACGCCGAACACCCGGGACGGGTCCTCCTGCTCGACACCGGCACCGATACCGGCACGGACATCGCTACCGATACGACCACCGACACCCGGGTCTTCGCCGATCTCCTGTGCGAAGCCCTGGCAGCCGGCGAACCCCGACTCGCCATCCGCGCCGGCACCCTGCGGGCCCCCCGCCTCAGCCGCGCCGGCACCACCCCCGCAGCCGACCACACCCCGCTCGACCCGAACGGCACCGCGCTGATCACCGGCGGCACCGGCACCCTCGGCGCACTCCTGGCCCGCCACCTCGTCCGCAACCACGGCGTCCGACACCTGCTGTTGCTCAGCCGCCGCGGCCCGGCCGCCCCCGGCGCCGAGGAACTCACCGCCGAACTCCACGAATTGGGCGCCCACGTCACCGTCGCCGCCTGCGATGCCGCCGACCGAAACGCGCTCGCCGCCGTCCTGGCCGCCGTGCCCGTGGACCACCCCCTCACCGCCGTCGTGCACGCCGCCGGCGTCCTGGACGACGCCGTCCTGGACGCCCTGACCCCGGAACGCGTGGCCGGCGTCTTCCGCCCCAAGGCGGACGCCGCACGGCACCTCGACGAACTCACCCGCGACGCGCCCCTGGCCGCGTTCGTACTGTTCTCCTCCGCCGCGGGGGTCCTCGGCACCGCCGGCCAGGCCAACTACGCGGCCGCCAACACCTTCCTGGACGCCCTGGCCGCGCGACGCCACGCCCACGGCCTGCCCGGCACCGCGCTGGCCTGGGGCATGTGGGCGGAACTGAGCGAGCTGACCCGCCGCGTACAGACCGCCGGCCAGGACAGAATGGTCGATGCCGGCTTCCGCACCCTGTCCACCGCGGACGGCCTCGCCATCTTCGACGCCGCGGTGCGTACCGACACCGCCCTGTTCGTGCCGCTGCCGACCGACCTCGCCGTACTCACCCGGCAACTCGCCGGCAATCCGCCGCCCCCGCTCTACCGTGGTCTGCTCCGTACTCCCCTGCGTCGTGCGGTGGGCACGAAAGCAGGCAACAGCCCGGACCTGGCCGCCCGGTTGGCCGGTGAGCCCCCCGCCGAACGCACCCGGATCCTGCTCGACCTCGTCCGCGAACAGGCCGCAGCCGTGCTCGGCCACGCCGGCGTCGACGCGGTCGGTCCCGGGCGGCCGTTCCGCGAGTTGGGCTTCGACTCGCTCAGTTCGGTGGACCTGCGCAACCGACTCGCCGCCGCCGTCGGCCTGCGCCTGCCGGTCGGCCTGATCTACGACCACCCCACGCCCGGCGCGCTCGCCCAGTACCTGCGCTCGCGACTCACGGGAGACCCGGACGAGGCCGCCGGCCCGGTCCCCACCCGCAGCGACGCGCCGGTCGGCGAGGACGACCCGGTGGTCGTCGTCGGCATGAGTTGCCGACTCCCCGGCGGGATCGAATCGCCGGACGAGTTGTGGAACCTGCTGGCGTCCGGCGGCGACGCGGTCGGGCCCGTCCCGGACGACCGCGGCTGGAACCTGGACCGGTTCGCGGCCTGGAACCAGGCCATGCCCGGCGTCGGCCTGCTGTCCGAGGGCGGCTTCATCACCGGTGCCTCGGGTTTCGACCCGGCGTTCTTCGACATCAGCCCGGAAGAGGCATTGGTGATCGACCCCCAGCAACGGCTGTTGCTGGAGTTGGCCTGGGAGGCGCTGGAGCGTACCGGCGAGGACCCACGACAGCTGCGCGGGTCGCGCACCGGTGTCTACCTCGGCACCTTCTCCCAGAATTACGTCTCCGACCTGCGGCAGGTGCCCGAGGCGAGCCTGCCCTACGTGTCCTCCGGCGCCGGTTCGCCGTTCGCCTGCGCCCGGGTGGCCTACACCTTCGGTCTGGAGGGGCCGACGCTCGCCGTCGACACCGGCTGTTCGTCCTCCGGCGTCGCGTTGCACCTGGCCTGCCAGGCGCTGCGGCGCGGCGAGTGCGCTTCCGCGCTGGTCGGCGGCGTCACCGTGCTGGCGTTCCCGGCCGCGTTCGAGAACCTCGGCGGTATCGCCTCCGACGGCCGCTGCAAGTCCTTCTCGGCCGACGCCGACGGCACCGGGTGGGGCGAGGGCGCAGGCGTGCTGGTCGTCGAACGCCTCTCCGAGGCCCGCCGCCGGGGTCACCGGGTGCTCGCGGTGATCCGCGGCTCGGCCCTGAACCACAACGGCGCCAGCAACGGGCTGACCGCACCGCACGGCCCCTCGCAGAGTCAGGTCATGCGCCTGGCTCTCGCCGAGGCCGGCCTCGGCCCCACCGACATCGACGTGATCGAGGCACACGGCACCGGTACCCCCCTGGGCGACGCGGTCGAGGCGGAGGCGGTCATCGACGCGTACGGGCGACACCGTCCCGCCGACCGCCCCCTGTGGGTGGGCAGCGTCAAGGCCAACATCGGCCACCCCCACGCCGCTTCCGGTGTCGTGGGCGTGATCAAGACGATCCTGGCCATGCGGCACGGCATCGTGCCCGAGGCGTTGCACGCCGCCGAGCCACTGCCCGACGTCGACTGGCAGGACAGCGGAATCACCCTGGCCCATCGGGCCGTTCCGTGGCCGGAGACCGGGCGGCCGCGCCGCGCCGGGGTGTCCTCGTTCGGCGGCAACGGCACCAAGGTGCACCTCATCCTCGAACAGGCGCCCGACGACCCCACCGCACCGCCTTCGCGGGACGCCCCCGACACCGGGTCGGCACCGCTGCCCTGCCTGCTGTCGGCCCGCACCGGCCCCGCCCTGGCCGAACAGGCCCGCAGGCTGCGCGAACGGCTGGTCGAGGCGGACACCGTCACCCCGACCGACGTCGCCTGGTCGCTGGCCACCACGCGCAGCGCATTCGAGGAACGCGCCGTGATCCTGGCGCGGGATCGGTCCGAACTCCTCGACGTCCTGGCCGCCTTGGCCGCCGGCCTCCCCCATCCCGCCCTGGTCACCGGCCGGTCCGCGAGCGAGGGCGCACGCCTGGTGGCCCTGCTGCCCGACGCCGAGGAGCGCCTGCCCGCCGCCGAGGCCGAGTTCTACGCCGCGTTTCCGGCCTACGCGCATGCCTGGGACGGAGCCGCCGGCGCCCTCGCCCCCTACCTGGACCGGCCGCTGCCCCTCCCGGGCACGGACGGCGAACCGCTCGTCTCCGCGGCCGCGTTCGCGTCGCATGTCGCCGGCTACCGGCTGTTGGAGAGCCAGGGTCTGCGCCCGGACGCCCTGCTGGGCCGCGGCCTCGGACAGATCGCCGCGGCCCACCTCGGCGGCAGCCTGACCCTGCGTCAGGCTGCCGCGGTGGTCGCCGGTCGTACGGACGACCTCGACGACCGTACGATCGCGCGGCCGCGAATTCCCGCACTGCGGGCGGGCAGCGGCGAGCCGATCGACGCCGAGGCCCTGCTCACCGGCGCCGCACCGGTCGTCGGCGAACCGATGCGAGAACGCGGCGGCGCGTCCGTGGCACGCGGCACCGACCTCGTCGTGAACCTCGGTGCCGCCGAGGACCGGCCCGACTCGGGAGCGGCCGTCACCGTTCACCTCCGGCAGGCCCCCGGATCCGGAGCGATCGCGTCGGCGCTGGCCCGGTTGTACGTGGCCGGCGCCGACCTGGATCACGCCGCGCTGTTCCGCGGCGTCCAGGCCCGGCGGATCGACCTGCCGACCTACCCGTTCCAGCGCGAGCCGTACTGGCTGGGCGCGTTCCGGCCGAGCACCACCGACGGAGGGAGCACCATGACCGACGAGCCGACCCGCAAGAAGATCATCACCGAGTACTACCGCAGGCTCAACGCCGGGGACGTCGCCGGCGTGGTCGCCATGTTCGCCGGAGACGGATACATCGAGGACCCCCTGGGCGCTCCCGTCACCCGCGGCCACGAGGCGCTGCGCCACTTCTACGACGTCACCATCACCCAGGCCGACATCAAGGACACCGTCCACTCGATCGTCGGCGCACACGACGACCGCCACGTCGCGGCCGCGGTCACCGCCGATCTGATCAACGTGGAGGACCCCGAGCGCAAGCGGGTCACCGTCGACGCCGTGATGACGTTCCGCATCGACAACGACGGACTCATCGAAGAGGCCAGGACCTTCTGGGGCGCCACCGACGTGACCATGTGACCTCGCGCCCATCGCGGCGCAGCGCCGTGGTTCAGCCGGCGTCCCGGCCGGCGGCCGGGACGCCGGCGGCGTGTCCGGCGTGGTGCGGCCGGCCGATCGCGTTCGTGGGCTCGGCGGCGACACGTGCCGTCGACGGGCGGCGCGGAGCGGTTCGGCCGCCGGATCACCTCGACCCCGCTGCCGGCGGGAGCCGCGGCCGGCGTCGCCTGTTCCCGCCGGACTCGGACTGCGCCGGACGGGATACCGGAGAACCGATGGCCACCCGGCGCACCCCTAACCTGTGCGGGCGTACCCCTGAACCGCGGCTCGAGGCGGTTGCCGCCGGGGTGCCGCGTGTCAGAGTCCGGCTATGCCTGTCACCACTTCGTCCCCGGTCGGACCGCGGGCGCCGGGAGGTTGCCGTGCCCGATGAGAATCTGCGCAAGCACCTGGTGGTGGAGCACTGCCGCCGGGTGAACGCCGGCGATCTGGAGGGCTTACTGGCCCTCTATTCGCCGCATGTACGGTTCGAGGACCCGGTGGGTACCGGGCCGCAGAGCGGGATCGAGGCGTTGCGCGCGCACGCGGGCGCGGCCATCGCCTGCCGGGCCTTCGAGGATTCCGGTGTACCGGTGGCGGCGCAGGACGGTGCGAGCGCCGCGGTACCGGTCGTCACGACCATGAACTACCAGCCCTGGGGTCCGAATCTGGTGCGCCTCGGGTTCATCCCCGCGCCGCCCGAGGAGAGCGACCCCGGCACGCGCATCCGCTTCGACTACGTGATGGCCATCAAGGTCGGGGCCGACGGACTGATCGCCGAGATGCAGGGCTACTGGGGCCTGTCCGACGTGGTGTTCCTGGACCCCGCATGACGCGGCCTCCCCTGCCCCGAACGACGACTGGAAGGGTGGCGTACCGATGACCGACTCGAAGCACGCCGTGGTGCTGGGTGCCGGACTCGCGGGGATGCTGACCGCGCGCGTACTGGCGGGCCATGTGGACTCCGTCACCGTGGTGGACCGCGATGTGATGCCCGACGGTCCGTATCCGCGCAAGGGCCTGCCGCAGGCCCGCCACGCGCATCTGCTGATGTCCGGCGGCGCCCGGGCGATCGACAGCCTGTTGCCCGGTACCACCGACCGACTGCTCGCCGCTGGGGCGCACCGGATCGGGCTGCCCGCGAACGTCGTGTCGCTGACCGCGTACGGCTGGCAACAGCGGTTCCCGGGCAGCCAGTTCATGATCACGTGTAGTCGAGAGCTGCTCGACTGGACGGTACGGGACACCGTGCTGCGCGATCCGCGGATCACCCTACGCGAAGCGATGGACGTGCTCGGTCCGCGCACGGAGTTCGGGCGCGTCACCGGGATCGACCTCCGGCCGCGCGACGGTTCGGCCGGACCGACCCCGCTGGCGGCCGACTTCGTGGTCGACAGCACCGGCCGCGGGTCGCCGGCCAAGAAGTGGCTGGCGGAGCTGGGTGTACCTCCCGTGCGGGAGGAGACCGTCGACTCCGGGCTGCGCTACTCCAGTCGGATCTTCCGCGCGCCGGTGGGGGCGGAGAAGGACTTTCCCGTGGTCAGTGTCTACCCGGACCACCGCTCGGGGCGCCCGGGGCAGAGCGCGGTGCTCGTCCCGATCGAGGGCGGCCGGTGGATCGTCACCATCTCCGGGACCCGGGGCGCGGAACCACCCGGCGGCGAGGAGGGTTTCGCCGCGTTCGCCGGGGCGGTTCGGCACTCGATCGTCGGCGACCTGATCGCCGCCGCCGAACCGGTCACCGAGGTGCAGGGCTCGCGCAGCACAATGAACCGGCGGCTGCACTACGAGCAGGTCAACCCGTGGCCCGCGGGCTTCGCCGTGCTCGGAGACGCGTTGGCGGCCTTCAACCCGGTGTACGGACACGGGATGAGCTGCGCCGCGCACAGCGCCCTCGCCCTGGACGGCGAGCTGCGCCGGCTCGGCGGCCTCGTTCCCCAACTCGCTCGGCGCGTCCAGCGGGCGGTCGCGGCGGCGATCGACGACGCGTGGATCCTGGCGACCAGCCAGGACCTCGACTATCCGGGCTGCC
The DNA here is from genome assembly GCF_044765325.1 of Embleya sp. NPDC127516. Lineage (NCBI taxonomy): Bacteria > Bacillati > Actinomycetota > Actinomycetes > Kitasatosporales > Streptomycetaceae > Embleya > Embleya sp. NPDC127516. Next base: position 59,763 of record NZ_JBIWJT010000023.1, on the reverse strand, counting down.
GCTCGGAGGTCACCGACACCCGGTTGGCCAACCCCTCCCCGGCGGGACGGCAGTTCGCGGACCTGGTCTCGACCGCGGCGCTCTCCGAACCCACCGTCGCCGTCGCGACGATGGAGGTCACCACGCTGTCCGCGCCACTGACCCGGCTACAGGCGCCCGAGGTGCTCGCCGCGGTCCGTCGGTTCGCCGCCGGCCCGGCCACCCGCCCGGTCTCGGCCGAACCACCGTTGAAGCCGGACGAGTCGGCGCTGCTCGGCCACTGACGGCGAGAAGGGGGCGGTCGGCGCAGGCCGACCGCCCCCTTGCGCGCTCTGTCGGCGGGCTCGCGCCGGTGAACGAGGATCGACCCCGCCCTGTCATGGGCGGGGCCGATCCTCGTGCGCGGGTCAGGACTCGCCGGAGTCGTCGAGCGCCAGGCGGATGAGTTCGTCGGCGTCCATCAGGGCGATCGACGCGACGGCCTCCTCGTCGAACCCGTCGTCGGTGCCGTTTCCGGCCGATCCCGGCGCGGCGGCGTCCCGGGAAGGGCCGTCCTCCGCGGCGGCGTCCGGTGCGCCGACCGGTGCCGGAGCGAGGTCGTCGAGCAGCCGACGAGCCAGCTCGACCGGGGTGGGGTGATCGAAGATCAGGGTGGCGGGCAGTCGCCGGCCGGTGTCCGCGGTGAGGCGGTTGCGCAGTTCGACGGCGGTGAGCGAGTCGAAGCCGAGGTCCCGGAAGGCCCGGTCCGGATCCACCGCGCCGGCCGAGCCGTGACCCAGAACCGCTGCGACGTTGGCGCGAACCAGGTCGAGCAGAAGCTCCTCCCCGTCGGCCGCGGACAGACCGGACAGCCGCTGGTCGAGCGAAGGGCCCGAGGCCGCCGTATCGGCGGACGCGGCGCGCCGGGCCGGCCCCCGGGCCAGGCCGCGCAGAATCGGGGCCACCAGGCCGGCCGGTAGCGCGCCGGGGTCGATGCGCACGGGCACCAACAGCGGTTCGTCGGTGCCCCGGGCCGTGTCGAAGAGCGCGAGTCCCAGGTCGGACGCCATCGGCACGATCCCGCCACGCGCCATCCGGGCCAGGTCCGCGTCGGCGAGTGCGCCGGTCAGCCCGCTGGCTTCGGCCCACAGGCCCCAGGCCAGCGAGGTGGCAGTCAGGCCGCGCGCGTGCCGGTCCTGGGCGAGGGCGTCCAGGAAGGTGTTGGCGGCGGCGTAGTTGGCCTGTCCCGCACTGCCGAGCAGGCCGGCAAGAGAGGAGAAGAGGACGAAGGCGGAGAGGTCGTGGTCGGCGGTGAGTTCGTGGAGGTTGACCGCGCCGTCGACCTTGGATCGCAGGACCCGCTCCAGACGCTCCGGGGTCATCGACTCGATCAGGCCGTCGTCGAGCACACCCGTGGCATGGACGACCGCGGTGAGCGGGGCTGTGACAGGTATCCGCGCCAAGGCCCCGGCAAGGGCCTCCCGATCGGCCGCGTCACACGCCTCGACAACGACCCGGGCACCCAGACCGCCGAGCTCGGCCACCAACTCCCCCGCGCCCGCGGCGTTCGGACCGCTACGACTGAGCAACACCAGACTCCGCACACCGTGTTCCGCAACCAGACGACGGGCCACCAGAGCACCCAACGTGCCCGTGCCACCCGTGACCAGAACGCTCCCGCCCGGATCGAGCGGCACCGGCATCCGCAACACGACCTTCCCCACATGCCTCGCCTGCGACATCAACCGAAACGCCTCCGGCGCCCGCCGCACATCGAACGACCGCACCGTGATCGGCACCAACACACCCGACCCGAACAACGGCATCAACACCGCGAACAACCCCGCGATCCCATCCGCGCCCGCCGCCTCCACCAAGTCGAACGCGTCATACGACACCACCCCCGGATACGCGGACCGCACCACCCCCGCATCCCGCACATCGGCCTTGCCCATCTCCACGAACCGACCACCAACGGCCACCAACCGCAACGAGGCGTCCACGAACTCACCCGCGAGAGAGTTCAACACCACATCCACACCACGCCCACCGGTCGCCGAACGAATCCGCTCCTCGAACCCCAACGTCCGGGACGAAGCGATATGGGCGTCATCCAGACCCAACGACCGCAGAGTGTCCCACTTGCCCTCACTCGCCGTCGCGAACACCTCGGCACCCAGATGACGCGCGATCTGCACCGCCGCCATCCCCACCCCACCCGCACCGGCATGAACCAACACCGACTCACCCGACCGCAGACCACCCAACTCCACCAAGCCGTAATACGCCGTCAAAAACACCACCGGCACCGACGCCGCCCGCTCGAACGACCAGTCACCCGGCACCGGAACCACCATCCGGTGGTCGGCGACCGCGTCCGGGCCGAAGCCGCCCCCGAACATGCCCAGGACACGATCACCGACTGCGAATCCCGATACTCCGGGCCCGACTTCGCTGACCACACCCGCGCCCTCGCCACCCATCATCGCGGCACCCGGATACATGCCCAGCGCGATCAGCACGTCCCGGAAATTGAGACCGGCGGCCCGGACCCCGATCCGGATCTGTCCCTCGCCCAGTTCCTCGCCCTCCGGGGCGGCCGGCACCGGGACCAGCGCGAGATTCTCCAGCGTCCCGGCCCTGATGGTGTCCAACCGCCACGCGCCGGGAGGTGGCACCAACGCGGCGGACCCGCCGATCCGTCCGAGGCGGGGTGCGAGCAATCGGCCGCCGCGTAGCGCGAGTTGCGGCTCGCCGAGGGCAAGCGAAGCGCGGACCGCGGCGGGCAGCAGCGGACGGGAGTCGGCGGCGGTATCCGTGTCGATCAGGACGCAGCGGTCGGGGTGTTCGCTCTGCAAGGAGCGGACGAGACCGACGATCGCGGCCCGGCCGAGGTCGGCGACGGCTTCGCCGGACTCCGTGGCCAGTGCGCCGCGGGTGCGCACCACGAGCCGGGCGTCGGCCAGGCGCCGGTCGGCGACCCACGCCTGGAGATCCGCCAGGACCCGTGCCGTGGACGTGTGCACCCGCGCGGCCAGGCTCCCGGACTCCAATGCCGCGTCCGTGGGCGAGAGCAAGGCGAAGTCCGGTACCGGGGCGCCCGCTTCGATGGCGGCGCCCAGTGCCGCCGGGTCCGTGTACACGGCTGGGGCGATCCCGGCACCGGCCAGATCGGCGAGCAGGTCCCGGGTGCCCGGGGTGTCGGACGCGCCCAGCACCACCCAGGTGTCCTCGGATCCGCCGCCGGCCGGCGCGGTCACCGGCTTCCATTCGACGGTGAACAACGCGTCGCGGGTGGCGTCCCGGCCGCCGATGATCTGGTCGACGGCCACGGGGCGCAACACGAGGGAGTCGGCGCGCAGGACGGGGGCACCTTCGCGGTCGGCGACCAGCACGGTGACCGTGTCGGTGCCTTCGGGGATCAGCCGTACGCGCAGCCGTTGGGCGCCCGAGGCGTGCAGCGAGACGCCGTTCCAGGCGAACGGCAACAGGATTCTGGCATCTCGGCCGCCGGAGCCGGCCAAGCCGTACGCCTGGAGCGCGGCGTCCAGTAGCGCCGGGTGCAGGCCGTACCGTCCGGCCTCGTCGCGCTCGCGTTCGCCGAGCGCGACCTCCGCGTACACCTCGGTACCGACCCGCCAGACCTGTTCCAGGCCCTGGAAGGCGGGCCCGTACGCGTACCCGGAGGCGCGGGCCTGCTCGTAGAAGTCGGCGGTGTCCAGCGGGACGGCGTCGGCGGGGGGCCATGCGGTCAGGTCGAAGCCGGCGGCCGGGGTGGTGGGGGCCAGGACGGCCCCGGCGTGGCGCACCCAGCCGCCGCCGTCCTCGGCCCGGTCGGCGGCAGGGCGGGAATGGATGGTGAGGGTGCGCCGGTCGGTCTCGTCGGGCGGGCCGACCACGATCTGGATCCGTACTCCGCCGGTCGGCGGCAGGATCAGCGGGGCTTCGAGCGTCAGCTCGTCGAGTCGACCGCAGCCCGCCTCGTCGGCGGCGCGGACCGCCAGGTCCACGAAGGCGGTGCCGGGCAGCAGCACGGTGCCGGCGACGGCATGGTCGTTGAGCCAGGGATGCGTGCGCAGCGAGATCAGGCCGGTCAGGATCAGGTGGCCGAGTTCGGACAGGGTGGTGCCGGCGAGCAGCAGCGGGTGGTCGACGGGGGCGAGCCCCAGTTCGGTGGCGTCGCCGGCACCGGCTCGGCCGGTACCGGACTCCAGCCAGTAGCGCCGGTGCTGGAACGCGTAGGTCGGCAGTGGGACGCGCACGCCGAAGTCGGCGCCGAGGACCGCGGTCCAGTCGACCGGCAGGCCGTGTACGTGCGCTTCGGCGAGCGAGCCGAGGAAGCGGTCGACGTCCTGTTCGTCGCGGCGCAGGGTGCCCAGTGCCACGGCGTGCCCGCCCGTCTCGTCCAGCACCTCCTCGATGCCGGCGACCAGCACGGGGTGCGGGCTGACCTCGACGAAGGCGGTGTGTCCGGCTTCGACGAGGGCGCGCACGGTCTCCTCGAATCGCACGGTCTGCCGCAGGTTGCGGTACCAGTAGTCGGCGTCGAGGTCGGTGGTGTCCTGCCGGCCCGCGGTGACCGTCGAGTGGAAGGGGATGCGGGCCGGGCCCGGCTCGATGCCGCCGAGGACGTCGGCGAGCCGGTTGCGGATCTCCTCCACGTGGGCGCTGTGCGAGGCGTAGTCGACGGGGATGCGCCAGTGCCGTACGCCTTCGGCCGCGCAGTCGGCGGTCAGTTCGTCCAGCGCGGCGGTATCGCCGGAGACGACGGTGGAGCCGGGCCCGTTGATCGCGGCGACCGACAACCGTCCGGTCCAGTGTTCCAGGCGGGCGGCGACTCGTTCGGCCGGTTCGCCGACGGAGAGCATGCCGCCGCGCCCGGACAGCGCGGTGATCGCCTGGCTGCGCAGGACGACGACCTTGGCGGAGTCCGCCAGGCTGAGCGCGCCCGCGACGTAGGCGGCGGCGATCTCGCCCTGTGAGTGCCCGACCACGGCGGCGGGTTCGACGCCGCAGGCACGCCACAGCTCGGCCAGCGCGATCATCACGGCCCACAGCACCGGTTGGAGGACGTCGACCCGGGCGAACCAGCTCTGCGAGGCGTCCGCGTCTGCGCGCAGCACCTCTTCGAGGGACCAGTCCACGTACGGGTCGAGTGCCTGTTGGCAGGCGGCGATTTGCGCCGCGAACACCGGCGCGCTGTCGAGCAGTCCGACCGCCATCCGGACCCACTGCGAGCCCTGGCCGGGGAAGACCAGGACGACGCGTTCGCCGTGCCGGGCCTGACCTTGGACGACCTGGGCGGCCGGGGTGCCGGCGGCCAGGCCGGCCAGCCCGTGCAGCAGTTCGGCGCGGTCGGCGGCCCGCACGACGGCGCGGTGGTGCAGGGCCGAGCGAGTGGAGTGCAGCGAGTGGGCCAGGTCGACCGGGGAGACGCCGTGGCCGGCGTCGTTCTCCAGGTGGTCGGCCAGTCGCGCGGCCTGCGCACGCAGTCCCTCGGGGCTTTTCGCGGAGACGAGAAAGGGCAGCACGGTGACGTCGGGCAGCGCCGGCGCGTCCTGCTCGGGCGCCGGCGCCGCAGCGTCCGCGGCGGTCGCCTCGGGGGCCTGCTCCAGGATCACGTGCGCGTTGGTTCCGCTGATCCCGAAGGACGAGATCCCGGCGCGGCGCGGTTGTGCGCCGCCCGTCCAACTCCGGGCCTCGGTCAGCAGTTCGACGGTGCCCGCGGACCAGTCCACGTGCGGGGTCGGCTCGTCCGCGTGCAGCGTCTTGGGCAGCACGCCGTGGCGCATCGCCATCACCATCTTGATGATCCCGGCCGCGGCGGCTGCCGACGTGGTGTGGCCGATGTTGGACTTCACCGAGCCGATCCACAGCGGCCGTTCGGGGTCGCGACCCCTGCCGTAGGTGGCGATCAGTGCCTGGGCCTCGATCGGGTCGCCGAGGGTGGTGCCGGTGCCGTGCGCCTCGACCGCGTCGATCTGGTCGGCGGCGAGGCCCGCGTCGGCGAGGGCGGCCCGGATCACCCGCTGCTGGGCGGGGCCGTTGGGCGCGGTCAGGCCGTTGCTGGCGCCGTCCTGGTTGATCGCGCTGCCGCGGATGACGGCGAGCACGGGGTGGCCGTTGCGGCGGGCCTCGTCGAGTCGTTCCACCAGCAGGATGCCGACGCCCTCGGACCAGCCCATGCCGTCCGCCGAGGCGGCGAACGGCTTGCAGCGTCCGTCCCCCGCCAGTGCCCGCTGGCGGCTGAACTCCACGAAGCCGCCCGGGGTCGAGGTCACCGACACGCCGCCGGCCAGGGCCAGCGAGCATTCGCCGCGCCGCAGCGACTGCACGGCCAGGTGCAGGGCCACCAGCGAGGAGGAGCAGCCGGTGTCCACGGTCAGTGCCGGGCCTTCGAGGCCGAACAGGTAGGACAGTCGTCCGGAGATCACGCTGCCCGCGTTGCCGGTGAGCACGTAGCCCTCGACGCCTTCGGGCATCCGCGCCACGTCGGTGCCATAGCCGGTGGGGGTGCCGCCGACGAAGACGCCGGTGGGGCTGCCGTGCAACGAGTCGGGGGCGATGCCCGCCCGCTCGAACAACTCCCAGGTGGTCTCCAGGAGGAGGCGTTGCTGCGGGTCCATGGCGAGTGCCTCGCGCGGGCTGATGCCGAAGAAGTCGGCGTCGAAGTCCCCTGCGGCGTCCAGGAATCCGGCTTCGTTGGTGTAGAAGGTGCCGGGCCGATCCGGGTCGGGGTGGTAGAGCCCTTCGACGTCCCAGCCGCGGTCGGCGGGGAAGCCGCCGATGGCGTCGGTGCCGGCCGCGACCAGGTCCCAGAACTCCTCCGGGTTGGTCACGCCGCCGGGGAAGCGGCATGCCATCGCGACGATCGCGATCGGCTCGTCGTCACGGCCGGCCGCCTGCGGTACGGCCAGGGCCGCGTGGTCCTCCTCGCCGCTGAGCGCGGCCAGGATGTGTTTGGCGAGCACCTGCGAGGTGGGGTAGTCGAAGACCAGGGTGGTCGGCAGCGCCAGGCCGGTCTCGGCGTTGAGCCGGTTGCGCAGATCCACGGCGGTGAGCGAGTCGAAGCCGAGTTCGCGAAAGGCCCGGTCGGCGGGCACGGCCGCGGGGGCGGTGTGGCCGAGCACCTTGGCGACCTGGGCGCGTACGGTCTCCAGGACGATCGCGTCGCGTTCGGCGGCGGTGACCTCGGCGAGTCGGCGGGCCAACCCGCTGGTCGCCGCGGCGGCGGTGTCCGGTACCAGGGCTGCGCTCAACACGCGCTGTGCGTCCGGGAGTTCGCTGAACAGCGGGCTGGGGCGCAGGGCGGTGAAGCCGGTGATGAACCGTTCCCAGTCGATGTCGGCGGCCACGACGACGGTGTCGTCCAGCTCCAGCGCGCGGTCCATCGCGGCGAGGGCCGTGCGCGGGTCGATCATCCGGACGCCGCGGCTGGCCAGGATCTCGTGGGCTCGCTCGTCGTCGGCCATGCCCGCGCCGGCCCACGGGCCCCAGACCATGGAGGTGGCGGTCGCACCCCGGGCGCGGCGGTGCTCGGCGAGCGCGTCCAGGTAGGCGTTGGAGGACGCGTACACGCCCTGCATGCCGCTGCCCCACAGGCCGGAGATCGAGGAGAACAGCACGAACGCGTCGAGCGGACGGTCGCCCAGGACGCGGTCGAGCACTGCCGCGCCGGCCACCTTGCCCGCGGCGAGCCGGGCGCTCTCGGTCAGGTCGGTGTCGGCCAGCGCACTGGCCTGGCCCAGGCCGGCCGCGTGCACGACGACCCGCAGCGGCGGGCCGTCGGCGTCGATCTCGGCGACCAGCCGGACCACCGCGTCCTCATCGGCCATGTCGCAGGCCGCGACGGTGACCTGTGGGCCCAACGCGCGTAGCCGCTCGGCGAGTTCGTGGGCGCCGGGCGCCGCCGGTCCGGCCCTGCTGGTCAGCACGAGCCGCTCGGCGCCCTTCTCGGCGGCCCACTGCGCGACCTGCGCACCCAGACCGCCGGTGCCGCCGGTCACCAGCACGGTCCCGGTGGGTCGCGGGTCGCGGATCGGTGCCCGGTCGGCCGCCGAGGCGCGGATCAGCCGCCGGACCAGGACGCCGGAGTCGCGGATGGCGAGCTGGTCCTCGCCCGAGGTGCCGGGCAGCATGCCGACGGCGCGGGCCCAGGCCCGCGCGTCGGGCCGGGCGGGCAGGTCGATCAGGCCGCCCCACAGCCGGGGGAACTCCAGGCCGACGACTCGGCCGATGCCCCAGACCCGACCCTGGGCCGGGTGGGTCAGCGCGTCCCGACTCGCGACGGAGACCGCGCCCCGGGTCAGGCACCACAGCGGGCCACCCGATTCGGTGTCGGTGAGGGCCTGGGCGAGCGCGATCGTGGCGGCCATCCCCCGCGAGAGCGCGGGATGATCTTCTCGGGCCTGTTCCTCCAGGCCCAACAGGGAGATCACGCCGGTGAAGTCGGCGTCCGGCAGCCCCGCCCGCACCCGGGCGATCTGCTCGGCCAGCGGCCCGCGCTCGACATCGGCCGCGGTGACCGGCAACCGCGCCACCCGCGCGCCGTGCGTGGTCAGCGCCTGGACGCACTGCGCCTCGAAGTCCGGGTCGTGCGCGTCCTCGGCGGACACCACGAGCCAGGTGCCGGTCAGGCTCGGGGTGGGGGCGCCGGTCAGCGGTCGCCAGACCACGCGATAGCGCCACTCGTCGACGGTGGCGTCCAGGCGGCGCCCGTCGCGCCACCCCGCCAGCGCGTCGATCGACGTCTCCAGCGCGGCGCGTCCGGATGCGCCGGTCGTCCCGAGCATCGCGGTAAGGGCGTCGATGTCCCGGCCTTCGACCGCTTCCCAAAAGCGCGCCTCACCCGGCTGCGCGGACCCGGCGGCGGGCGCGGCTTCCTCGGCGGGCGCGTCCGCCAGCCAGAACCGTTCGCGTTGGAAGGCGTAGGTGGGCAGGTCGGTACGGACCGCGCCCCGGTGGGCGAGCAGCGGACGCCAGTCCACGTCGACGCCGTTCGCGTACGCCTGGGCGAGTGCGGCGCAAAAGCCCGCCGTGCTGTCCCGGTCACGGTGCAGGGTGGCGAGCGAGAGCGCCGCGCCCTCGGCGGACTCGATCGTGCCCAGCAAGGCCGTGGTCAGTACGGGGTGGGCGCTGGCCTCGATGAAGGCGTCGTGACCCCGCCGGAGCAGCAGCCGGATCGTCTCCTCGAAGCGGACGGTTCGGCGAAGGTTGGTGTACCAGTACTGCGCGTCCAGGGCGGTGGTCTCCAGCAGGTCGGCGGTCACCGCGGAGTAGAACGGCACCGCGGCCGCGACCGGTCGGATGTCGGCCAGCTCGGTCAGCAGCCGCGCGCGGATCGACTCGACCTGGACCGAGTGCGAGGCGTAGTCCACCGGGACCCGCCGCGCCCATACGTCCGACCGTGCGCAACTCGCGAGCAGTTCGTCCAGGGCGGCCGACTCTCCCGACACCGTCACCGACGCCGGGCCGTTCACCGCGGCGACCGATATCCGGCCGTCGTATCCCGCGATCAGTTCGCGCACCCGCTCCACCGGAGCGGCGACCGAGGCCATGCCCCCGTCGCCGGGCAGATCCAGGATGGCCTTGCTCCGCAGCGCCACCACCTTCGCGCCGTCCGCCGCCGTCAGCGCGCCCGCGACACAGGCGGCGGCGATCTCGCCCTGGGAGTGGCCCACCACCGCGGCGGGCCGTACACCGAAGGAGCGCCACAGCTCCGCCAGGGACACCATCACCGCCCACAGGACGGGTTGTACGACATCGACGCGGTCCAACCACTCCTCGGACTCCGACCGCAGCATCGACGTCACGGACCAGTCGACGAACGGCGCCAACGCGTCCTCGCACGCGGCGATTTGCTCGGCGAAGACCGGTGCGGAGTCCAGCAGGTCGGCCGCCATCCCCAGCCATTGCGATCCCTGACCGGGGAAGACCAGCACCGGGCGCGTCACCGGGCGCGCCACGCCCTGCACCACGCCCGCCACCGGCTCCCCCGCGACCAGCGACTCCAAGCCCGTGACCAACTCCGCGCGCTCCGCGGCCAGTACCACCGCGCGGTCGTCGAGCGCGGAGCGGTGCACGGCGAGGGTGAGCGCGATGTCCGCGAGCGGGGTCGCGGTCTCGACCCGCGCGTGGCGGGCCAGTTGTGCGGCGTGGGCGCGCAGGCCGGCTTCGCCGCGGGCGGACACGACGAAGGGCAGCGGGCCCGACCAGGCGCGGGACGCCGCACCGTCTTGGTCCGCCGGTTGCGCCGGGGCGGCGGCCGCCTCCTCGAGGATCACGTGCGCGTTCGTGCCGCTGGCCCCGAACGCGGAAACCCCGGCCCGGCGCGGTTCGCCCGCCGCGGGCGGCCAGGCGAGGCTGTCGGTCAGCAGTTCCACCGCGCCGGACGACCAGTCCACGCCCGGTGTCGGCGCGTCCACGTGCAGGGTCTTGGGCAGCGTGCCGTGGCGCATCGCCATGACCATTTTGATCACGCCGGCCACGCCGGCCGCGGCCTGGGTGTGCCCGAGGTTGGACTTCAGCGCGCCCAGCCGCAGCGGCCGATCCGGCGAGCGGCCGGGCCCGTAGGTGGCGATCAGCGCCTGGGCCTCGATGGGGTCGCCCAGCCGGGTGCCGGTGCCGTGCGCCTCCACCGCGTCGATGTCCGCCGGTGCCAGGCCCGCGTTGGCCAGCGCCTGTTCGATCACCCGTTGCTGTGAGGGGCCGTTGGGCGCGGTGAGGCCGTTGCTCGCGCCATCCTGGTTGACCGCCGTGCCCCGCACGACGGCGAGTACGGGGTGGCCCTTGCGGCGCGCGTCGGAGAGCCGTTCGACCAGGAGCATGCCGACGCCCTCGGCCCAGCCGGTGCCGTCGGCCGCGGCTGCGAACGGCTTGCACCGACCGTCGGCGGACAGACCGCGCTGCCGGCTGAACTCGATGAACGCGGCCGGAGTGGCCATCACGGTCACCCCGCCGGCCAGTGCCATCGTGCATTCGCCGCCGCGCAGCGCCTGGACGGCCAGGTGCAGCGCCACCAGCGAGGACGAGCACGCGGTGTCCACGGTCACCGCGGGGCCTTCCAGGCCCAGCGCGTAGGAGACGCGGCCCGACAGCACGCTGCCGACGCTGCCGGTGAGGGCGTATCCCTCGACCCCCTCGGGCATCCGCTGCACACCGGCGCCGTAGCCGGTGGGGGTGCCGCCGACGAACACTCCGGTCGGGCTGCCCTTCAGGGTGCGCCGGTCGACCCCGGCGCGTTCGAACGCCTCCCAGGAAGTCTCCAGGAGCAGCCGCTGTTGCGGGTCCATCGCCAGCGCCTCGCGCGGCGAGATCCCGAAGAACGCCGGGTCGAACTCACCCGCGCCGTCCAGGAATCCGCCCTCGTGCGCATAACTGGTGCCGAGGTGGTCGGGGTCGGGGTGGTAGAGGTCGTCGACCTGCCAGCCCCGGTCGAGGGGGAAGCCGCTCACCGCGTCCACCTCGTCGGCGACCACCCGCCACAGGTCCTCGGGCGAACGAATGCCGCCGGGGTAACGGCAGGACATGCCGATCACGGCGATCGGCTCGGGGCGCTCCAGTTCCGCGATGCGAGCTCGGGCCCGCTGCAGGTCGACCGTCGCGCGCTTGAGATAGTCCCGCAGCCTGTCTTCGCTGCCGCTCATGAGTGGTCACCTTTCGGGGCCTGCCCGGGGGCTTCGAGATGGTGGTCGAGCAGGGCGAACAGTTCGTCGTCGGAGGCGGTCTCGACGCCCGCCCCGTTCGCGGTCGCGGTGTCCTCGCGGTCGAGGGAGCCGAGTCGATCCAAAAAGCGCCGCATGCGCAGCGCGACCCGGGCGCGAAGCTGCGGGTCCTCCTCCGCCACGCGACCGAACGCGTTTTCCAGGCCGTCGAGTTCGGCGAGCACCGGGGCCAGGACGGATGCGTCGCCGCCGGTCAGTTCGGTTCGCAGTCGAGCGGCCAGTTCGATGGGGGTCGGGTAGTCGAACACCAGCGTGCTCGGCAGTTCGACACCGGCCGCGCGGCTGAGCCGGTCCCGCAGGTCCACGGCGGTCAGCGAGTCGAACCCCAGGTCGCGGAAGGCCTGGTCGGCCTGTACCTGACCGGCCGAGGCATGGCCGAGTACGGCCGCCACCTCGCCGCGCACCAATTCCAGCAGGATCGTCTCGCGTTCCGCGGCTCCGGCGGTCGCCAGTCGGCCGGCCAGGTCGGGGTCCGCCGGGCGGGCGCCGGCGCCCGGAGCGGCCCGCGCGGCGAGGACGGCGGCGACCTCGGGCAGGCCGTCGAGCAGGGGGCTCGGGCGCATCGAGGTGAAGCGGGGAGCGAAGGTGCTCCAGTCCACGTCGGCGACGACCACGTCCGTGTCGCCCAGGCCCACCGCGCGGGCCATCGCGTCCACGGCGGCCCGCGGATGCATCGCCCGCAGGCCGCGCCGGGCCAGCTGGTCCCCGTCGTCCTGTTCGGCCATGCCGTCCCCGGCCCACGGTCCCCAGGCGATCGACGTGGCGGTCAGGCCGCGGGCCCGGCGGTCCCGGGCCAGCGCGTCGAGGTGCGCGTTGGCTGCTCCGTAGACGCCCTGGGCGCCGCTGCCCCAGACGCCGGCTATCGAGGAGAACAGCACGAACGCCGCCAGCGGCCGGTCGCCGAGCACGGCGTCCAGGAAGGCCGCGCCCGCGGCCTTGCCCGCGGTGATTCGCGCGGCCTCGACCGGATCGGTGTCCGTGATCAGAGCCGCCTGGGTCACCCCGGCGGCGTGCACCACCGCCCGCAGCGGCGGCCCGGCGGCGTCGATGCGTTCGATCAGGCGCTGTACCGCGGTTCGGTCGGCCACGTCGCAGGCCTCGATCAGGACGTCGACGCCGAGGCCGGTCAGTTCGGCCGTGAGGGCCTCGGCCCCCGGGGTCGCCGCGCCGCGGCGGCCGGCCAGGACCAGACGCTCCGCCCCCGCGCCGGCCGCCCAGCGCGCCACGTGCGCGCCCAGACCGCCGGTGCCGCCGGTGATCAGTACCGTGCCTTCGGGCTGCCAGGAAGGGTCGCCGGTCTCGGCGGGTACCGACGCGCGGGCCAGGCGCCGTACCCGGACGCCGGCAGGCCGGATCGCCACCTGGTCCTCGGCGCCGTGCGCGATCACGTCCGCGAGGCTCGTCCACAGGTCGGCGACATCATCGAGGGCCCGGGCTTCGGACCCGTCCGGTATCGAGCCGGCCGCGAAGGCATCGGTGATGTCCACGAGGCCGCCCCAGACGCCGGGCAGTTCGAGCGCGGCACCCCGGCCGAGCCCCCAGATCTGCGCCTGCTCGGCATGCGTGACCGGTTCGGACGCCGCCGTGGACACCGCGCCGAAGGTCAGGCACCACAGCCTGCCCTCCGGGTTCGTGTCGGCGAGTGCCTGAACGAGTGCGAGGGTGACCGCCAGGCCGTGGGTGAGCCCGGGCAGGTCGGCGCGCTCCCCCGGCAGGTCGGACAGGAGCGAGACCACGCCGTCGAGGGGGCCGAGTTCGCGCAGGCGGTCGGCGAGAACGCTGCGATCGCACGTCGCCGGGTCGACGTGGAGTGCCATCACGTGCGCGCCGCGCTGTTCGAGCCCGCGCCCGCACGCGTCGGCGTGCCGGCTCGCCGGATGGCTCACCACCACCCAGGTGCCGGACAGTTCGGCGCCCGATGCCGCGGCCGCGGAGCTGCCCGCCTCCGCCCGGCCGGCCCAGGGCGTCCACTCAGCGTGGTAGCGCCAGGTGTTCGGGTCGTCCGAATTGCCGCCGGCGGCGGTTCGTGGGTCGGGCTGCGGGTCCAGCCAGTAGCGTTGCCGCTGGAACGGGTAGGTCGGCAGGTCGACCCGGTCGCCCCGGCCCACGAGGAAGACGGGCCAGTCCACGGCTATCCCGTGCACATGCAGCGCGCCCAACGCGGCGGCGAACGTCGCCCGTTCCGGCCGATTTCGGCGAACCAGCGCAACGGCGAGCGTGTCGGCGGCCGGGCCGAGGCATTCGCGGGCCATCGCGGTCAGCACCCCGTCGGGCCCGACCTCCAGCAGTACGGACCCGCCCTGGGCGCCGGCGGCGGCGACGCAGTCGGCGAAACGGACCGGTTCACGGACCTGGCGCACCCAGTAGCCGGGGTCGGTCAGTTCCTCGGCCTCGGCGATTCGGCCGGTGAGGTTGGCGACCACCGGGATCCGCGGGGCCGCGTACGAAACGCCTTCGAGAACCCTGCGGAACTCCGCGAGCATCGGCTCCATGCGCGCCGAGTGGAAGGCGTGCCCCACCCGCAGCCGCCTGGTCCTGCGGCCCTGCTCCGCGAACTGCGCGGCGACCGCCAGAACGGCGTCCTCGTCGCCCGAAATCACCACCGAGGTCGGCCCGTTGACGGCTGCGACGCCCACCGCCTCGGTACCTTCCAGCGCCGTCGTCACCTCGGCCTCGCCGGCCTGCACCGCGACCATCGCACCACCCGCCGGAAGCGCCTGCATCAACCGGCCCCGCGCCGCAACGACCGCCGCCGCGTCCGCGAGCGACCACACGCCCGCCACATGCGCGGCGACGAGTTCACCGATCGAATGCCCGAGCAGGAAGTCAGGGCGTACTCCCAGGGATTCCACCAACCGGAACAGCGCCACCTCCACGGCGAACAACGCCGCCTGCGTGAACACCGTCTCGTCCAACAAACCCTCGGCACCCTCCGCACCGAACACCACATCCCGCACCGAATACGCGACATGCCCCACCAACCGACGATCCAACTCGACAACAGCGGCATCGAACGCCTCCGCGAACACCGGGAAGCGATCGTGCAGCTCACGCCCCATCCCGACCCGCTGACTCCCCTGCCCGCCGAAGAGGAACACCGATCGGCGGTCCGCCCGCGCGACGCCGGCGGTCACTCCGGCGCCCCGGCCGTCCGCCGCGAGGGACGTGAGCCCGGCAAGCAGTTCGTCCCGGTCCGCGGCGGTGACCACGGCTCGGTGGTCCAGTGCGGTGCGGGTGCCGGCGAGCGCGGCGGCGAGGTCGGCGGGGGCGACGTCGGTTGCCTCAACGTACCCCCGCAGCCGCTCGGCCTGGGCCGCCAATGCCTGCGGGGTCTTGGCGGAGAGCAGGTACGGCAGCACGCCCGGCTCGGCCTGCGGCTGGGCGCGCGGGGCGTCGGCCGGCTCGGGTGCGCGGTATTCGAGCACGGTGTGCGCGTTGGTTCCGCTGATCCCGAACGCCGACACCGCGGCGCGGCGCGGCCGGCCGGTCTCCGGCCAGGGACGCGCCTCGGTCAGCAACTCGACCGCGCCCGCCGTCCAGTCCACATGCGGCGTCGGCGCGTCCACGTGCAACGTCCTGGGCAGCGTGCCGTGCCGCATCGCCATCACCATCTTGATCACCCCCGCGACACCCGCGGCGGCGGTGGTGTGCCCGATGTTGGACTTGAGCGCGCCCAACCACAGCGGCTGGTCCGCGGGTCGTTCCCGGCCGTACGTGGCCAGCAGCGCCTGCGCCTCGATCGGGTCGCCGAGCGCGGTGCCGGTGCCGTGTGCCTCGACGGCGTCCACGTCCGGCCCGCTCAACCGCGCGTTCGCGAGCGCCTGTCGGATCACCCGTTGCTGCGAGGGCCCGTTGGGCGCGGTCAGTCCGTTGCTGGCGCCGTCCTGGTTGACGGCCGAGCCGAGCACCGTCGCCAGCACGCGGTGACCGTTGCGCCGCGCGTCGGAGAGCCGTTCGAGCAGCAGCATGCCGATCCCCTCCGACCAGCCGGTGCCGTCGGCGGCGGCCGCGAAGGGCTTGCAGCGGCCGTCGGCGGAGAGCACCCGCTGTCGGCTGAAGTCCACGAAAAGGCCGGGGTTGGCCATCACCGTGACGCCGCCGGCCAGCGCCATGGAGCACTCGCCGACCCGCAGCGCCTGGATCGCGAGGTGCAGCGAGACCAGGGATGAGGAGCAGGCCGTGTCGACCGTGACGGCGGGGCCCTCCAGGCCGAAGGTGTAGGCGAGCCGGCCGGACGCGACACTCGCGGCGTTCCCGGTGCCGAGGTAGCCGCCCAGTTCATCGGGCACCCGCATCCCGGCCAGGTAGCCGATGTTGGCGGCGCCGACGAACACGCCGGTGGCGGAACCGCGCAGGAGCGCCGGGTCGATGCCGGCCCGCTCGAACACCTCCCAGGAGACCTCCAGCAGCAGGCGCTGCTGCGGGTCCATCGCCAGTGCCTCGCGCGGCGAGATGCCGAAGAAGCCCGCGTCGAAGTCGGCCGCGTGCTCTACGAAGCCGCCCTCGCGTACGTAGCTGGTACCGGGGTGGTCGGGGTCGGGGTGGTAGAGCCCGTCCACGTGCCAGCCGCGGTCGGTGGGGAAGTCGGTCAGTCCGTCGCGCCCGTCGGCCAGCAGCTGCCACAGGTCCTCGGGCGACATCACGCCGCCGGGGAAGCGGCAGGCCATCGCGACGATGGCGATCGGTTCCCGGTCGGTGCCGGCCGTCGTCCCGGCGTGCGGTGCGCCCGTGGGCGTTGCGGTCTCGGCTCGGGTGCCCAGGAGTTCGGTGCGCAGGTATCCGGCGAGCGCGGTGGCGGTCGGGTAGTCGAAGACCAGGGTGGCCGGCAACCGCCGCCCGGTGAGCGCGGCCAGCCGGTTGCGCAGGTCGACCGCGATCAGCGAGTCGAAGCCGAGGCTCTTGAAGGCGCTGTCGACGTCGACGGCTTCGGCGTTGTCGTGGCCGAGCACCGCCGCGACCTGGGCCCGGACCAGTGTGGTCAGCGTCCGTTCCTGCTCGGGCGCGTCGAGGGCGAGCAGGTCGCGGACGAAGCGGTCGGCGACGCGGCCGCCGCTCGCGGCCGAGGCGGCCCGGCGCACGGGTCCGCGAACCAGGCCGCGCAGCAGTCCGGGCAGCACGCCGGCGTCGGCTTGGGCGCGCAGGGCGGTACGGTCCAGCCGGAGCGGCACCGCGAGTGGCTCGTCGGCGGCGGTCGCGCGGTCGAACAGGTCCAGGGCGGTCGCGGAGGACAGCGGGACGACGCCGGAGCGGGCCATCCGCCGCAGGTCTGCCTCGGCGAGCCGGCCGGTCATCCCGGTGGCCCGCTCCCAGAAGCCCCAGGCCAGCGAAAGTCCCGGTAGCCCCAATGAACGCCGGTGCTGGGCCAGGGAGTTGAGGAACGCGTTGGCGGCGACGTAGTTGGCCTGGCCGGCGCTGCCGAGCACACTCGCGGCCGAGGAGAACAGCACGAACGCGGACAGGTCGCGATCGCGGGTCAGTTCGTGCAGATTGACCGCGCCGTCGACCTTGGGCCGCAGCACCGCGGCGAGTCGCTCGGGGGTCAGCGACTCGATCACGCCGTCGTCCAGGACGCCCGCGGCGTGCACGACCGCGCCGAGCGGTCGGGCTGCGGGGATCGCGGCGAGCAGCCGCTCCAGCGCGTCCCGGTCGGCGGCGTCGCAGCCGGCGATGTCCGCGGTGGCGCCCAACGCCGTCAATTCGGACCGCAGTTCGGCGCAGCCCTCGGCATCGGGGCCGGAGCGGCTGGTGAGCAGCAGGTGCCGTACGCCGTGTTCGGCGGCCAGGTGGGTGGCGATCAGTCGGCCCAGGGTGCCGGTGCCGCCGGTGATCAGGACGGTGCGGTCGGTGCGGAACGGCCGGGTCGCCGCGTCCGGGTCGCCTCGGTAGCCGGTGAGGCGGGCGGCGAGCAGGTCGCCGCCGCGTATGGCGACGGCCGGTTCGCCGCAGCCGGGGACTGCGGCCAGCGCCCGCCCCCGAGTCTCGGATGCCGAGGCGGCCGGGTCGGCCAGGTCGGCCAGGTCGGCCAGGTCGGCCAGGTCGGCCAGGTCGGCCAGGACGAACTGGTCGGGGTACTCGGTCTGC
The DNA here is from genome assembly GCF_044765325.1 of Embleya sp. NPDC127516. Taxonomy (NCBI): domain Bacteria; kingdom Bacillati; phylum Actinomycetota; class Actinomycetes; order Kitasatosporales; family Streptomycetaceae; genus Embleya; species Embleya sp. NPDC127516. Next base: position 42,001 of record NZ_JBIWJT010000023.1, on the reverse strand, counting down.
GCGGAGCGGACCAGGCCCCAGGCGGCGGCCGACGACAGGTCGGGCACGCCCTCACCGGGCGCGGCGGCCACCGCGCCGCCGGTCACCACGACCAGCCGGGACGTCTCGAAGTGGGGGGCGGTGGCCCAGGTACGCAGTACGGGCAGCAGGTCGGCGGCGGCCGCGTGCGCCGCCGCGGCCGGCGGCGCGTCGGGCGGTTGTACCGGGTACACCACCGCGTCCGGCACGGCGGCGCCGGAGTCCAGGGCGGCGCCCAGCGCGTCGAGGTCGGCGAACGCGCGCACGTCGGCGCCCGAGCCGCGCAGTGCGTCCGCCAGGCCGCGGGGGTCGGTGCCCAGCACGGCCCAGCCGACCTCGTCGGAGGCAGTGGCGTCGGCGGCGGAGCCGACGGACACCCACTCGACCCGGTACAGCGCTTCGTGCCGGCCCCGGTGGGCGGGGTCCGGCGCCGACGCGGCGCCACGGGTGGCCACGGTGTCGACGCGGGCCACCGGCTGCCCCGTGGGGTCGGCCAGCAGGAGGGCGTGGCGCGCGGTCCCCGCTGGGCCCTGGGTGCTGCGCAGCCGTACCCGCAGGGCAGCGGCCCCGGCCGCGTACAGCGTGATGCCGCCGAGCGTGTCGGGCGCGGGGGGTACGGCCAAGTCATCGTCGAACAGCCGCAGTCGCAGCGCGGCGTCGAGCAGGGCGGGGTGCAGGCCGTACTCGCCCGCGTCCTGCGCGTGCTCGTCGGGCAGGGCGACGTCGGCGAAGAGTTCCCCGTCCCGCCGCCAGACCGCGCGCAGCCCGCGAAAGGCCGGACCGAGAGTATGCCCGGCGGAGGCCAACCGGTCGTGGAGGCCGCTGAGTTCGACGGGCTCGGCGCCGGGCGGGGGCCAGGTCTGCAAGCCGGCGTCCGGGGTGGGCCGACCCGGACGCAACAGGCCGGTGGCGTGCCGGGTCCAGGGCTCCTGGGCAGTTGCCTCGGACGGGCGGGAGAACACCGCGAGCGAGCGGCGGCCGTCCGGCTCGGGCGCGCCGACCGAGACCTGTAGGCGTACCGCGTCGGCGCCCGGTTCCAGAGGCGCCTCCAGGGACAGCTCGTCGATCCGGTCGCAGCCTGCCTCGTCGCCCGCGCGGATCGCCAGTTCGACCATGGCCGCGGCGGGCAGCCGTACGGTGCCGTCCACGGTGTGGTCGGCGGGCCAGGCCAGGGCGCGGGCGGACAGCCGTCCGGTCAGCAGCAGGCCGCCGCCGTCGGCCAGGGCCGCGGTGGCGCCGAGCAGTGGATGTCCGGCCGCCAGCAGGCCGAGTCCGGCGGCGTCGCGGGCGGTGTCGCTGGGGGCCTGGAGCCAGAAGCGGCGCCGCCGGAAGGGGTAGGTCGGCAGGTCGACGCGGCGCGGCGCGCCGGCGCGGCCGGCGAACAGGTGCCGCCAGTCGACGGTGAGCCCGTGCACATGCGCGGCGGCCAAAGCCTCGGCGAAGCGGGCGGGGCCGCCGGCGCCGCGCCTGAGGGTGTCCAGCGCGACCGCGACCGCGTCGGCGGCGCCGATGGTGTCCTCCAGCGCGACGGTGAGCACCGGATGTGCGCTGACCTCGACGAACGCGGTGTGGCCTGCGGCCAGCAGGGCGTCGACCGCGGTGTGGAAACGCACCTGTCGGCGCAGGTTGTTGTACCAGTAGCCGGCGTCCAGGGCGGCGGCGTCCAGCAGTGCGCCGGTCGTGGAGGAGTAGAACGGCACGGTGGAGGTGGTCGGCGCGATGCCGGCGAGCTCCTTGGCCAGCCGGTCGCGGATCGTCTCGACCTGCGCGGAGTGCGAGGCGTAGTCCACCGGTATCCGGCGGGCCCACACGCCCTGGCCCTCGCACACGGCGAGGAGTTCGTCGATCGCGGGTTGGTCGCCGGCGACCGTCACCGAGTGCGGGCCGTTGACCGCGGCGACGGTCAGTTCTCCGTCGAGCGGTCCGATCAGCCCGTGCGCGCGGGCGGCCGACAGCGAGACCGAGGCCATGCCGCCGGTGCCCGCCAGGTCCAGGATGGCCCGGCTTCGCAGGGCCACCACCTTGGCGCCGTCCGCCAGGCTCAGGCCGCCCGCGACGCAGGCCGCGGCGATTTCCCCCTGGGAGTGGCCCAGCACGGCGGCGGGTTGCACACCGTGTGCCTGCCAGAGCCGGGCGAGGGCGACCATCACGGCCCACAGCACGGGCTGCACGACGTCGACCCGCTCCAGCCAGTCCTCGTCCGGCGAGCGCAGCACGTCGGTGGTCGACCAGTCGACGTGCGGCGCGAGCGCGGCCTGGCAGTCCGCGATCGTTGCGGCGAACTCTGGTGAGGCGTCCAGCAGTTCCCGAGCCATGCCGGCCCATTGCGAGCCCTGGCCCGGGAACACGAAGACCGGGCGCCGGTCCGGTCCCGGCACGGCGCCGGCGCCCTCGCCGCCGGCCAGGGCGCGTAGCCGTTCGGCGAAGCCGTCGAGGTCCGCGGCGGTCACGGCGGCGCGGCACTCCAGCGCCGACCGGGTGGTGGCCAGTGCGTAGGCGACGTCGTCGGGAGCGAGGTCGGGTGCGGCGGCGACGAAGGACGCCAGCAGATCCGCCTGGGCGCGCAGTCCTTCGTCGTCGCGCGCCGACAGCACCCAGGGGGCGGGCGCCGCGCCCGGCCCGGGCGCGGACACCGACCCCGGCGCGGGCGTGAAATCGGCCTCGTCCGGCGCCTGTTCGAGCACGACATGCGCGTTGGTCCCGCTGATCCCGAAGGAGGAGACCCCGGCCCGCCGCGGCCGGTCCTCGGCATCGGGCCAGGGCTGCGGTTCGGTCAACAACCGTACGGTGCCCGCCGACCAATCCACGTGCGGCGACGGCTCGTCCACGTGCAGCGTGCTCGGCAGCAGGCCGTGCCGCAGGGCCATCACCGTTTTGATCACCCCGGCCACCCCCGCGGCCGCCTGGGTGTGGCCCAGGTTGGACTTGACCGCGCCGAGCCACAGCGGCCGCCGCGGGTCGCGGCCCTGCCCGTAGGTGGCGAGCAAGGCCTGCGCCTCGATCGGGTCGCCGAGCGTGGTGCCGGTGCCGTGCGCCTCGACCGCGTCGATGTCGTCCGCCGTCAGCCGGGCGTTGGCCAGGGCCCGCCGGATCACCCGGCGCTGCGAGGGGCCGTTGGGCGTGGTCAGGCCGCTGCTGGCGCCGTCCTGGTTGACCGCGCTGCCGCGCACCACCGCGAGCACCGGGTGACCGTCGCGCCGCGCGTCGGAGAGCTTTTGCAGCAGGAGCAGCCCGGCACCCTCGGACCAGCCGGTGCCGTCCGCGGCGGCGGCGAACGCCTTGCACCTGCCGTCGGGTGCCATCCCGCGCTGCCGGCTGAACTCGCTGAACATGCCGGTGTTGGACATCACCGTGACGCCACCGGCCAGCGCCATCGTGCACTCGCCGCCGCGCAGCGCCTGGACGGCGAGGTGCAGGGCGACCAGGGAGGACGAGCACGCCGTGTCGACCGTGACGGCGGGGCCTTCGAGCCCGAACACGAAGGAGAGCCGACCGGACAGGACGCTGATGATCGTCCCGGTGCCCAGGTAGCCGCCGACGCTCTCGGGCACCTGCCGAAAGCCGGTGCCGTATCCCGACGAGCCGGCGCCGACGAACACACCGGTACGGCTGCCGCGCAGCGCGGCGCGATCCAGGCCCGCGCGTTCGAACAGCTCCCAGCCCACTTCGAGCAGGACGCGTTGCTGCGGGTCCATCGCCAACGCCTCACGCGGACTGATGCCGAAGAACTCCGGGTCGAAGTCGGCCGCGTGGTCCAGGAAGCCGCCGTCGCGGGCGTAGCTCTTGCCGGGCGCGTCCGGGTCGGGGTCGTAGAGCCCTTCCAGGTCCCAGCCGCGGTCGTCCGGGAGCGGCCCGATCGCGTCGCCGCCGTCGGCCACCAGGCGCCACAGGTCCTCCGGCGAGGACACCCCGGCCGGGTAGCGGCAGGCCATCGCGACGATCGCGATCGGCTCCGTCTCCCGCTGCTCGGCGCGGCGCAGTTCCGCCTGGGTGTCGTGCAGTTCCGCGGCCACCCGCTTGAGGTAGCCGACCAGCTTGTCACTCTGCGGCGTGTCGCGGTCCGGCATCGTGGTGTCGGTCCTTCCTGAACTCGGCGAAGAGGGATCGAACGCAGGTCATGCCAAGCCGAGTTCGCGGTCGATGAAGTCGAGCACCTCGTCGGCGCTCGCCTCCTTGAGCTGCTCCGCGGCGGTTTGCGGTGCGCCGCCGGCCTGGGTCTCCTCCTGGTTGCGCCAGGCGGTCAGGAGCCGGTCGAGCCGGGTCGAGATCGCGGCCCGGTCGTATTCGTCCGCGCGCACCCCGGCGAGCCGGGCCGCCAGGCGGTCGAGTTCGTCGAGCACCGCGGGCACCGCTGCGGCGGAGGTGTCGGGAACGAGCTCCTCGAACAGGTGGTCGGCGAGGTCGGCCGGAGTCGGGTAGTCGAAGACGAGGGTGGCGGGCAGTCGCAGGTCGGTGGCGGCGTCGAGCCGGTTGCGCAGTTCGACGGCGGTCAGCGAGTCGAAGCCGATCTCGGTGAAGCCGCGTCGCGGGTCCACCGCGTCCGCGCCGCCCAGAGCGAGCACGGTGCCGGCGTGCCGGCAGACCAGGTCGGTGAGCAGCCTGCGCTGGTCGTCCTCGGTCAGCGCGGCCAGCCGCCGAACCAGGTCGACGGCGGGCTCCGGCCGGCCGGCGGCCTGCGCGCTGGGCCGCCCCGGGGCGCGGACCAGGCCGCGCAGCGCGGCGGGTACGGCGGCGCCGCCGGCGTCCCGTCGCAGGGCCGCGCCGTCGACGCGGACCGGCAGGACCAGGGGGTCGGGGAGGTCGGCGGCGGCGTCGAAGAGGGCCAGGCCCTGCGCCGCGGACAGCGGCAGCATCCCGGAGCGCGCCACCCGCGCCCGGTCGACCTGGTCCAGCCCGGCGGTGATCGCGCCGGCCTGGTCCCACAGCCCCCAGGCGAGCGAGGCGGCGGGTCGGCCCGCCGCCCGGCGGTGGTGGGCGAGGGCGTCGAGGAAGGTGTTGGCCGCCGCGTAGGCGCTCTGGCCCGCGCCGCCCAGGACGCCGGCCGCCGAGGAGTACAGGACGAACACGGCGAGGTCGGCGTCGGCGGTCAGCCGGTGCAGGTTCACCGCGCCGTCGATCTTCGGGCGCAGTACACGGCGGAGCTGATCGGCCGTCAGGGAGGTGATGACGCCGTCCTCGACCACGCCCGCGGCGTGCACGACGGCGGTCAGCGGGTGTTCGGCGGGGACCCGGGCCAGCACCTCGGCGAGCTGCGCCCGGTCGGCGACGTCGCAACCGGCGATCTCCACGTGGACGGCGCCGAGCCCGGTCAGTTCCTCGCGCAGTCGCGCGGCGCCGGGGGCCTGTTCGCCGGCTCGACTGGTGAGCACCAGATGCCGGGCGCCGTGCTCGGTCACCACGTGCCGTGCCAGCAGTGCGCCGAGCGCGCCGGTGCCGCCGGTGATCAGCACCGTACCGTCGGGGTCGGGTGCGGCGGGGACGGTGAGCACGATCTTGCCGATGTGCTTGGCCTGGCTCATGTATCGGTACGCGTGTGCGGCCTCGCGGATGTCCCAACTGCGCACCGGGAGCAAGCGCAGGGCGCCGCTCTCGACGAGTTCGACGATCTCGGTGAGGATCCGGCCGATCCGCTCGGGGTCGGCGTCGGCGAACGGTTGGTAGCTCACCCCCGGGTACAGCACGGCCGTGTGACCTGGGTCGCGCAGGTCCGTCTTGCCGATCTCGATCAGCCGGCCACCGGGTGCCAGCAGCCGCAGCGAGGCGTCCACGTAGTCGCGCGCCAGCGAGTTGAGCACCACGTCGACGCCTCGCCCGCCGCCCGCCGAGGCGAAGTCGTGCTCGAAGTCGAGCGACCGGGAGGAGGCGATGTGCGCGTCGTCCAGGCCCAGTTCGCGCAGGGTGTCCCACTTGCCGGGGCCGGCGGTGCCGTACACCTCGGCGCCGAAGTGCCGGGCCAGTTGTACGGCGGCCATGCCCACGCCGCCGGCCGCCGCGTGGATCAGCACGGACTCGCCGGGCTTGAGGCCGGCCAGGTCGAACAGGGCGCGGTAGGCGGTCAGGAAGGCGATCGGCATCCCGGCGGCCTCGGCGAAGGTCCAGTGCGCGGGGATGCGGACGACGGCCCGGTGGTCGGCGACCGCGACCGGGCCGAGCGAGGCGGGCAGCACGCCCATCACCCGGTCGCCGGACCGCCAGGCACCGGCCGCCGAACCGACCTCGGTGACCACCCCGGAGCCCTCGGTGCCCATGCCGACCTGGCCGGGCACCATGCCCAGACCGACCAGCACGTCGCGGAAGTTGAGGCCGGAGGCGCGCACGGCGATCCGGATCTCGTGCGGGGCGAGCGGTCGGGCGGCGGGCGGATAGGGCATCGGCGCGAGCCGGTCCAGGTCACCCGCGGAGGTGGTGTCGAGCAGCCAGGGTCCTTCCGGGGCGGCGGGCAGCAGCCGGTCGGTGTCGGCCCGGACGATCCGTGGGACCAGCGCCGCACCCGCGCGGACGGCCGTCTGCGGTTCGCCGGCGGTGAGCGCGGCGCGGATGGCGTCGGGCGGCGCGGTCGGCGAGCCGGCGTCCGCGTCGGCGTCGAGGTCGACGAGGAGGAACCGTTCCGGGTGCTCGGCCTGTACGGAGCGCAGCAGGCCCCAGACCGGCGCATGGGCCAGGTCGGTGACGCTCTCGCCGGCGCGGACCGCGACCGCGCCGCGGGTGAGCACGACCAAGCGGGTCGTCTCCCAGGCGGAGTGCGCCAACCAGCCCTGGACGGTGTGCAGCATCCGGTCGACGGCCCGGTCGGCAGCGGTCGGCAGCCCCGCCGGCGGTATCGGTGCGAGCGGGAGCAGGACGATGTCGGGGGCCGTGGACTCGTCGGCGAGCGCGGCGACATCGGGGTATGCGCGCGCCGTAATGCCTGCCTGCTCCAGCGCGTCGGACAGGCCGAAGGGGTCAGGGCCCAGTACGGCCCAGGGCCCCGTGGCCGGTTGCGGCTGTTCGGCCGGCGCCGGCGGGACCGGAACCCAGTCGAGCCGGAACAGCGAGCCGCCGACGGCCGCGGGGGCGGGGGCGGGTGCGGCGGGACGCATCACCAGTTCGCGTACCGAGACCACGGGGTTCCCCGAGCCGTCGGTGGCGGCCAGTTCGACCGTGTCGGGGCCGGTGATCGACATCCGCACGCGCAGCGCGGCCGCTCCGACGGCGTGCACGCTCACCCCGCCCCAGGAGAACACCAGCCGCGCCTGCCCGGTGTCCTGGCCGAGCCCGGTCAGGCCACTGGCGTGCAGGGCGGCGTCGAAGAGCGCGGGGTGCAGGAGGAAGTCCGCGGCGGCGGAGGTGTGTTCGTCGGGCAGGGTCACCTCCGCGTAGACCGACCCGTCGAGTCGCCAGGCCGCGCGCAGGCCCCGGAACGACCGGCCGTACCCGAATCCGCCGGCCGCGAGGTCGGCGTAGAAGTCGGCGACGTCGACCGGCTCGGCTCCGGGCGGCGGCCAGGCCGGCGAAGCGTCGGGAGCCGTGTCGGCGTCGGCCTCGGGCGTGAGCACGCCGGCCGCGTGCCGAGTCCACCCGGTGTCGTCCGCCGCGTCCTCGCGCCGGGAGTGCACCTCCACCCGGCGGCGGCCGTCCTCCTCGACCGGTCCCACCACGACCTGCAGGCGCACGGCGGTGTCCGGGGGAATGGCGAGGGGTGTTTCCAGCATGAGTTCGGCCAGGTGCGGGCAGCCCGCACGGTCGCCGGCCTGGACGGCGACCTCCACGAACGCGGTACCGGGGAAGAGGACACTGTCGCCCACCGCGTGGTCGGCCAGCCACGGGTGGGTGTGCAGGGACAGTCGTCCGGTGAGGACCAGTCCGCCGCTGCCCGCAAGGCGCAACTCGGCGCCCAGCAGCGGGTGGCCGGTGGCGGCCAAACCCAGACCGGCGGCGTCGGGCGCCGCCGCGCCGCCGTCGAGCCAGTAGCGCTTGCGTTGGAAGGCGTAGGTGGGCAGTTCGACGCGGCGGGCGTCGGTGCCGGCGAAGAACCGCTCGCCGTCGATCCGGCCACCGGACAGGTGGAGCGCGCCGAGGGCGTGTACCGCGGTGATCGGTTCCGGCCGGTCGCGGCGCAGGGCCGGGACGCACACCGGGGTCGGGCCGGCCGAGGTCCGGCGGGCGGCCAGGCAGTCCCGGGCGAGTGCGCTCAGCACCCCGTCGGGGCCCAGTTCGATCAGGGCGGTGGCGCCCGCGTCGGCGAGCGCGGCGACGCCGTCGGCGAATCGGACCGTCTCGCGGACGTGCCGGGCCCAGTAGTCCGCGCTGCCCAGTTCCTCGACGCCGGCGGGGCGGCCGGTCAGGTTGGAGATCACCGGGATCCGGGCGGGCGCGGCCGTGATGTTCCGCGCCACGGCGCGGAACCGGTCGAGCATGCCGTCCATGTCCGCGCTGTGAAAGGCGTGACTGGTGCGCAACCGCCGGGTCTTGCGGCCCTGCGCCTCGAACTGCCGGGCTACCGCGAGCACCTGCTCGGCGGCGCCGGAAAGCACCACCGCGGACGGGCCGTTGACCGCCGCGACGGCGACGGCGCCGGCGTGTTCGGCGATCGCGGCGCCGACCTCTTCCTCGCTCGCGGCGACCGCGATCATCGTGCCCGCGGACGGCAGTTCCTGCATCAGGGCGGCCCGGGCCGCGACCAGCGCCGTCGCGTCGGGCAGCGACCACACTCCGGCGAGGTGCGCGGCGCTCAGCTCGCCGATCGAGTGGCCCAGGAGCAGGTCCGGGCGCACCCCCCAGGATTCGTACAGGCGGAACAGGGCGACCTGGAGCGCGAACAGGCCGGTCTGCGCGTAGACGGTCTGCCCGAGCAGTTTCCCGGTGCTCGGGTCGTCGGGGGTCAACACCACCTCGGCCACCGGCCGGCTGACCTGCCCGGCCAGCCGGGCGTCGAGTTCGGCGGTCGCGGCGTCGAAGGCGTCGGCGAAGGCCGGCCAGGCCGCGTACAGTTCCCGGCCCATGCCCGGGCGTTGGCTGCCCTGTCCGGTGAACAGGTAGGCCAGGCGACCGCCTTGACCGGCCCGGCCGCGGACGGCGTTCGCCGCGTCCTCGCCGAGGGCCAACGCGTCGAGCCCGGCGAGCAGGTCGTCGGGGCCGGTGCCCACGACGACCGCGCGGGAGTCCAGGGCGGCGCGCGAGGTGGCCAGCGAGTAGCCGACGTCGACGGGCCGCAGGCCGGGCCGGGCCCGCACGTGCGCGGCGAGCCGGGCGGCCTGGTCGCGAAGCGCCTCGTCGGTACGGGCGCCGAGGACCCAGGGCAGGGCGCGGTGGGCGGCGGGGGCGTCCGTGCCGGGTGCCGTGGCCGCACCGTCGGCGCCGGCCGGCTCCCCCGCGATGTGCTCCGCCGCCGGTTCCGGCGCCTCCTCCACGATCACGTGCGCGTTGGTGCCGCTCACCCCGAAGGAGGAGATCCCGGCCCGGCGCGGGCGCCCGTTGCGCGGCCACGGACTGGGGTGGGTGAGCAGTTCCACCCCGCCGCCCGACCAGTCGACATGCGGCGTCGGCTCGTCCACGTGCAGGGTCTGCGGCAGCAGTTCGTGCCGCATCGCCTCGATCATCTTGATCATGCCGGCGACGCCGGCCGCCGCACCGGTGTGGCCGATGTTCGACTTGACCGCGCCCAGCCGCAGCGGCTGCCCGGCGGGTCGGTCGCGGCCGTAGGTGGCCATGAGGGCCTGCGCCTCGATCGGGTCGCCGAGCGTGGTGCCGGTGCCGTGCGCCTCGACCGCGTCGACGTCTCGGGCGGCCAGCCGCGCGGAGTCCAGGGCCTGGCGGATGACCCGTTGCTGGGCAAGGTCGTTGGGGGCGGTCAGGCCGTTGCTGGCGCCGTCCTGGTTGACCGCGCTGCCGCGCACCACGGCCAGCACCGGGTGACCGGCCTGCCGCGCGTCGCTCAGCCGCTCCAGCAGCAGTACGCCCGCGCCCTCGGCCCAGCCGGTGCCGTCGGCCGCCGCCGCGAACGCCTTGCAGCGCCCGTCGGGGGCGAGGCCGCGCTGACGGCTGAATTCGATGAAGATGCCCGGCGTCGACATCACGGTCACGCCGCCGGCCAGCGCCATCGTGCACTCGCCTTGGCGCAGTGCCTGGGCGGCGAGGTGGATCGCGACCAGCGAGGACGAGCAGGCGGTGTCGATCGTGACGGCCGGACCTTCCAGACCGAGCGTGTAGGCGATCCGCCCGGAGGCGACGCTGGTCATGCTGCCCGTGCCGAGGTAGCCCTCGACCTCTTCGGGGACGCTGGTGAGCCGCTCGGCGTAGCCCGAGGAGATCGCCCCCGCGAACACGCCGATCCGGCTGCCCTTGAGCGAGGTCGGGTCGACGCCGGCACGCTCGAACGCCTCCCAGGCGGTCTCCAGGAGCAGCCGTTGTTGGGGGTCCATGGCCAGCGCCTCGCGCGGGTTGACGCCGAACAGTTCGGCGTCGAAGTCGGCCGCGCCGTCCAGGAAACCGCCGCGCCGGGCGTACGTCTTCCCGGACCGCTCGGGGTCCGGGTCGTAGATGCCGTCCACGTCCCAGCCGCGGTCGTGCGGAAAGTCGACGAGCGCGTCGACGCCGTCGACGACCAGCCGCCAGAGCTCCTCCGGCGTGCGCACCCCGCCGGGGTAGCGACAGGCCATCGCGACCACGGCGATCGGCTCGTACGCGGCCGCCTCGATCTCGCGCAGCCGTTGCCGGGTCTGGCCGAGGTCCGCCGTGGCCCTCTTGAGGTAGTCGAGGAGCTTTTCTTCGTTGGTCGACACGCGAGCCCACTTTCACCGGGTGGCCGAAGGGAAGCCGGAGGCGGTATGTACACGTCGGGGTCAGGCGGTGCCCAGCTCCCGGTCCAGCAAGTCGAAGATCTCTTCGGCGGAGGAGGCGGCGAGGGCGTCCTCGCCCAGGGCCGGGTCCGCGCCGGCGTCCGACGGGGCACGCCACTTCCAGAGCAGGCTCTCCAGGCGCCGGGTGACCGCCGCCCTGGTCTCCCGGTCGGCCGGCAGTCGGGACAGGGCGTGCTCCAACCGGCCGAACGCGACCGGCGCGGGACCGGCCGCGGCCGCCGTCTCCAGCCCGAGCTCGGTGCCCAGATGGGCGGCCAGGGCCGCGGGGGTGGGGTGGCTGAACACCAGGGTCACCGGCAGCCGCAGGCCGAGCGCGGCGCCGAGTCGGCCGCGCAGTTCGACTGCGGCCATCGAGTCCAGGCCCAGGTCGCGCAGCGGCTTGTCCGCGGCCACGTCGGCCGCGGCGTGGCCCAGGACGGCCGCGACCTGATCGACCACCAGATCGCCCAGTGCGCGCTGCCGGTCCTCCTCGCTCAGGGCGGCCAGCCGGCGCAGCAGTGCGGCGGCGGTGGCTTCGGGTTCGGCTTCCGACGCGGTGTTCTGGGCCGGGCGGGCCGAGCCGGGCCGCAGCAGCGGGACCGAACCGGCGCGCGGGGTCGCCGACTCGGACTCGGTGAGCGCGGCTCGGAGCCGGTCCGGCGAGACGGCGCGCAGCGCGAGCGAGCGCACCGTGAAGGCGGTCGCGCCGGTCCCGGTCGCGGCGACCAGCGAGAGCGTGTCGGGCGAGTCGCCGCCCGCCTCCAGCCGTACGCGCAGTGAGGTCGCGCCGGGGGCGTGCAGGGTGACCCCGGACCACGCGAACGGCATCCGGACCTCGGCGCCGGCCTCGGGTTCCGCGGTTCCTTCGGCCGCCGCGCTCTCCCCGGCCGCCACGCCGACCGCCCGGAGGGCGGCCGTCAGGAGCAGCGGGTGCAGTCCGTAGCCGGCGGCGCCCTGGCGCTGGTCGGCGGAGAGGGCGACTTCCGCGTACAGGGTCTCGCCGGACTTCCAGATGCCGCGCAGCACTTGATCGGCGCGCGGCTCGGCGTCGTCGGTGTGCGGCACGGGTACGGGTACGGCTCCGGTCGGCGGCCAGACGGCCAGGTCGTCCTCGGGGTCGGGTGCGTCCTGCGCCCCGTCCGCGACGGGGGCGAGCAGGCCGTCGGCGTGGCGGGTCCACGTCCCGGCCGCCTCGGCGTCGTCCGGGCAGGAGTGCACGGACACGGGGTGACGCCCGTCGGGCCGCGCGGCGCCCACCGACACCTGGATCTGCGCGCCGCCGCGCTCGGGCAGCGGCAGCGGCGCCTGGAGGGTCAGTTCCTCGACCGTGCCGAGTCCGGTCAACCGGGCTGCGTGCAGTGCGAGTTCGACGAAGACGGCGCCGGGCAGGAGCGCCGTGCGCGCGGAGATGTATTCGGCCAGCCAGGGGTGGGTGCGCCGGCTGACCCGCCCGGTGAGCACCACTCCTTCCGCGTCGGCCAGGTCGACCGCCACGCCCAGAACCGGGTGCCCGGTGGCGATCAGCCCCAGCCCCTGCGTGGCGGCCGCGCCGGCGGACGCGCCCCGGAGCCAGTACCTCTCCCGCTGGAAGGCGTAGGTGGGCAGGCCGGTCGACTGCGGCTCGATGTCGGCGAAGGCGACCCGCCAGTCGACGTCGACGCCTTGGGCGTACGCCTGGGCGAGGGCGGCGGTGAAGCGGTCGGGGCCGCCCTCGCCGCGCCGCAGGGTGCCCAGGACCGGGGCCCGCGACCCGGCCGCCTCGACGGTTTCCAGGACGGCGGTGGTCAACACCGGGTGGGCGCTGGTCTCGATGAACGCGTCGTGGCCCTGGTCGAGCAGGGCCCCGACCGCCTCGTCGAAGCGGACGGTCTGCCGCAGGTTGGTGTACCAATACTCGGCGTCCAGGGCGGTGGTGGCCAACAGGCCACCGGTGACGGCGGAGTAGAAGGGGATGCTCGCGGCGCGTGGTTCGACGCCCGCGAGGGCCACGAGCAACGCGTCCCGGATCGACTCGACCTGCGGGGAGTGCGAGGCGTAGTCGACCGGGACGCTCCGCGCCCAGGTGCCCTGGGCCTGAAAGCGCGTCAGCAGCTCGGACAGCGCGTCCGGGTCACCGGAGAGGGTCACCGAGTGCGGGCCGTTGACGGCCGCGAGCGAGATCCGGTCGCCGAACGGCGCCATCAGCTCGGTGACTTCCTCGGCGGACAAGCCCACCGAGGCCATCGCGCCCTTCCCGGCCAGGTCCAGGATCGCCTTGCTGCGCAGCGCGACGATCTTCGCGCCGTCGTCCAACGAGAGCGCGCCGGCGACGCACGCGGCCGCGATCTCGCCCTGGGAATGGCCCACCACGGCAGCGGGCCGCACACCGTACGACCGCCACAATTGGGCCAACGAGACCATCACCGCCCACAACACCGGTTGCACCACATCCACCCGCTCCAGCCACGCGTCCGATTCAGAGCTCAGCACCGAGGTCAACGACCAGTCGGCGAACGGCGCGAGCGCCTCCTCGCACGCCCCGATCTGCGCGGCGAATGCGGGTGACGCCGAGAGCAGCCCGCCGGCCATCGCGACCCACTGGGAACCCTGACCGGGGAAGACGAACACCGGACGGGTGCCAGCCTGTGCCACCCCCACGACCGCGTCGACCCCAGAGCCCCCGGCCGCCAACCCCGCAAGGGCGGCGAGCAACCCCTCCCGGTCGGCCGCCGTGACGACGGCGCGGTGTTCGAGCCGGGCCCGGGAGACGACCAACGAGTACGCGAGGTCGGCCAACACCGGCTCGGCCGACACCGTTTCGGCCGACACCGTTTCGGTCGGGTCCGATTCGGTCGGGACCGGTCCGGGCAGCGCCTCGACGTGCTCGGCGAGCCTGCGGGCCTGCGCGCGCAGCGCCTTGGCGGAGTGCGCGGAGAGCAGGAACGGCAGGACGGGCAGGGGGGTGCCGGGGTCACCGGTGGGGCGGGGTTCGCCCGCCCGCACCGGCGCGGCGGGCGGCTGTTCGAGCACCACGTGCGCGTTCGTACCGCTGATGCCGAAGGCCGACACGGCCGCGCGACGCGGCCGGTCGTGGTCGGGCCAGGCGCGGGGCGCGGTGAGCAACTCCACGGTGCCGGCCGACCAGTCCACGTGCGGGGTCGGCTCGTCCACGTGCAGGGTCGCGGGCAATACGCCCTCGCGCATCGCCAGCACCATCTTGATCACGCCCGCGACGCCCGCCGCGGCCGTGGTGTGGCCGATGTTGGACTTGACCGAGCCCAGGTACAGGGGGGTGGCGTCCGGCCGGTCGCGGCCGTAGGTGGCGAGCAGCGCCTGGGCCTCGATGGGGTCGCCCAGCGCGGTACCGGTACCGTGCGCCTCGACCGCGTCCACGTCGCGGGCGGTGAGCCGGGCGTCCGCCAACGCCTGCCGGATGACGCGCTGTTGGGAGGGACCGTTGGGCGCGGTTAGGCCGTTGCTGGCGCCGTCCTGGTTGACCGCGCTGCCTCGGACCACGGCCAGGACGCGATGGCCGTTGCGTACCGCGTCCGAGAGGCGCTCCACCAGCAGCAGGCCGACACCCTCGGACCAGCCGGTGCCGTCCGCGGCGGCGGCGAACGCCTTGCAGCGGCCGTCCGGGGAAAGCCCGCGCTGGCGGCTGAACTCTACGAATCCGGTCGGGGTGGCCATCACGGTCACGCCGCCGGCCAGCGCCATCGTGCATTCGCCGCGCTGGAGGGCGCGGCCGGCCAGGTGCAGGGCGACCAGTGACGAGGAGCACGCCGTGTCGACGGTGAGTGCGGGGCCTTCCAGGCCGAAGGCGTAGGCGACTCGCCCCGAGATCACGCTGCTGATGCTGCCGGTGAGCGCGTACCCCTCAACGCCGTCCGGAAGGTCGCCGGCGCCGGCGCCGTACCCGCAGGCCGCGCCGCCGATGAAGACACCGACCGGATGGCCCTTGACCGAGGTCGGGTCGATGCCGGCGTTCTCGAACGCCTCCCAGGAGGTCTCCAGGAGCAGCCGCTGCTGCGGGTCCATCGCCAGCGCCTCGCGCGGCGAGATCCCGAACAGCCCCGCGTCGAACTCGGCGGCGGTGTCCAGGAATCCGCCCTCGCGCACATAACTGGTGCCGGGGTGTTCGGGATCGGGGTCGTACAGGGCGTCGAGGTCCCAGCCCCGATCGGCCGGGAAGTCCGTGACGGCGTCACCGCCTTCGGCGACCAGCCGCCACAGGTCCTCGGCGCCGCCGACCCCGCCGGGGTAGCGGCAGGCCATCGCGATGACGGCGATCGGCTCGCCGTCGACGGCCGTGCCCGGTATCGGGTCGGCGCCCGTGGGCTGTGCGCCCGCCAGTTCGTCGAGCAGGAAGCCGGCCAGCGCGGTCGGCGTGGGGTAGTCGAAGACCAGGGTGGTCGGCAACTCCAGTCCGCTGCTGTGCGCCAGTCGGTCGCGCAACTCGACCGCGGTGAGCGAGTCGAAGCCCAGGTCGCGGAAAGCGCGGTCGGCCGAGGGCAGTTCACCGGCCGACAGGGCGAGTACGGCGGCGGCCTCCCGGCGGACCAGGTCGAGCAGGAGCTGTTCGCCCTCGCCGGCGCCGGCCTCGGCCAACTGCCGGGAAAGCACCGGGTCGCCCGAAATCGCGGCCTCGGAGCCGAGTTGGGCTCGGTACTGGGCTTGGTCGGCCAGATACGCGCGGGTCTCCGGCAGGTCGCCGAGGAGGGCGCTGGGCCGCAGCGCGGTGAAGCGGCGCAGGAACTGCGGCCAATCCACGTCCGCGAGGACGCCGACGGCCTCGGGGCGGGCAACGGCTCGGGCCATCAAGGCCACCGCCGTCCGCGGGTCCATCGCGCGCAGGCCGCGGCGGGCCAGTTGCTCGCCGCTCTCGCCCGCCGCCATGCCGGCGCCCGCCCACGGGCCCCAGGCGACGGCCGTCGCGGCAAGTCCTCGCGAGCGGCGGTGCCGAGCCAGGGCGTCGAGGTACGCGTTGCCCGCCGCGTAGGCACCCTGGGCTCCGCTGCCCCACACGCCCGCGATCGAGGAGAACAGCACGAAGGCGTCGAGCCGCCGGTCCCCGAACAGCGCGTCCAGGTGCGCGGCGCCGAGCACCTTGCCCTCGGTGATCCGGGCACAGGCGGTGAGGTCGGTCTCGGTCACGGTGGCGGCCTGGCCGATCCCGGCGGTGTGCACCACGGCCCGGATCGGCGGTCCGTCCGCCTCGGCCTCCGCCACCAGCCGGGCGAGCGCGCCACGGTCGGCGACATCGCAGGCCGCCACGGTGACCCGGACGCCGTGGGCGGTGAGTTCGTCGACGAGTTCGTCGGCCCCCGGGGCCAGCGGACCGCGCCGGCCGGTCAACACCAGGTGTTCCGCGCCTCCTGCGGCGGCCCAGCGGGCCACCTGGGCACCGAGGCCGCCGGTACCACCGGTGATCAGGATGGTGCCGGCGGGCACCCAGCCGGGGCCCGGGCCCTGGCCGTCCGTGGTGGTGCGACGCAACCGGGGGACCCAGGCGCCGGTGGCGCGCAGCGCGATCTGGTCCTCCGCGCCGTCCGCGGCGACGGCTTGGGCCAACCGGGACCACACCCGGTCGTCGGCGCCGGTGGGCACGTCCACCAACCCACCCCAGGCGGTGGGTAATTCCAATGCCGCAGCCCGGCCGAAGCCCCAGACCTGCGCGGGCGCGGCCCCGGATGCGGGGTCGCCGCCGACGGCTACGGCTCCTTCGGTCACGCACCACAGCGGAGCGGTGCGACCCGCGTCGGAGAGGGCTTGGACCAGCGTCACGGTGTCGGTGAACCAGGTAGTGAGGGAGGGGTGTTCGGGGTGCGTCCCGGGATCGCCGGTAAGCAGCGTCACGACCCCGGCGAGCGGACCCGCCATACGGATCCGCTCGGCCAGTGCCTCGCGCTCCCGTTCGGCGTGGGTCGGTATCAGCGTCTCGACCTGTGCGCCGGCCTCGGTGAGCGCACGGGCACACCGCTGAGCCGCCACCGCGTTCGGGCCGTCCGGGTCGTTCGCGTCGTCCCGGCCGTCCGCGGTGACCGGCTCGGCTTCGGCTCGACTGATCAACAACCAGGTTCCGCTGAGGCGTCGTCCGCCCTCCGGCGTCCACGGCCGCCACGTCGTTTCGTAGCTCCAGGTGTCCTGCAGGGTGCGTTCGCGCCGGCTTCGCCGCCAGGAGGCGAAGGCGGGCAGCAGTGCGGTGAGTGATCCGCGCCGCGCCTCGTCGCTCAGGTCGAGTGCGTCGGCCACCTGATCGCCGTCGCCGCGCTCGACGGCGGCCCAGAACGCCGGGTCAGCGTCGGCCGGTGCGCCGGAGGCGGCCGGCCCGGGGGTGACCGGTTCGAGCCAGAAGCGGCGGCGCTGGAAGGCGTAGCCGGGGAGTTCGGTGGTCCGCGCTCCGGTGCCGGCGAAAAAGGCCGACCAGTTCACCGCGATTCCGGCGAGGTGCGCGGCGCCGAGCGCGCCGATGAGCGCGGCCGGCTCCGTCCGTTCGGAACGCAACACGGGCACCACGGCGATGCCGGGCTTCACGGGAAGGCTTTCGCGGGCCATCGCGGTGAGGACGCCGTTGGGCCCCGCCTCCAGAACCGCTGTGACCCGGGCGGCGGCAAGCGCGGCGACTCCGTCCGCGAAGCGGACCGGTTCGCGGATGTGGCGCACCCAGTAGTCCGGGTCGGCCAGTTCCTCGGCCTCGGCGATTCGGCCGGTCAGGTTGGAAACGATGGCGATCGTGGGCTCGCCGAAGGACACCGTCTCCAGGACGGTACGGAACTCGGCGAACATTGGCTCCATAAGCGCCGAATGGAAGGCGTGGCCGACCCGCAGCCGCCGGGTTTTGCAGTTCTGCGCGGCGAACTCCGCAGCCACCGCCAGGACGGCGTCCTCGTCGCCCGAAATCACCACGGACGTCGGTCCGTTGATCGCGGCCACACCGACCGTGTCGGAGCCTTCCAGGGCGGTACGAACCTCGGCCTCGGCGGCCTGCACCGCGACCATCGCGCCACCCGCCGGGAGCGCCTGCATCAACCGGCCCCGCGCGGCCACCACCACGGCCGCGTCCTCCAACGACCACACCCCCGCCACATGCGCGGCGGCCAACTCACCGATCGAATGCCCCAACAGGAAGTCCGGCCGCACACCGAACGATTCCACCAACCGGAACAGCGCCACCTCCACGGCGAACAACGCCGCCTGCGTGAACACCGTCTCGTCCAACAAACCCTCGGCACCCTCCGCACCGAACACCACATCCCGCACCGAATACGCGACATGCCCCACCAACCGACGATCCAACTCGACAACAGCGGCATCGAACGCCTCCGCGAACACCGGGAAACAGTCGTACAGCTCACGCCCCATCCCGACCCGCTGACTCCCCTGCCCACTGAACAACAACGCCAGCCGACCGTCGGCGCTCGCCGGGCCCGTCACCACGCCCGGTGCGGTCTCCCCGCGCCCCAGTGCCTGGAGGCTGTGCAGGAGTTCGGCCGAATCCGCGGCGGTCAGCACGGCCCTCTCCGGCAACGTCGCGCGTGCGGTCGCCAGCGTGTGTGCGACATCGGGCAGCGCGAGCCCGGACTGTTCCCGCAGGAACGTCGCGAGGTTGCGCGCCTGCGCGTACAGCGCCTCGGCGGTGTGGCCGGAGAGCACCCAGGGCAGCGCGGCGACGTTCGTCCGAACCGCGACCCGGGTGGCGCCTGAGGGCGGTTGGTCGCCCGGCAGGTCGGCGGGCGCGGTGTCGGGGGCCTGTTCCAGGACGACGTGCGCGTTGGTGCCGCTTATGCCGAACGAGGAGACCGCCGCCCGACGCGGGCGACCGGTGACCGGCCACGGCATGGCCTCCGCGAGCAGCCGTACGGAGCTCGCGGCCCAGTCCACGTGCGGTGTCGGCTCCGCCACGTGCAGCGTCGGCGGCAGCACGCCCTCGCGCATCGCCTGGACCATCTTGATCACGCCGGCCACGCCCGCCGCGGCCTGCGTGTGCCCGATGTTCGACTTCACCGAGCCGAGGTGGACCGGGTGTTCCGCCGGCCGGTCCCGGCCGTAGGTCGCGATCAGGGCCTGGGCCTCGATCGGGTCGCCGAGCGCGGTACCCGTCCCGTGGCCCTCGACCGCGTCGACATCCCGCGGCGACAGGCCGGCGGCGGTCAGCGCCTGCCGGATGACGCGCTGCTGGGACGGGCCGTTGGGCGCGGTCAGGCCGTTGCTCGCGCCGTCCTGGTTCACCGCGGAACCGCGGATGACGGAGAGCACGCGATGCCCGTTGCGCACGGCGTCCGACAGGCGCTCCACGACCAGGACGCCGACGCCCTCGGCCGGGCCGAATCCGTCGCCGTCCGCCGAGAACGCCTTGCAGCGGCCGTCCGCCGCCAGGCCGCGTTGGCGGCTGAACTCGACGAACAGTCCCGGTTCCGACATCACGGTCACGCCGCCGGCCAAGGCCATCGAGCACTCCCCGCCGCGCAGCGCCTGCACCGCCAGGTGCACCGCGACGAGCGACGAGGAACAGGCGGTGTCCACGGTGACCGCGGGCCCCTCGAAGCCGAAGGTGTACGCGACCCGGCCGGAGCCGATGCTCGGCGTATTGCCGGTGCCCAGGTAGCCCTCCAACTCCTCCGGGGCCCGGTCGAGTCGACTTGCATACCCCTGCGCGACCAGCCCGGTGTACACGCCGGTCCGGCTGCCGCCGAGGGTGTCCGGCGAGATGCCGGCGTGTTCGAGGGCCTCCCAGGAGGTCTCCAGGAGCAGCCGCTGCTGGGGATCCATCGCCAGCGCCTCGCGCGGGTTGATGCCGAACAGTTCGGCGTCGAACCGGTCGGCGTCGTGCAGGAAACCACCGGAGCGGGTGTAGCTGGTGCCCGCGTGATCGGGCTGCGGGTGGAAGAGGCCCGCGAGGTCCCAGCCGCGGTTCGCGGGAAACTCGGAGATCGCGTCCCCACCCGCCATGACCAGGCGCCACAGATCGTCGGCGGAGCGAACGTCCCCGGGAAAGCGGCAGGCCATGCCGATAATCGCGATCGGCTCGTCGGCGCCGGTCGCCCCCGGCGCCGATGTCGCGGCGACCACGTTCGGCTGCGCACCGGGCAGTTCGGCGCCGAGGTGCCGGGCCAGCGCGGTCGGGGTCGGGTAGTCGAAGACCAGGGTGGCGGGCAGCCGCAACCCGGTGTCGGCGGTGAGGCGGTTGCGCAGTTCGACCGCGGTCAGCGAGTCGAAGCCGAGGTCCTTGAACCCGCGGTCGGCGGCGACGGCCGCCGGGTCACCGTGGCCGAGCACGGCGGCGACATGCGTACGGACCAGTTCGAGGAGCACGCGGAAGCGGTCGACCGGCGCGAGCGCGGCGGTCCGCCGCTGCCAGGTCGACCCGCCCGTACCGGCGTCGGTCGCCGCGACCCGGCGAGCCGGGCCGCGAACCAGGCCGCTGAACACGCCCGGCAGCGCGCCCGTCCCGGCCAGGGCGCGCAGCGCGGCCGGGTCCAGGCGCAGCGGCACCAGAAGCGCCTGCGGGAGGGCGCGAGCGGCATCGAAGAGCCGCAGTCCGAGTGGCGCGGCGAAGGGCAGGATGCCGCCGCGCGCCATCCGGTTCAGGTCGTCACGGCCGAGGTGGCCGGTCATCCCGGTGGCCTCTCCCCACAGTCCCCACGCGAGCGAGGTGCCCGGCAGACCCGCGCCCTGCCTGTGGGTGGCGAGCGCGTCCAGGAAGGCGTTGGCGGCGGCGTAGTTGGCCTGGGCCGGTCCGCCGAAGACACCGGCGATGGACGAGAAGAGGACGAAGGCGGAGAGGTCCTGGTCGGCGGTGAGTTCGTGCAGGTTGACCGCGCCGTCGACCTTGGATCGCAGGACCCGCTCCAGACGCTCCGGGGTCATCGACTCGATCAGGCCGTCGTCGAGCACACCCGTGGCATGGACGACCGCGGTGAGCGGGGCTGTGACAGGTATCCGCGCCAAGGCCCCGGCAAGGGCCTCCCGATCGGCCGCGTCACACGCCTCGACAACGACCCGGGCACCCAGACCGCCGAGCTCGGCCACCAACTCCCCCGCGCCCGCGGCGTTCGGACCGCTACGACTGAGCAACACCACACTCCGCACACCGTGTTCCGCAACCAGACGACGGGCCACCAGAGCACCCAACGTGCCCGTGCCACCCGTGACCAGAACGCTCCCGCCCGGATCGAGCGGCACCGGCATCCGCAACACGACCTTCCCCACATGCCTCGCCTGCGACATCAACCGAAACGCCTCCGGCGCCCGCCGCACATCGAACGACCGCACCGTGATCGGCACCAACACACCCGACCCGAACAACGGCATCAACACCGCGAACAACCCCGCGATCCCATCCGCGCCCGCCGCCTCCACCAAGTCGAACGCGTCGTACGACACCACCCCCGGATACGCGGACCGCACCACCCCCGCATCCCGCACATCGGCCTTGCCCATCTCCACGAACCGACCACCAACGGCCACCAACCGCAACGAGGCGTCCACGAACTCACCCGCGAGAGAGTTCAACACCACATCCACACCACGCCCACCGGTCGCCGAACGAAACCGGTCCTCGAACCCCAACGTCCGGGACGAAGCGATATGGGCGTCATCCAGACCCAACGACCGCAGAGTGTCCCACTTGCCCTCACTCGCCGTCGCGAACACCTCGGCACCCAGATGACGCGCGATCTGCACCGCCGCCATCCCCACCCCACCCGCACCGGCATGAACCAACACCGACTCACCCGACCGCAGACCACCCAACTCCACCAAGCCGTAATACGCCGTCAGAAACACCACCGGCACCGACGCCGCCCGCTCGAACGACCAGTCACCCGGCGTCAAAGTCACGGTCCGCACATCGGCCACCGCCGTCGGACCGAACGACGGGAACATCCCGAACACCCGATCACCCACCGCGAACTCGGACACCCCCGGACCGACCTCGATCACCACACCCGCGCCCTCGCCACCCATCGACGCGGCACCCGGATACACACCCAACGCGATCAACACGTCCCGGAAATTGAGACCGGCGGCCCGCACCGCGATACGGATGTGCCCCGCATCGAGTGCGGTTTCCTCCGCGTCCCGCGGCACCGGGACGAGCGACAGGTTCTCCAGCGTCGCGGTCCCGGTCGTGTCCAAGCGCCAGGCCCCGGGCGGCGGGACCAGCACGTCGGCAGACCCACCGACCCGCGCCAACCGGGGAGCGAGCATCCCGCCGTGCCGCAGCGCGAGTTGCGGTTCCCCACTCCACGCGGCAGCCTCCGACAGCGTCCCGGACGCCGGAGTGTCGTCCGTGTCCACCAGGACGAACCTGCCGGGATGCTCGCTCTGCGCCGACCTGATCAGACCCCACACAGGCGCGTGCACGAGGTCCGCCACCACGTCACCCGGACCCGCCGCCACCGCGCTGTGCGTCACGACGACCAGCCGCGACCGGGTCTCCCCTTCGGCCGCGAGCCACTCCTGGATCCGCCCCAACACGTCGGCCGTCGCCGCCGACACGGCATCCGCGAGGCCGTCGCCGATCGGGGTCGCCGAGGGGGTGCAGTCGAGCCAGGCCACCTGGTCGGTGTCGGCGCTCGGCTGTTCGGCCGCCGGGGAAGGAACCGGGATCCAGTCCAGGTGATAGAGGCTGTCGGTCGTCTCGCTGGCGGCGGGCGCCAGGTGGTCGGCGGCGACCGGCCGCAGGGTGAGCCCCATCGCGGAGAACACCGGTCCGCCGGTGCTGTCGGTGGCCTCGACGGCCACGGAGTCACCGTCGTTCACCGACAGTCGGACACGCAGTGACGACGCGCCGGAGGCCCGCAGCCGGACGTCGTTCCAGGCGAACGGGAGGCGGACCGCGGTGCCGCCCGCGCCGACGCCGGTCAGCGCCACCGCCTGTAGCGCGGCGTCCAGGAGGGCCGGATGCAGCCCGAAGCGGTCGGCGCTCTCCCGCTGTTCGGCGGGGAGGGCCACTTCG
Organism: Embleya sp. NPDC127516; assembly: GCF_044765325.1. Classification (NCBI taxonomy): domain Bacteria; kingdom Bacillati; phylum Actinomycetota; class Actinomycetes; order Kitasatosporales; family Streptomycetaceae; genus Embleya; species Embleya sp. NPDC127516. The sequence continues at coordinate 19,228 of NZ_JBIWJT010000023.1, read as the reverse complement.
GCGTACACCTTGTCGGCCACGCGCCAGGCGGCGCGCAGCCCCTGGAAGGACGGGCCGTAGGCGTAGCCGACGTCGGCCAGGTCGGCGTAGAAGCCGTCCAGCGGGATCGGCTGCGCACCGACGGGCGGCCACTCGGTCGTATCGAAGGCGGCGGCGCTCGGCGGCGCGGCGACCGCAGCGGACTCGGGCCGCAGCAGCCCGACGGCGTTCCTGGCCCAGGCCCGCTCGGTGTCGTCGTCGGTCCGCGAGAACACGGAGACCGTCCGACCGCCGTCGACGTCCGGTGCCGCGACCACGACCTGGATCTGAACTCCGCCGTGCTCGGGCAGCACCAGCGGTGCTTCCAGGACCAGTTCGTCGAGGAGGCCCCAGCCCACGGAATCTGCGGCCCGGATGGCCAGTTCGACGAAGGCGGTGCCGGGCAGCAACACCGTCCCGGCGACCGCGTGGTCCTGGAGCCAGGGGTGCGAGGACAGCGACAGCCGCCCGGTGAGCAGGAGTCCCTGCCCATCGGCCAGGGACACCGAGGCGCCCAGCAGGGGGTGGCCCTCGCCGGTGAGCCCGAGTCCGGCCGCGTCATCGGCGCCGCCCGTCGAGACGTCGCGCAGCCAGTACCGCCGGCGCTGGAAGGCGTAGGTCGGCAGGTCGACGTCGACAGTGGGGCGATCGCCCAGCAGCGGCGACCAGTCCACGGCGAGGCCGTTGACGTACGCCTCCGCGAGCGCGGCGGTGAAGCGGTCGAGTCCGCCCTCGCCTCGGCGCAGCGTTCCGAACACCACCGCGCGGGCTTCGGCGGCTTCGATGGTGCTCTCGATCGGCGTCGTCAACACCGGGTGGGCGCCGGCCTCCACGAAGGCGTCGTACCCCTGCCGGAGCAGCAGCCGGATCGTCTCCTCGAAGCGAACGGTTTGCCGCAGGTTGGTGTACCAGTAGTTCGCGTCGAGCGCGGTGGTCTCCTCCACCCGCTCGGCGATGACCGTCGAGTAGAACGGCACCGTGGCCGCAAGCGGTTCGGTGTCGGCCAGTTCCGTCGAGAGCCGATCACGGATGGCCTCCACCTGCACCGAGTGCGAGGCGTAGTCCACCGGTATCCGCCGTGCCCAGACGCCCGATCGTTCGCAGTCCGCGAGCACTTCGTTCAAGGCGGCCGGCTCACCGGACACGGTCACCGAGGACGGACCGTTCACCGCCGCGACCGAGATCCGACCCTCGTACCCCGCGATCAACTCGGCGGCACGATCAACCGGGACGCCGAGCGACACCATCCCGCCCGCACCCGCCAACTCCAGAATCGCCCGGCTCCGCAGCGCCACGACCTTCGCGCCGTCCGCCAGGGACAGCGCCCCGGCCACGCAGGCGGCCGCGATCTCCCCTTGCGAGTGGCCCACCACCGCGGCCGGCCGTATACCGAACGAGCGCCACAGTTCGGCCAGGGAGACCATCACCGCCCACAGCACGGGCTGCACGACGTCCACCCGGTCCAGCCACTCGTCCGACTCCGACCGCAGGATCGACGTCAACGACCAATCCACGAACGGCGCCAACGCGCCCTCGCACGCGGCGATCCGCTCCGCGAACACCGTTGCGGAGTCCAGCAGATCCGCGGCCATCCCCAACCACTGCGAACCCTGCCCCGGGAACACCAGTACCGTCCGGCCCGAGGACCGCGCCGCACCGGACACCACACCCGCGGCGGACTCCCCCGCGGCCAGCGCGGCCAGCCCCGCCGTCAACTCCGCGCGCCCCGAGGCCAGTACGACCCCCCGGCACTCCAGCACCGACCGCGACGCAGCCAGCGCCGACGCGATCTCCGCCGGGTCCGACTCGGCATGCGCCGCGACGAATTCGGCCAGCCGACCCGCTTGCGCTCGCAGTGCCCCCGGCGACTTGCCCGACACCACGAACGGCACCGTCATGGGCGGGAGCGTCTCGGGTGCCCCCTCCCCCGCGACCGCCTCGGCCTTCGGTGCCGGTGCCTGTTCGATGATCACGTGCGCGTTCGTACCGCTGATCCCGAACGATGAGACCGCGGCGCGGCGCGGACGGTCGGCCGTGGCGGGCCACTCCCGCGCCTGGGTCAGCAACTCCACCGCGCCCGCCGACCAGTCGATCCGCGTCGAACGCTCGTCGGCGTGCAGGGTTTTCGGCAGGGTCCCGGCCCGGATCGCCAGGACGGTCTTGATCAGGCCCGCGACGCCGGCCGCGGCGCCGGTGTGGCCGATGTTCGACTTCACCGAGCCGAGCCAGAGCGGGTGGTCCGCCGGGCGGCTCCGACCGTAGGTGGCCAGGAGTGCCTGCGCCTCGATCGGGTCGCCGAGCCGGGTGCCGGTGCCGTGTGCCTCCACCGCGTCCACGTCGGCGGCCGACAGACCGGCGTTGGCCAGCGCCAGCCGGATCACCCGTTGCTGCGAGGGGCCGTTGGGCGAGGTCAGGCCGTTGCTGGCGCCGTCCTGGTTGACCGCGCTGCCGCGTACCACCGCAAGCACCCGGCGGCCGTTGCGCCGCGCGTCGGCCAGCCGCTCGACCAGGAGTACACCCACGCCGTCGGCGAGGCCCATCCCGTCGGCCGCCTCCGCGAACGCCTTGCAGCGGCCGTCCTCGGCCAGTCCGTGCTGGGCGCTGAAGCCGAGGAACTGGCCGGGGGACGACAGCACCGTGACGCCGCCGACCAGAGCCAGCGAGCACTCGTCGTTGCGCAGCGACTGCACGGCCAGGTGCAGGGCCACCAGCGAGGACGAGCACGCGGTGTCCACGGTCACGGCGGGGCCTTCGAGCCCGTACAGGTAGGACAGTCGGCCGGAGAGCACGGCGGCGGCGGTGCCGGTGGTCAGGTGTCCGGCGTACTCGTCGGGCACCCGGCCGGCCGTCCAGCCGTAGTCCAGGGTGTTGGTGCCCATGAACACGCCCGTCGTGCTGCCGCGCAGGGTGGCCGGCAGGATCCCGGCGTTCTCGAAGACCTCCCAGGAGGTCTCCAGGAGCAGCCGCTGCTGCGGGTCCATCGCGACGGCCTCGCGCGGGGAGATCCCGAAGAAGTCGGCGTCGAAGCCGGCCACGTCCACGATGAAGCCGCCGGACGCGGCGTAGCTGGTGCCGGGGTGTTCCGGGTCGGGGTGGTAGAGCCGGTCCAGGTCCCAGCCGCGGTCCCGGGGCAGCGGGCCGATCGCGTCCTCGCCGCGGTCGACCAGTTCCCACAGGTCCTGCGGTGAGGCGACACCGCCGGGGAAGCGGCAGGCCATGCCGACGATCGCCACCGGCTCGCCGGTCGCGGCCTCGGCCTCGAACTCCTCGATCCGCTGCCGCGCGTCGTGCAGTTCGGCCGTGGTCCACTTCAGGTACTCGCGAAGGGTCTCTTCATTGGCCACGGCAGTCCTCCGGTACTGGGGTCACGGTGTTCGGCGAGCCGGGACGGTTCACGGCGTTCATCCCGCCGAGGTGCTGCGGCGCAGCCGGGTGTTGATGAACGCCAACATCTCGTCGTCCGAGGCCGCTTCGAGTTCCTCTGCGACGCTGTGCCCGGCGGGTGTCGCGCCGCCGGTGTTCGTGCCGGTGCCGCCGTTCCAGGTGGCGAGCAGGGTTTGGAGCCGCTTGGTGATGCCGGCTCGATCCGTCTCACCGACGGTGGCCGACGCCAGGCCGGTGGCCAGGCGGTCGAGTTCGGCGTGGACGAAATCGGCGCCCGCCATGCCGTCCTCCAGGAGTTCGGCGAGCAGCAGGTCGACGAGGGCGAGCGGGGTCGGGTAGTCGAACACGAGCGTGGCCGGCAGGTTCAGGCCGGTGAGCCGGTTCAGCCGGTTGCGCAGGTCGACGGCGGTGATGGATTCGAAGCCGAGTTCGCTGAAGGCGCGTTCGGCCCGGATCTCCTCGACGCAGTCGTGCCCCAGCGCGGCGGCCGTGTGCGCGCTGACCAGCTCCAGCAGGCGGTGCGCGCGGTCCGCCGGAGACAACTCGAGGAGTTGGCGCCGGAGTTCGTCGGCCTGGTCGGCGGCGGCGCGGGTCTCCTCGTCGAGTGCGGCGAGGGCGGTGCGGGCCTCGGGGACGGTGTCGATCAGTCGGCTGGGACGCAGGCCGGTGAAGGCGCCGGTGAAGACCGGCCAGTCGACGTCGGCGACGGTCACGCAGGTATCGTCGTGGTCGAGGGCCTGCTGGAGTGCGGTCAGGGCGAGTTCGGGGTCGAGCAGGCGCAGGCCGCCGAGGTCGATCCGGCGGATGGCGCGGGTCGCTTCGGGGTCGCCGGCCGGGTACGCGTCGGCCGACAGGTCCCAGACCGGCCAGGCCACGGACAGGGCGTGTCGGCCCTGTGCGCGGTGCCGCTGGGCCAGGGCGTCCAGGTGCGCGTTGGCGGCCGCGTAGGCACCGTGTTCGCCGCTGCCCCAGGAGGCGGCGACCGAGGAGAAGTAGACGACGGTGCGCAGTTCGTCCGGGTCGAGCAGCTCGTCCAGGAGTTGGGCGCTGTACGCCTTGTCGGCCAGCACGTCGGCGAGCGCGGCCGGGTCGGTGTCGAGCAGCGGGGCCAGGCCCGGGTCTCCTGCGGTGTGCATCAGGTCGGTGATCCGGTGGCCCGCCGCGGTGAGCCGCGCCAGGAGGGCGGTCACCTCCTGGCGGTCGGACATGTCGCATTCGGCGGTGGTGAATCGGGGGCTCGCGCTGCCCGCCTCCGCGTCGAGGCGGGCGGCGGCTTCGGGATCGATCCGACCGGCCAGGACGAGGTGTTCGGCGCCGCGCTCGGCCAGCCGGTGGGCGAGCCGGATCTCCAACGGCCCGGTGCCGCCGGTGATCAGGACGGTGCCGGACGGCCGCCAGTCCCGGACGGCGTCGCCGGCGGGCAGTGGAGCCCGGACCAGCCGGCGGACGGAGGTCCCGGCCGCGCGGAGGGCGAGCTGGTCCTCGTGCGCGGCGTTGACCAGTGCTTGGCGCAGCCGGTCGGCGCCGGCCGCGTCGAGGTGTTCCGGTAGGTCGATCAGGCCGCCCCAGCGGTCCGGCAGTTCGAGTGCGGCCACCCGCCCCAGGCCCCAGATCCGGGCCTGTTGCGGGTCCCGGGGCGCCGGTTCGCCGTCGACGGCGACGGCACCGCGCGTGAGGCACCACAGCCGGGTGTCGGCGGTGAGGTCCGCGGCGGCCTGGGCCAGGAGCAGGGTGCCGACGAGGCCGGCCGGGGCCGCCCCGGTATGCGGGTGCGCGGTGCCGTCGAGGCCGAGGAAGGACAGGATCCCGATCGGTCCGGGGCCCTGGGGTCGGGCCTCCTCCAGGCTGCGGACCAGTTCGGCCCGGGTGCCGCGGGCCGGGTCGACGATGAGGGTAGTGACGGTCGGGCTGCGGTCGGCCAGAGCCGCGATCAGGGCCGTGGTTTCCTCGTCCGCCGCCAGGACCGCCGGTACGACTGCCAGCCAGGCGGTGGGGGCGGCGGGGTCGCCGGGCAGGTCGAGGGCGGGCTGCCAGCCGGCGCGGTAGCGCCAACCGTCCGCCGTCCGCTGCTCGCGGGCCCGGCGCCGCCAGGAGTGCAGGGCGGGCAGTACCGCCTGCCAGGGCTGCCGGTCGGGGGCGTCGAGCAGGTCGGCGAGGGCCTGCGGGTCCTGGGTTTCGACCAGTTCCCAGAACCGGGTCTCGGTCGGGTCGCCGGTCGCGGCGCCGTACGCGGCGGCCGTGTCGTCGGCCGCGTCGAGCCAGTAGCGCCGCCGGTGGAAGGGATAGGTCGGCAGGTCGACGACGCCGGGGCGCCGGCCGGCGAAAACGGTGCTCCACCGCGGCGCAACGCCCCGCACGGCCACCTCGCCCACCGAGAGCAGGAAGCGTTCGAGGCCGCCGTTGTGGCGGCGCAGACTGCCGATCACCGCGTGCTCGGCGCCGAGGGCTGCCGCGATCTCCTCGATCGGGTTGACCAGGGTGGGATGCGGGCCCACTTCGATGAACGTGTCGTAGCCCTGCTCCAGCAGGCCGCGGACAGTCTGCTCGAACCGGACGGTGCGGCGCAGGTTGGTGTACCAGTACTCGGCGTCCAGTTCCGCCGGGTCCAGCGGGCCGCCGGTCACCGTCGAGTGGAAAGGCACCCGGCCGGTCACGGGGGTGATCTCCGCGAGGTCGGTGCGCAGTCGGTCGCGGATCTCGTCGACGTGCGCGGAGTGCGAGGCATAGCTCACCGGGAGGATCCGCGCGCGTCCAGCCTCGGCGGCCATGGCCCGTACCGCCGCGGGCTCTCCGGAAACAACGACCTGGCCGGGGCTGTTGACCGCGGCGAGGGACAGTCCGCCGCCGAGCGCCGCGATCCGCTCGGTCGCCTCGGCTTCCGACATGGTGACGGACGCCATCAGGCCGCGGTCGGACAGGTCGAGCAGTGCCCGGCTGCGCAGCGCGACAATCTTCGCGCCGTCCTGGAGGGTCAACGCGCCGGCGACGCAGGCCGCCGCGATCTCGCCCTGCGAGTGGCCGACGACGGCGGCGGGTCGGACGCCGTACGCGCGCCAGAGTTCGGCGAGGGAGACCATCACGGCCCACAGGGCGGGCTGCACCACGTCCACCCGGGCCAGGCCGGCGCCCTCGGGGTCGCGCAGCACGTCGGTCAGCGACCAGTCGACGTATGGGGCCAGGGCCGCCGCGCAACGCTCGATGTGCTCGGCGAACAGCCGTTCCTCGTCCAGGAGTTCGGCGGCCATGCCGGCCCACTGCGAGCCCTGGCCGGGGAAGACGAATACGGCGCGTTCGCGGGCGGGGCCGGTTCCTTCGGCGACGCCCGTGCGTGCCTCGCCTGCGGCCAGGCCGTCCAGTGCGCGCAACAGGCCGTCCCGATCCCGGGCCACGGCGACCGCGCGGTGGGCGAGCCGGGTTCGGGTGGTGGCCAGCGAGAAGGAGACGTCGGCCAAGTCGAGTTCGGGGTGCTGCCCGAGGTGGTTGCGGAGCCGGTCGGCGACGGTGCGCAGGTCGCTTGCGGTGCGGGCGGACAGCGGGTACGGCAGCGGGGCGGTGGCCGGGGGCTCGTCCCCGGGGGTGTCCGGGTCCGTCGGGGCGGTGGCGTCCGGGTACGTGGGCTCGGGGGCGTCCGGGAACGTCGGTTCGGGGGGCGCCTGTTCCACGATCACGTGCGCGTTGGTGCCGCTTATTCCGAACGAGGAGACGCCGGCCCGGCGCGGCCGGTCGGTGTCCGGCCAGGGCGTCTGCTCCGTCAGCAGCTCGACCCCACCGGCCGACCAGTCGATGTGCGGTGACGGCGCGTCCACGTGCAGCGTCTTGGGGAGCACGCCGTGCCGCAGCGCCATGACCGTCTTCATCAGTCCCGCCATGCCGGCCGCGGCCGCCGCGTGCCCGAGGTTGGACTTCACCGAGCCGAGCCGCAACGGCCGGTCGGCGGGCCGGTCCCGCCCGTAGGTGGCGATCAGTGCGTGCGCCTCGATGGGGTCGCCCAATGTGGTGCCGGTGCCGTGCGCCTCCACCGCGTCCACCTGATCGGGTGTCAGCTCGGAGTCGGCCAAAGCGAGTCGGATCACCCGCTGCTGCGACGGTCCGTTCGGCGCGCTCAGACCGTTGCTGGCGCCGTCCTGGTTGACGGCGCTGCCGCGGACCAGCGCCCACACCCGGTGCCCGTTCCGGCGGGCGTCCGAGAGCCGTTCGAGCAACAGTACGCCGGTGCCTTCGGACCAGCCGGTGCCGTCGGCCGCCGCCGCGAACGACTTGCAACGGCCGTCCCCGGCCAGCCCACGCTGGCGGCTGAACTCGACGAAGCCCGTCGGGACCGCCATCACGGCGACGCCCCCGGCGAGGGCCGCCTCGCATTCGCCGCGCCGCAGCGCCTGGACGGCCAGATGCAGCGCCACCAGCGAGGACGAACACGCGGTGTCCACGGTCACCGCCGGGCCCTCGAGGCCGTAGGTGTAGGCTAGTCGACCGGACAGCACGCTGCCCGCGCTGCCGGTGAGCGCGTAGCCCTCCGCGCCGTCCGTTCCGCGCGCGCCCATCCCGTAGCCGGAGGGTGAGCCGCCGACGAAGACGCCGGTGGAGGTGCCCCTGAGCGCTGTCGGGTCGAGCCCGGCGCGTTCGAACGCCTCCCAGGAGGTCTCCAGGAGCAGCCGCTGTTGCGGGTCCATCGCCAGCGCCTCGCGCGGCGAGATCCCGAAGAAGCCGGGGTCGAACTCGGCGGCACCGGGTAGGAATCCGCCGTGTCGGGTGTACGAGGTGCCGGGACGGTCCGGGTCCGGGTGGTAGAGGCCGTCGAGGTCCCAGCCCCGGTCGGCCGGGAAGGGGCCGATCGCGTCGGCGCCGTCGGCGACCAGCCGCCACAGGTCCTCGGGGGAGGCGACACCGCCGGGAAACCGGCAGGCCATTCCGACGATCGCGATCGGCTCGTGCGGCGCGGCCCGGGCGGCGGCCGGGACCGGCGAGCCGATGAACCGTTGTTCACCGGCCAGTTCGTCGCACAGGTGCGCGGCCAGCGCGGCCGATGTCGGGTGGTCGAAGACGGTGGTGACGGCCAGCGGGAAGCCGATCAGGACGCTGAGCCGGTCGCGCAGTTCGACCGCGGTGAGCGAGTCGAAGCCGAGGTCGCGGAACGCGCGGTCGGCGTCGACCGTCCGCGCCGAGGCGTGCCCGAGTACCTGCGCGACCTGGGCGCGTACCGCGTCGAGCGCGAGAGCGGGCCGGTCGGCGGGCGGGGCCGCGGCGAGACGGCGTCCGAGTTCGGAGTCCGTCGAGGTCTCGTGCCTGCCGCCCTCCGGAATTTCGGTGGCCGGGGCGAGGTCACTCAGCAGCGGGCTGGGTCGCAGCGCGGTGAAGGCGGCGGCGAACCGTTGCCAGTCCATGTCCACGACGGCCACCGTCGCCTCCGGGCCGCCGGCCGCGCGGGCGAGCGCGGCCAGGCCGTCGGCCGGGTCGAGCGGGCGCAGGCCGCGCCGAGCCAGCCGTTGCACGTCGCGCTCCGCGCCGACCATGCCGTCGTCGGCCCAGGGACCCCACGCGATCGAGGTCGCGGCCAGGCCGCGGCCGCGGCGCTGCTCGGCCAGCGCGTCCAGGGCGGCGTTCGCCGCGGCGTAGGCGCCCTGGACGCCGCCGCCCCAGACGCCGGCGACCGAGGAGAACAGCACGAAGGCGTCCAACGGCCGTTCGCCCAGCACCGCGTCGAGATTCGCGGCACCTACCGCCTTGCCCGCGAGGATGTCCGCGCAGCTCTGCGGGTCGGTGTCGAGGACGGCGCAGTCCTGAGCGAGCCCCGCGGTGTGCACGACGGCCCGGATCGGATCGCCGTCGGCTTCCGCCTCGGCGACGAGCCGGGCCAGTGCGGCCCGGTCGGCGAGGTCGCAGGACACCACGATGGCCCGCGCGCCGAGATCGGCGAGGTCGGCCGTCAGCCGGTCCACGCCGGGGGTGTCCGCGCCCCGCCTGCCGACCAACACCAGTTCGTCCGCGCCACGTTCCGCGGCCCACCGGGCCACCCGGGCGCCGAGGCCGGTGGTCCCTCCGGTGATCAGGATCCGACCGGCGGGCTGCCAGTCGGCGCAACGGCCCGCCGGCCGCGCGGCGGACAGCCGCCGTACCCGCACCCCGGCGGCGCGTACGGCGACCTGGTCCTCGGCGCCGTCGGCGATCATCGCCGCCGTCCGGGACCAGGCCGGCGCGTCGGGCGCGTCGGGCAGGTCGATCAGACCGCCCCACAGGGCGGGGTGCTCCAGCGCGACGGTACGGCCCAGGCCCCAGATCTGGGCCTGTTCGACATACCGCAGCGGATCCGAGGGGCCGGTGGTCACCGCACCCTGGGTCAGGCTCCACACCCTGGCCGCCGAACCCAGGTCGCACAGCGCCTGGACGAGGGCGAGGGTGCCGGCCAGGCCGGTGCTCAGCCCGGGGGTGTCGGGGTCGGGGGCCGTTTCGCGGCCGAGGAGCGAGACGACACCGGTAACGTCGGCGTGATTCCGGAGCAGTACGGCCAGCGCCTCGCGGTTCAGCGCGCCGGGCTCGACGGTGACGTGCTCGACGTGCGCGCCGCGCTCTTCGAGCGCGCGCCCACACGCCGTGGTGAACGTGGTGTCGCCCGCGCGCGACGAGATCAGCATCCAGGCGCCGGACAGCCTGGCAGTCGGCGGTTCGGCGACCGGCCGCCACCGCACCGTGTACCGCCGGCCGGCCTCGGGGTCGATCCCGGCGGTCTCTCGGGCGGCAGCGGTGCGGACGGCGGGGTGCTCGGTCGCGAGCCAGTAGTGCCGCCGCTGGAAGGCAAAGGTCGGCAACTCCACGCGGCGGCCGCCGCGCCCGGCCAGAATGCCGGACCAGTCGACCCGGATTCCCGCCGTGTGGAGGGTGGCCAGCGCGGTGATCGATGTCGCCGTGTCCGCGTGGTCCCGGCGCAGGAACGTCACGACGGTCGGGCCCGCCTGCGGATCGGTGTTCTCCCGTGCCATCGCGCCGGCCACAGCGTCGGGGCCGATCTCCGCGAAGGCGGTGGTGCCTTGGGCGGAGAGCGAGCCGATCCCGTCGGCGAAGCGGACCGGTTCGCGAACCTGGCGCACCCAGTAGCCGGGGTCGGTCAGTTCCTCGGCCTCGGCGATTCGGCCGGTGAGGTTGGCGACCACCGGGATCCGCGGGGCCGCGTACGAAACGCCTTCGAGAACCCTGCGGAACTCCGCGAGCATCGGCTCCATGCGCGCCGAGTGGAAGGCGTGCCCCACCCGCAGCCGCCTGGTCCTGCGGCCCTGCTCCGCGAACTGCGCGGCGACCGCCAGAACGGCTTCCTCGTCGCCCGAAATCACCACGGACGTCGGTCCGTTGATCGCGGCCACACCGACCGTGTCGGAGCCTTCCAGGGCGGTACGAACCTCGGCCTCGGCGGCCTGCACCGCGACCATCGCACCACCCGCCGGGAGCGCCTGCATCAACCGGCCCCGCGCGGCCACCACCACGGCCGCGTCCTCCAACGACCACACCCCCGCCACATGCGCGGCGGCCAACTCACCGATCGAATGCCCCAACAGGAAGTCCGGCCGCACACCGAACGATTCCACCAACCGGAACAGCGCCACCTCGACGGCGAACAACGCCGCCTGCGTGAACACCGTCTCGTCCAACAAACCCTCGGCACCCTCCGCACCGAACACCACATCCCGCACCGAATACGCGACATGCCCCACCAACCGACGATCCAACTCGACAACAGCAGCATCGAACGCCTCCGCGAACACCGGGAAACAGTCGTGCAGCTCACGCCCCATCCCGACCCGCTGACTCCCCTGCCCACTGAACAACAACGCCAGCCGACCGTCGGCGCGCACGCTGCCCTGCCGAACTCCCGGACCGGGAGCGCCCTCGGCCAAAGAGGCGAGTCCGGCGAGGAGTTCCGCGCGGTCCGCGCCGAGGACGGCGCCGCGGACGTCCAGCGCCGAGCGGGTCGCGGCGAGCGAGTAGGCGAGGTCGAGCGGGGTGAGGTCGGGGTGCGCCCGGATGTGGTCCAGCAGACGGCGGGCCTGCGCGCGCAGTCCGGGTTCGGAGCGGGCGGAGACGAGCCAGGGTAGGAGGCCGGGCGCCGCTTCGGACACCGCCGCTTCGACCCCACCCGCGGACCCGCCGTCGCCTTCGGCTCGGGGCGCCTCCTCGGCGGGCGCGGCCTGCTCGATCACGACATGCGCGTTCGTACCGCTGATCCCGAAGGAGGAGACGGCCGCACGGCGCGGCCGGCCGGTCTCCGGCCACAAACGGGCCTCGGTCAGCAACTCGACCGCGCCCGCCGTCCAGTCCACGTGCGGCGTCGGCGCATCGACGTGCAACGTCCTGGGCAGGATGCCGTGCCGCATCGCCATCACCATCTTGATCAGCCCCGCCACACCCGAAGCGGCGGCCGAATGGCCCAGGTTGGACTTGAGCGCACCGAGCCACAGCGGCAGCGCCGGGTCGCGGTCCCGGCCGTACGTGGCCAACAGCGCCTGCGCCTCGATCGGGTCGCCGAGCGCGGTGCCGGTGCCGTGCGCCTCCACCGCGTCCACCTGATCCGCCGTCAGCCGGGCGTTCTCCAGCGCCTGACGGATCACCCGCTGCTGCGAAGGGCCACTGGGGGCGGTCAGCCCACTGCTGGTCCCGTCCTGGTTGACCGCGCTGCCACGCAGCACGGCGAGCACCTGGTGGCCGTTGCGCCGCGCGTCGGCCAGCCGCTCGACCAGCACCACGCCCACGCCCTCGGACCAGCCGGTGCCGTCGGCCGCGGCGGCGAACGCCTTGCAGCGCCCGTCGACCGCGAGGCCGCGCTGCCGGCTGAACTCGACGAACAGGGCCGGGTCCGACATCACCGTCACCCCGCCGACCAGCGCGAAGGAGCACTCGTCCTGTCGCAGGGCCTGCGCGGCCAGGTGCAGCGCGACCAGCGAGGACGAGCACGCCGTGTCCACGGTTATCGCCGGGCCCTCGAACCCATAGGTGTAGGAGAGCCGGCCGGACAGCACGCCGGCGACGTTCCCGGTCATCGAGTAGCCTTCGACGGCCGGTGGCAGGTCGCTCAGGTTCTCGATGTAGCGGGTCGCGCCGGCCCCGACGAAGACACCGGTACGGCTGCCCCTGAGCGTGGCCGGATCGATCCCCGCCCGCTCGAACGCCTCCCACGACGTCTCCAGGAGCAGGCGCTGCTGCGGGTCCATCGCGAGCGCCTCGCGCGGCGAGATACCGAAAAACTCCGCGTCGAAGTCGGCCGCGTCGTGGACGAAACCGGCCTGGCGCACATAGCTCTTGCCGGTCGCGTTCGGGTCCGGGTCGTAGAGCCCCTCGACATCCCACCCCCGGTCGGTCGGGAAGTCGGAGATCACGTCGGCCTCGGCCGCCACCAGCCGCCACAGATCCTCGGGCGAGCGAACTCCTCCGGGAAAACGGCAGGACATGGCCACGATGGCGATCGGTTGCCGGCCGCGCGCCTCGACGGCGGCCAGCCGCCGCCTGGTCTGCTGGAGCTCCTCGGCCGCGCGCTTGAGGTAGTCGCGGAGTTTCTGCTCCGTGTCGGTGTCGTTCATCGTCCACGCTTTCCAGAGGGCGGAGGGGTCCGGATCGGTCGGCGGCCGACGGGTGCGGCCGGCCGCAGGGTCAGTCGAGCCCCAACTCCTTGTCGAGCAGGGTGAACATCTCGTCGTCGGTCGCGGCGTTCAAGCCGCCCGGCCGGTCGTCGCCGGCGGCGGGTGCCGCCTCGTCCGGTACTTCCTCGAACCGCCACAGCAGCGTCTGGAGCCGGCGCAGCACCGCGGCCCGGTCCTCGCCCGGGCCCGGGAGCGAGGCGGCGAGCGCCGCTTCGAGCCGGTCGATCTCGCCGACCAGCGGTGCCACCGGGTCCACTTCCCGCACCAGGCCCAGCCCGTCCTTGAGGTGCCGGGCCAGTGCCTGTGGGGTCGGGCAGTCGAAGATCACCGTGGCGGGCAGTCCCAGCCCGGTGGCGGTGCCGAGCCGGTTGCGCAGTTCGACTGCGGTGAGCGAGTCGAAGCCGGACTCCAGGAAGCCGCGGTCGGACGAGATCGCCTCCATCGAGGCGTGCCCGAGCACCGCGGCGCAGTGGCCGCGGACGAGGTCGACCAGGATGCGCTCCTGCTCCGCCTCGGACCGGCCCCCCAACTGCCGGGCGAGCGTCGACGACTCCGCGGGTTCGGCGGACGCGGCGGCCCGACGCAGCGGCGCGCGCACCAGGCCGTGCAGAGGCGCGGGCAGGTCACCGGACTCGGCCGCCTTCCGCAGCGCACCGAGGTCGAATCGAACCGCGGCCGGATTCGCCTCGGCGACGTTCAGGGCCGCGTCGAGCAGCCCGAGGCCCTGTTCGGCCGTCATCGCGGCGATGCCGGAGCGGTGCATCCTGGCGAGGTCCTGCCGGCCGAGTTGCCCGGTCATGCCACTCGTGGCCGCCCACAGCCCCCACGCCACGGAGGTGCCGGGGAGGTCGGCGGCCTGCCTGCGGACGGCCAGCGCGTCCAGGAAGGCGTTCGCCGCCGCGTAGTTGGCCTGCCCGGGGCCACCCAGCATGCCGGCGATCGAGGAGAAGAGAACGAAGGCGGAGAGGTCGTGCTCGGCGGTGAGTTCGTGCAGGTTGACCGCGCCGTCGACCTTGGATCGCAGGACCCGCTCCAGACGCTCCGGGGTCATCGACTCGATCAGGCCGTCGTCCAGGACACCGGTGGCATGGACAACCGCCGTGAGCGGCGCGCCTGCGGGGATCCGCGCCAGGACCGCGGCGAGGGCTTCCCGATCGGCCGCGTCGCACGCCTCGACCGCGACTTCGGCGCCGAGGTCGATCAACTCCGCCACCAGCGCGTCCGCCTCGGGGGCGTCGGGGCCGCGCCGGCTCGCCAGTACGAGGTTGCGCACGCCGTGTCGGGTGACCAGATGGCGGGCCACCAGGCCCCCCAGGGTGCCCGTGCCGCCGGTGATCAGGACGGTCCCACCCGGATCGAGCGGCACCGGCATCCGCAGCACGAGCTTCCCGGTGTGCCGGGCCTGCGACATGAACCGGAACGCCTCCGGCGCCCGCCGCACATCCCACGACCGCACCGTGATCGGCGCCAGCACGCCTGATCCGAACAGCGGCATCAACTGGGCGAAGAGCGCCCGGATGTGCTCCGGGGCGACCGTCATCAGGTCGTACGGGCGGTACGTGGTGCCCGGGTGGGCGGTGTGCACCGCGTCCGGGTCACGGATGTCGGTCTTGCCCATCTCCAACAACCGGCCACCATCGGCCAGGAGCCGCAGCGAGGCGTCCACGAACTCACCCGCGAGAGAGTTCAACACCACATCCACACCACGCCCACCGGTGGCCGTACGGATGTGCTCCTCGAAGTCGAGCGTGCGGGAATCGGCGATGTGCGCGTCGTCCACACCGAGCGACCGCAACGTCTCCCACTTGCCCTCACTCGCCGTCGCGAACACCTCGGCACCCAGATGACGCGCGATCTGCACCGCCGCCATCCCCACCCCACCCGCACCGGCATGAACCAACACCGACTCACCGGCCCGCAAACCACCCAACTCCACCAAGCCGTAATACGCCGTCAGAAACACCACCGGCACCGACGCCGCCCGCTCGAACGACCACTCGTCCGGCAGCTTCGTCACCATCCGGTGGTCGGCGACGGCGTGCGGCCCGAACGCGTCCGGGAAGAGCCCGAACACCGAGTCACCGACTGCGAGTTCGGCGACCGCAGCGCCCACCTCGGTGACCACACCGGCACCTTCGCCGCCCATCGACGCGGCACCCGGATACACACCCAACGCGATCAACACGTCCCGGAAGTTGAGACCGGCCGCCCGGATGGCGATCCGGATCTCGTGCTCGCCGAGCGGCCGTTGTGCGGTGTCGTCGGGGGGAAGAAGGGCCAGGCCCTCCAGGGTGCCGGTGCCCCTGGTGCGCAAGGCCCAGTCGCCGCGCGGCGGGACCAGGGCGCCGCCATCGCGGCCGGTCGGGCCGGAGCGGACCAGTCGGGGTACCAGCGCCTGTCCGTCGCGGAGCGCCGACTGCGGTTCGCCGCTGCGCACGGCGGCTCGGAGCAGCATCGCGGACTCGGGACTGTCGTCCGTGTCCACCAGCATCAACCTGCCGGGGTGCTCGCTCTGGGCCGAACGCACCAACCCCCACACGGAGGCATGCGCGAGATCCGGCACCGTGTCGCCGGCCGCCGCAGCCACCGCGCCATGCGTCACCACGACCAGCGGTTCCGGACCGCCCTCACCCGCGAGCAACTGCTGAACCCCCGCCAGTACAGCGGCGGTTGTCGCCGACACCGAGTCCGCGAGCCCGTCGCGGTCCGTGGCCGCGGAGGGCACGCAGTCGAGAATGGTCGGCTCGCCGGGGTCGATGGAACCCGCGGGCACTGCGGTCACGTCGACCGGCACCCAGCTCATCCGGTAGAGGGCCCCGCCCGTGTCCTCGCGCACGGCGCCGAGTTGCTCGGGAGAGACGGTACGCAGCGCCAACTGCCCGACGGCGAGCACCGGACGGCCGGCTCCGTCGGCGGCCTGGATGGCGAGCCGCTCGGGGCCGGCGACGGACAGCCGCAGTCGTAGCGCCGAGGCGCCGGTGGCCAATAGGACCACGTCGGTCCAGGCGAACGGCAACCGGACGAGACCGTCCTCGACGCCCGCGCCGGTGAGTTTCGCGGCGTGCAGGGCCGCGTCGAGCAGCGCCGGGTGCAGGCCGAATCGGTCTGCGGAATTGGTGAGTTCGTCGGGGAGCGCGACTTCGGCGTACACCTCGTCGCCGAGGCGCCACGCGGCGCGCAGGCCCCGAAACGCCGGGCCGTAGCCATATCCGCTCTCGGCCAGGTGCGGGTAGAAGCCGTCCAGTTCCACGGGCCGGGCCCCGGCCGGTGGCCACGTGGCGAGGTCGAAGTCGAGGTCCGGGGCGTCGGCGCCCGGATCGGCCGCTGCGGCCAGCGTGCCGGTCGCGTGCCGGGTCCAGACCGCCCCGTCGCCGGGATCGGCGTTGGCGTCGTCCTCCGGCCGGGAGTACAGCTCGACACTGCGGCTACCGTCGCCCTGCACGCCGCCGATCGCGACCTGCACCTGTACGCCTGCCCGTTCGGGCAGCACGAGCGGTGCCTCCAGGGTCAGTTCGGCGACCCGGGCGCAGCCGACGGTGTCGGCGGCGTGCACGGCCAGTTCGGCGAGTGCCGAGCCGGGCAGCAGGACGGTGCCGGCGACCGCGTGATCCGCGAGCCAGGGGTGGGTACACAGCGAGAGCCGCCCGGTGAGCACGACCTGGTCGGTGCCGGCGAGCCGAACCGCCGCGCCGACCAGCGGGTGCCGGCCGGAGGCGAGTCCGAGGTCGGTGGCGTCCGTGTGCGGGGCAGAGGCGCTGTCGAGCCAGTAGCGCCGGCGCTGGAAGGCGTACGTTGGCAGTTCCACGCTCGCGGTCGCCGTTCGCACTCCCGTTTGCCCTCCGGTTCCGGCTCCGGCTTCCGTTCCGGTTCCCACGCCGGCTCCCGTCGCCGTGAAGAGAGCCGACCACCGCACGGGCACGCCCGCCACGTGCACAACGCCCAGCGCGCCGACGGTCGTCTCCACCTCGGGGCGTTCGCGGCGCAGTACCGGTACGGCGGTGACGTCGGTGCCCGCGTCCAGGCAGTCGCGCACCATCGCGGTCAGCACGCCTTCCGGGCCCAGTTCGAGAAAGGCCGTGACGCCCTCGGCGTCGAGTGCCGCCACGCCATCGGCGAATCGCACCGCCTCGCGCACCTGCCGCACCCAATACTCGGGGGTGCGCAGTTCGTCGGGCTCGGCGATCGCGCCGGACAGGTTGGAGACCAGCGGCACGGTGGTCGCACCGAAGGTGACGGTGGCCAAGACCTGCCGGAACTCCGCCAGCATCGGTTCCATCCGCGCCGAGTGGAACGCGTGGCTGACCTGGAGCCGCCGCGTCTTGTGCCCCGCCAACGCGAATCGGGCGGCGGCCCGCGACACCGGCTCCTCGTCGCCGGACAGGACTACCGAGGTCGGGCCGTTGACCGCAGCCACGGTCACGCTCCCGCGCTCGTCGTCCCGTTCCGCGGCGGCCAGGCCGTCCAGCGCCTCCTGTTCGGAGACCGAGACGGCGACCATCGCGCCGCCGGCGGGCAGCGCGTGCATCAGCCGGCCGCGGGCGGCCACCACGACCGCCGCGTCCGGCAGCGACCAGAGGCCCGCGACGTGGGCGGCGGCGAGTTCGCCGATCGAGTGGCCCAGCAGGTAGTCGGGTCGCACCCCGAACGACTCGGCGAGCCGGTAGACGGCGACTTCGAGGGCGAACAGACCCGCCTGGGTGAAGACCGTCTCGTTCAGCAAGCCCTCCGTGCCGTCGGCTCCGAACACGACATCGCGCACCGAGTAGGCCGCATGCCCGGACAGCTGCCGGTCGAGTTCGAACACCACGGTGTCGAACGCCTCGGCGAAGACCGGGAACGCCTCGTACAGCTCGCGGCCCATTCCCATCCGCTGGCTGCCCTGGCCGGTGAACAAGAACGCCACCCGGGAATCGGGGCGGGCCGAACCCACCACCAGGCCGGACGCGGGCCAGTCCTCGGCGAGCGCGTCGAGCCCGGCCAGCAGCTCGTCACGGCCGCGCCCGACGACGACGGCACGCTCCTCGAACACCGCGCGGGATGTCGCCAGGGCGTGCCCGATGTCAGCCGTTCCGAGCGCGTCGTCACCACGCACCAGAGCGGCGAGGCGCAGCGCCTGACCGGCGAGGGCCTCCTTCGTCCGGGCGGACAACAGCCAGGGCAGGACGCGCTCCGGGGCCGTGGGTCCTCCGCGCCCGGCAGCGGGCACCGGTTCGGGTCCCTGCTCCAAAACGACGTGCGCGTTGGTCCCACTGGCGCCGAAGGACGACACACCGGCCCGGCGGGGACGGCCCGTATCGGGCCACGCGCGGGCTTCGGTGAGCAGCTCGACCGCACCCGCCGACCAGTCCACGTGCGGGGAAGGCTCATCGACGTGCAGCGTCTGCGGCAACACGCCCGCACGCATCGCCATCACCATCTTGATCACGCCCGCCACGCCGGCGGCGGCTTGCGCGTGACCGATGTTCGACTTCAACGACCCGAGGTAGAGCGGACGTTCGTCGGTACGGTCCTGGCCATACGTGGCGATGATCGCCTGCGCCTCGATCGGGTCACCCAGTGTCGTACCGGTGCCGTGGCCTTCCACCGAGTCCACGTCCTGCCGACCGAGACCCGCATTGGCCAGGGCCTGCTGGATGACGCGTTGTTGGGACGGGCCGTTGGGCGCGGTGAGACCGTTGCTGGCGCCGTCCTGGTTGACCGCGGTTCCGCGCACGACGGCAAGGACGCGATGGCCGTTGCGTACGGCGTCCGACTGCCGCTCCACCAGCAGTACCCCGACACCCTCGGACCAGCCCGTGCCGTCCGCGGCGGCCGAGAACGCCTTGCACCGCCCGTCCGGCGACATTCCGCGCTGACGGCTGAACTCGACGAACAGGCCCGGGTTGGTCATCACGGTGACCCCGCCGACGAGGGCCATCGAGCACTCGCCGCTGCGCAGCGCCTGACCGGCCAGGTGCAGCGCCACCAACGACGACGAGCACGCCGTGTCGACGGTCACCGCCGGGCCCTCGAACCCGAAGGTGTACGCGACCCGGCCCGACACCACGCTCGCCGACGAGCCGGTGCCGAGGTAGCCCTCCACTTCCTCGGGAACGTCGGCGAGACGGGCCGCGTAGTCGTGGTACATGACGCCGGCGAAGACGCCGGTCTGGCTGCCCCTCAACCCGGCCGGGTCGATCCCGGCCCGCTCGAACGCCTCCCACGAC
>NZ_JBIWJT010000022.1:189833-201523 GCF_044765325.1 Embleya sp. NPDC127516 | reverse complement strand
GATACGAGGTCAAGGCGGCGCACTTCGGCGCGTTCGTCAGCATCGCTGCCGCATTGATCTGCTACCGCCAATATGCCAAATGAAACGACTTCTAAGCACGCCTTTGGCTTGAGCTATCCAACCTCGACCTTTCGCGACGGTCCGCCGGCGGAGTTGGTGGACCGTTTCGTGCATTGGGCCGAGGCTGGGCGGGCCAAGAACCCGAGTGTCGTCTCGGGGTGGTGCCGCGTTCCACTGCTCCGGGTGTTGAGCTGCTGCCGTATGAACGAGGAATCCGTCGGCTATCCGGGGCTCGGCAGGAGTGCGCGCCGTTCGAGGGCGTCGGTGATGTGGCTGGTCCAGGGCCGGCGCCGGGCCGGGCGGAAACGAGCGGGTCGAACTACTGGCCCCCGGACCGCCTGCGCGAGCACATCGCCGAAATCGGCGCGTGTGTGAACGACTTCCTCGGCAAGGTCGCGGCCCTCGTCCGCGAACGATTCGGCGGCCGGATCACCTACGCCGCCGTACCGCTGGAACGCGTCGACTGGACGCCCTTCGACACCGTGTCCCTGGACCTCTACCGGTCGGCCGATACCGCCGCGCAGTTCGCCGAGGGCGTCCACGGTCTCGTCGCGTCGCAACAAAAGCCGTTCGCCATCACCGAGTTCGGTGCCGCATGCTTCCGCGGCGCGGGCGACACGGGCGCGCGTGGCCTGGAGATCGTCGAGCACGACAAGGACACCGGCGCACCGATCCACCTGAACGGCGAGTACGTCCGCGACGACGCCGGACAGGCCGGCTACATGCGCGAACTCCTCGAGGCGTTCGACGCCGGAGGCGTCGACAGCACCTTCGTGTTCCTCTTCGCGCTGCACTCCCGCCCGCACCGCCCCGACGGCGACCCCGCGACGACCTGGATCTGGCGAGCTACGGCATCGTCAAGGTCCTGGAGAACCGCCACGGGGACGCCTACCCCGACCTGCCCTGGGAGCCCAAGGCCGCGTTCACCACCCTCGCCGAGTACCACCGAACACACTGAACCGGCCGCCCCGCGAGTCGACGCGAACAGCGGCAACGTCCGACACGGCCTCCTGACACAGTGCCTGATTCCATCGAATCTGCGACCCCTATGGTCGAATGATCCTCGCATCTGCAAGGATGATGATCCGCAAGTGGCGGCTTCTGCCGTGGTTTGCGGGTATCGGCTTCGCTCGGTGGGAGAGGCGCTCGTGACTAGGATCCCGGCCGTGAACATGTTCGGGATCGGTGACGCGGCGGCTCTGCTCGGAGTGAGCGCGGACACGGTGCGGCGGTGGGTGGACTCCGGTCGGCTCGACGCGCGGCGGGACGAGAACGGTCGGCGGGTGGTGGAGGGTGCGGCGCTGGCCGCGTTCGCCCGCTCGGCGGCCGCCGGCGACGCCCGCGCGGACAGCGAGCGACTCGGCTGGTCGTCCGCGCGCAACCGCTTCCGCGGCATCGTCACCGACGTCCGCAAGGACACGGTGATGGCCCAGGTCGAGATCCAGGCCGGGCCGTACCGGGTGGTCTCGCTGATGAGCGCCGAGGCCGCGGACGAACTCGGCTTGCGGGTCGGGGTGCTCGCCACGGCAGTGGTGAAGTCGACGAATGTCATGGTGGAGCGGACCGAGGGCGCGCGTGAGCACTCCCTCGAATAGGTGGGGAGTCGACACGATGGGTGCCATGGGCACGGTGCGGGCCGGACGTGCGGTTTCGGCGGCGCTGCTCGCGGCTGCGCTGATCGCGCTCGCCGGATGCGGCAGCGACGACGACAAGGACGACAAGAAGGTCGGCGGGGCCACGCCGCCGGTCGGTGCCGGCGCGTCCGCGCCCGCCGCCGACGCCAAGCCGCTCAAGGGCACCGTCACCGTGTTCGCCGCGGCTTCGCTGACCGAGACGTTCACCGCGCTGGGCAAGCAGTTCGAGTCCGCGCACCCGGGTGTCACGGTCAAGTTCAACTACCTCGGCAGCTCGGCCCTGGCCGCGAGCATCAACCAGGGCGCGCCCGCCGATGTGTTCGCCTCCGCCGACGAGAAGAACATGAAGCTCGTCACCGACGCCAAGAGCGCCGACGGCAGGCCCGCCGCCTTCGCCAAGAACACGTTGCAGATCGCGGTCGCGCCGGGGAACCCGAAGAACATCAAGTCGCTCGCCGACCTCAAGCAGGACGGCCTCAAGGTCGCCCAGTGCGCACCGCAGGTGCCGTGCGGCGCCGCCGCGAAGACGGCCCTCGACGCGGCCGGGGTCAAGTTCACTCCTTCGACGCTCGAACAGGACGTCAAGGCCGCACTCACCAAGCTCACCCTGGGCGAGGTGGACGCGGCCCTCGTCTACCGCACCGACGTCAAGGCGGCCGGCGCCAAGGCGGTCGGCGTGGACTTCCCCGAGTCCGCGCAGGCGGTCAACACGTACCCGATCGTCCCGCTCGCCAAGGCGCCCAACACGGACGCGGCCAAGGCGTTCGTGGCGTACGTCCTGTCCGAGCCCGGCCGCACGGCCCTGACGACGGCGGGCTTCCAGACACCGTGAGCCAACCTCCCCGGGTCCGCCGCCGCGAGCAGGCCAGGCGCGAGCAAGCCGTGCGCGAGCAAGCCAGGCGCACGCCGTTCGGACGCAGGCGGGCCGATCACCCCCGACGCGGCGGCGCACCCTTGGCCCTGCTCGTACCCGGCTTGATCGGCCTGGTGTTCCTGGTGCTGCCGCTGCTCGGGCTGCTGATCCGGGCACCGTGGAGCGACCTGGGGAGTCAGCTCGGCAGTACCGAGGTCCGCGAGGCGCTCAAGCTCTCGCTGTTCACCGCGACCGTGGCCACCGGCGTCGTGCTGGTCCTGGGGGTGCCGCTGGCCTGGCTGCTGGCCAGGACCGACTTCCCCGGCCGCCGACTGGTCCGCGCGCTGGTCACGCTGCCGCTGGTGCTGCCGCCCGTGGTGGGCGGTGTCGCGCTGCTCCTGGTGCTCGGCCGCAGGGGCATCGTGGGCGAGTGGTTGGACGAGACCTTCGGCTACACGCTGCCGTTCACCACGACCGGCGTGATCGTGGCCGAGGCGTTCGTGGCCATGCCGTTCCTGGTGATCAGCGTCGAGGGCGCGCTGCGGGCGGCGGATCCGCGCTACGAGGAGGCCGCCGCGACGCTCGGCGCGTCCCGCTGGACCGCGTTCCGCCGGGTCACCCTGCCGCTGATCGCGCCCGGCGTGGCGGCCGGCGCGGTGCTCGCGTGGGCCCGCGCGCTCGGCGAGTTCGGCGCCACCATCACCTTCGCCGGCAACTTCCCGGGCAAGACCCAGACCATGCCGCTCGCCGTCTACCTGGCCCTGGAAACCGACCCGGAGGCGGCGATCGTGCTTTCCCTCGTGCTGTTGGCGGTGTCCGTGCTGATCCTGGCCGGCCTGCGCGAACGCTGGATGACCACCTCGTGACCGGCCCGGACGAAGCGGCCGGCGCGAGTGAATCGACCGCCCCGGACCACGCCGGCGGCCTCGACGCCCACCTCGTCGTCACCCGCGACGCGTTCCGCCTGGACGTACACCTGACCGCCGCACCCGGCGAGGTGGTCGCGCTGCTCGGCCCCAACGGCGCCGGCAAGAGCACCGCGCTGCGTGCCCTGGCCGGCCTGGTCCCGCTCGGCGCCGGCGGCCACACCAGGCTCGCGGGCGTCGACCTGGAGGACCCGAAGCGGCGGCTGTACACGCCACCCGAGCGGCGACCGGTGGGCGTGGTCTTCCAGGACTACCTGCTCTTCCCGCACCTGTCCGCGCTGGAGAACGTCGCCTTCGGCCCGCGCTGCCAGGGCGTCGGCCGACGCGAGGCCCGCGGCCTGGCGGCGGACTGGCTGGACCGGGTCGGTCTGGGCGAACACGCCGGCGTCAAGCCGGGCCGGCTCTCCGGCGGACAGGCGCAACGGGTCGCGCTCGCCCGCGCGCTGGCCACCCATCCGCGACTGCTGCTCCTGGACGAGCCGTTGGCCGCGCTGGACGCGCGCACCCGGGTGGAGGTGCGCGCGACGCTGCGCCGGCACCTGGCCGACTTCGACGGGGTCGCGGTGGTGATCACCCACGACCCGCTGGACGCGATGGTGCTGGCCGACCGGCTCACCGTGATCGAGGCGGGGCACGCGGTCCAGGACGGTACGCCGGCCCAGGTGGCCCGGCACCCGCGTACCGACTACGTGGCGCGCCTGGTGGGCCTGAACCTGTACCGGGGTACCACCTCGGCCGGCGGCGTCGACCTGCCCGGCGGGCAGCGCCTGGTGGTGGCCGAACTACCGGCTGCGGACGAGGTGTTCGTGGCCTTCCCACCGGCCGCGGTAACGCTGTACCGGAGCCGGCCCGACGGCAGCCCGCGCAACCTGTGGCAGGTCGAGGTGGGCGGCATGGAACTGCACGGCGACACCGTCCGGATCGAACTGACTGGCCCCGTCCCGCTGCTCGCCGACGTCACCCCGCTCGCGGTCGCCGAACTCGAACTCGCGCCCGGCAAGCCGGTGTGGGCAGCGGTCAAGGCGACCGAGGCGCGGGCGTACCCGGCCTGAGCGAGGCACCCGGCCCGGCGGCCTCGCCCTCCCCGGTGCGATGACGGCGCGACCAACGGCAGCGCGCCCGCCGACGGCGCGCCCGATGACAGTGCGACCGTGCACCATGGTCTTCGTGACGAGCCTGACCACCACGGATGCGACCCGCGCGCGGATGAGTCGCCAACGCAGCAAGGACACCGGCGTCGAGGTCGCGCTGCGACGCGTGTTGCACGGCATGGGCCTGCGCTACCGCGTGCACCGCCGCCCGCTCAAGGGCATCCGCCGCGAGGCGGACGTCGTGTTCGGCCCGGCCAAGGTCGCCGTCTACGTCGACGGCTGCTTCTGGCACGGCTGCCCGGTGCACGGGACCTGGCCCAAGCGCAACGCCGAGTTCTGGAAGACCAAGATCGAGGGAAACCGCACCCGCGACGCCGACACCGACCGACGGATGGCGGAGGCAGGCTGGCTGGTCGTGCGGGTCTGGGAGCACGAGGACCCGGTCACGGCGGCGGCCAGGGTGCGGGAGGCGGTGATCGCCCGACGCGCGGCCGGCTAACCTGTCCGCATGGCACGACCCATCACCATGATCGACCTGTTCGCGGGCTGCGGTGGAATGACGTCCGGATTCACCGCCGCGAAGGGCTTTCGGCCGGTCATGGCGGTCGAGTGGAATCTGCACGCCGCCGCGACCTACGCCGCCAACTTCGGCGAGGCGCACATGCGCTGGGGCGACATCGCGGAGATCCCGGACAGGGACATCCCGCGCGCCGACCTGATCATCGGCGGCCCGCCCTGCCAGGGCTTCTCCAACCTGGGCAGCCGCAACGTCGAGGACCCGCGCAACAAGCTCTGGAAGGAATACCTGCGCTTCGTGCGCCGGGCCAGGCCCAAGGTGTTCGTGATCGAGAACGTGGACCGCTTCCAGAAGTCCGCCGAGTTCGCGCTGCTGCTCGCGGAGGCTCGGCCCGGCGGCCTCCTGGAGGGGTACGTGTTGACCGACGCGCTGCTCCCGGCGGTGGACTACGGCGTTCCGCAGCGGCGAAAGCGGGCGATCGTGATCGGCTCCCGGATCGGTGAGATCACCGTCCCCGAGCCGACCCACGGCCCCGGCCGCCCACTGCGCTGGAATACCGTCCGCGACGCGATCGAGCACCTGCCGAGGGTCCCCGGTACGACCAGCCTGCCGGTTGCCAAAACCGAGTTCTTCGGCCGCAGCGTGCCCGGCGTGTTCAAGGAGGCCGACCTGCACCTGGCCCGCACGCCGATCGAGCGTTCGCTGCTGCGCTACGACTGCGTCCCGCCCGGCGGCGGCCGATTCGACCTGCCGGACCACCTGCTGCCGGACTGCTGGCGCAACAAGAAGACCGGCACGACGGACGTGATGGGCCGGATGCGCTGGGACCACCCGTCCCTGACCATCCGGACCGAGTTCTACAAGCCGGAGAAGGGTCAGTACCTGCACCCGCAGTGGAATCCGGACGATCCGACCGACCGGGTCAACCGCCCGATCACGCATCGCGAGGCGGCCCGGCTCCAGTCCTTCCCGGAGACCTTCGTGTGGTGCGGCTCCAAGACCGAGATCGCCCGGCAGATCGGCAACGCGGTGCCGCCCGGGCTCGCGGAGGCGATCGCCCGGCACTTGAAGCCGCGATTGCTGGCGGCGCGGTAGCGCACGGAGTGCGCGGGCGCGGGAGGAGCGAGGCCCGCCGGTCGCGGCTCAGGCGCTCGGGGCACCCTCGCCGTCGCCCGTCCCCGCGTCGCCCGTCTCCGCGTCCAAGCCGTACATCCGGGGCGGGAGCTGCTGCTCCGCCCAGTCCAGGTCCGCGTCCAGGTCGAGCCAGACGCGGTCCCGGCGATCGTCCGGGGCGTCGAGGTGGATCGCGACCCAGGTGAAGATGCCGCACACCGTGGCCCGGGCCCGGTCCGGCGCGCTGATCTGCGCCGCGAACCAGACGGCCACGCCGGCCCGGGTGGGGATCAGAAACTGCTCGTTGTCCGGGGCGGGCCGACCGGTGGTCGCGCAGCGCGGCGGTTCCAGCACCTTCATCCAGGTCAGCACCGCGCCCGGAGCCTGGTCCCCGAAGCACTCGGTGACCGATTCGCGGATCGCGCCGGCCGGGTCCTCGCCGAGCCAGCCGAACCACGCGTCGTCCTCGAGCAGCTTGGTGAAGTCGTCCCGCGGCGGCCCGTGGTGCGGGTTCTCCCGGTACTCGCCGGTCAGCAGCCCGTCCGGACCGACCACCCACGCGCCTCGGATCGCCTCACCGGGCACGTATCCGTTGGGGTCGTCGGCGAACGCCGGATCGATCTCGGCGACCGAGCCGCCCGGGCTCCGCGCGGCGGCGGCGAGCAGTCCCTGATCGTCCGGAACCCGGCGCCGAGTTCCGGAACCGGTTGCCGAGGACTCACCCATGCGTGCCACTCTCCTGTGCGGTCGATCCCGTGCGGTCGATGGCGTCGCGGGCCGATCGGTTCGGCCCGGGACGAGTGCGCAATTCTCGCGCACGGGGCGCGGGCGTGGTCGGCCCGGGTCAGCGCCCCCAGGCCGCCGTGATCGCGGCCCTGTGCTCGGCGGCGCGCTCGCGAGCTTCGGCGGCCTCGGCGGACCGGCCCAGGGCGTCGGCCAGGCGGGCCCGGCCCAGCCAGTTGTACGGGCTGGTCGGGCGGAGATTGATCCGCTCGCTGAGCAGCGTCCGGGCCAGGTTGTGCCGGTTCCCCCGCAGCGCCGCCTCGACCAGGGTCTGCTGGATCGCGTCGCGCTGGGCGTGGCTGCCGCCGAAGGTGTTCAGGTGGTGCCGGATCGGGACGAGGATGTCGACGGTGTCCGCGTACCGGCCCTGTTCGAAGGCGACCAGCGCGCGGCAGACCGGCAGGCCGACCTGCGCCGTCATCCGGTCGTTGGCCACCTCTCGGTGGGGTGTGCCGAGCCGGCTCTCGCGGTCCTCGATCACCGCCTGCGCGGCGGCGATCCGGCCGGCGCCGAGGTAGGCCATCACGGCGTGCGTGTCGTTGAACGCGTAATACGGGACGTCCGCGCGGGCCGCCCACGCGTCGGCGAGCCGGTTCCAGCGCTCGACCTGCGCGTTGCCGGTGAGGTGAATGCGCCACAACAGGGCCGAGGCGTCCAGGAGTTCCATCGCGACACCGAGCGACTTGTCGTTGTGCAGTACCGCGTCGTGGATGGCCAGCGCGCGATCGATCGCGCCGGCCTCGATCGAGAACAGGCCGTAGTGCCACCAGTTGTGCACGTTCAGGTAGTTGCCGCCCGTCCAGTCGGCGGTGCGGGCGTCCAGGTAGCGGATGCCCTCGGCGAACCGGCCCTGCATCTCGTAGGTGTGCACCACCGCGTGGATCGCCCACACGTCGCGCGGATTCGCGGCCACGGCGGCCGACCCGGCCTCCTCGGAGCGCGCGTAGTGGCCGGTCTCCTCCAGGCCGAACGCGGCCATCCCCAACACCGGACCGTAGTGCGGATCGTCCCGATCCCACGCGCTCAGCGCGCCGCCGACCCGATCGCGCAGGCGCAGCGCGTCGCCGGTGAGGAAGTCGATCTGATGGCCGACCAGCAGCGCGAGCGCGTCCCGGGGGTACGCCACGACCAACTCGTGCAGAATGTCGCCGGCCCGGTGGATGTCGCCGGCCAGCCACGCCTCGGCGGCCCGCATGTGCGCGACCTCGCGGGCGCCGACCCGGGTGGGGGTCGGCACGAACGCGGCGTAGCGCTCGTTCGCGGCGGCGGCGTCCACCGACTCGGTGCCCAGCAGGCCCAGATAGGCCGCGAACACGTTGGCCATCGGCGCGTTCGGATCGGCCAGCAGCGCCGCCTCGACCTCGGTGCTCACCTCGGGCCGGAAGAACAACAGCGCGTCGAGCGCACGTTCATAGTGCCGGACCGCCTCCGGACCCATGCCGGACAGTTCGAGCCCGTGCCGATCCACCGTGCCCATCGCGGGGTCCTTCCGTCGCGCCGATGAGACCCGATTAAACACGCCTCGCGGATCGCGCGAACTCAGGACGCGGCGGCCTCCCACGCGCCCGGGGACCGGTAGTGGTTGTTGTGGCCCGCCGCCAGGACGGTACGCAGGCGCTCGACGTCGGGGGTGTCGGCGGGCAGGCGCAGCCGGCCGAGCAGGGCGAGGCCGGCCGCCGTGTCGAGGCTGCCGTGGACATCCCCGTAGCTGCCCCGAAGCCCCTGGAACAGGGCCGGGTGCAGCTCGGGCCGGGCCGCCGCGGCCTGGTACACCGGGTACTTGAGCGGCCACGGCACCGGGCCCGAGCACTCCAGCACACGGCCGGCCCGCCGGAACAACGGCTCGTCCCGGGCGACTCGACCCAACCGGTCGAGATCGTTGCCCAGCACCTCGGCGAACGCCCGCTCCACGGTGCCTCGATCCTCGAACCAGTCCACCCAAAGGGAGTAACCGACCGCCGCGTACTCCCGTTCCGCCTCCAACCGGGCGCGGTAGCCGGCCCAGAACACGTCCGCGGGAGGCGGGTCGGTCCTGCTCGCCAGCGCGAAACGCATCTCGCAGGTCACCCAATAGTCGTCCAACAGGTCCAGGAACCCGAACGCGAGCCGCAACCGCCCGGCCCCGTCCAGGTCCGGATCCGTGATCGCGACATCAACCCAGGAATGCGCCAGCTCGTTGCCGGTCATCGGTTCGTCGGGTGTCTCGGCGTCTCGCCACGTGCCGTCGTCGGACTCGGTGATGCCTTCGATGGCGAGCCAGGCCCGGGCGTGCTCCGCGTCGTCGTCCATGAGACAAGTGTGTCGGAACGGGACGGGAACACGGCCGGGCCGGGCGCGACGCCTATTCGCCCACCGGAGAGCCCAGTTCGCGCAACGCGGTGTCCAAGGGTGACGCGGACACCTCCAGGATCTTCGTCGTCACCGTCGCGTCGAGGATGGACGCGCCCTCGGTGAGGTAGAGCATCTCCTCGACCTCCGCCATGATCGGGTTCTCCAGGCCGATCGCGCGCACCTCCTCGGCCGTCAACCGGGTCAGCCGGGGGACGGGTGAGCCGGTCAGCTCGGCGAGGCGTGCGGTGAGGTCCCGGATGGAGCCGGTCGACGACGGTACGTGCCACGCCCGTCCCCAGGACTCGGCCGACCGCGCCGCCGCGACGAGGGTGCGGGCCACGTCGCCGATGTAGGACCAGCTCTGCGGCGCGTCCAGGTCGCCGGGGATCGCGGCCGGGGTGCCGGCGAGCACCTGCGGGACGACCAGGAAGTTGTACAACGAGCCCGCTCCCGCACCCAGGAAGTCGCTCGCCCGGACCTCGGTGACCAGGACCCGGCCCGCGTCGTGCGCGGCCAGCGCGTTCGTCCACATCTCCGCGCGGACGCGGCCCTTGACGGTGGTCGGGGCCATCGGCAGGTCCTCGGTCATCGGCCCGTCCACCGGGCCGTAGCCGTACAGGTTGCCGAGCATCACGTAGTGCGCCCCCGTGCGCTCCGCCGCCGTCAACATCGCCGCGGCCAGCGGCGGCCAGTCGATGGGCCAGCGATCGTAGGGCGGCATCGCGCAGTTGAACAACGTCCGCGCGCCACTCGTGAGCTCGATCAGGCGGGCGGTATCGGTCGCGTCGGCGGCGACACGTTCGATCAGCGGATGCGGCGGGCCGCCACCGCGGCGGCTGACCACCCGGACCCGCTCACCCGACTCGGCGAGCAGCAGTGCGGTGGCCGAGCCGGTGGCACCGGCACCGACGACGACGTGGAAGACGGATGACGAGGACATCAGGGCTCCGGGAAGGGGAGAAGGGGAAGCGAAGGGGAAGTAGAGGTGTCCGAGAAGGACGTGATCACCCTCCCGCCCGCGTCGGGGCGTACGGTAGTGGCCGGAATGCCAAACATCCGGAGGTTCGGGCCATGCATCGAATAGCCGTTGTGGCCGTGCCACCGGTGACCACGTTCGACCTGTCCATCCCGGAACTGGTGCTCGGTGGCGTCGACTTGGTCGAGGGCGCGGCCGGTTACCGGGTGCGGGTGTGTACCGCCGAGCCCGGCGCCGTGGTCGGCACCGGCAGCCTGGACATCGTGGTGTCGCACGGCCTCGACGCGATCGACGACGCCGAGACGGTGATCGTCACCGGCACGGGTGCGCGCGCCGATGCCGACCCGCGCGTCCTGGCCGCGCTGCGTGACGCCGCGGCGGCGGGGAAGCGGATGGCGTCGATCTGCACCGGCGCGTTCGTGCTGGCCCAGGCGGGCCTTCTGGACGGGCGCGCGGCCACCACGTACTGGATGATGACCGAGGAGTTCCGCCGCCGCTTCCCGGCCGTGGACCTGCGGCCGGACGTGTTGTACGTCGAGGACGGCCCGATCCTGACCTCCGCCGGTCTGTCCGCCGGGATCGACCTGTGCCTGCACCTGATCCGGACCGACTACGGCGCCGCCACGGCCAACACGGTCGCGCGTCTGGTCGTCGCCGCGCCGGTACGCCCCGGCGGCCAGGCCCAGTTCATCGAATCACCGCTCCCACCGGAAAGCGGTGTGTCGCTCGCCGGCACCCGGGCCTGGGCCCTGGCCCGGCTCGACGAACCGCTCACGCTGGCCGACCTCGCCGCGCACGCGAGCACCAGCGTGCGCACCCTCACCCGACGCTTCCACGCCGAGACGAGCCTCAGCCCACTGCAATGGCTGCTCCACCAACGGGTGGATCGGGCAAGGGAGTTGCTGGAGACCACCGACCTGTCCATGGAACTGGTGGCACACCACAGCGGCATCGGCACCACCGACTCGCTGCGCAAACACCTGGTCCGCCGCACCGGCCTGACCCCCAGCGGCTATCGCGCGGCGTTCACCCGCATCCCCACCGAGCCGGCGGCCACCGGCGCCCGGACCCCGAACCCGTAGGGGACGCGCAATCGGCCGGGCGTGTAGGGGACGGCAAGCCGGTCGCGCGCCCGGGGTTGCATGCCCGCTACGCGGTCACGGTCGGGCCGTCCGCTACGCGCGCGGGTTGCACGTCCGCTACGCGCCCGCCACCCGCGCACCACAGGACCAACCCGCTCCGCTGTGCCCGACTCGACTGCGGCCGCGATCCCGCAGCGGATGGGTGACCTGCCCCGTAGGGGCCAAGCGCCCCGGCTCGGAGAGACCGGCTCGACCCCGAACCCGTAGGGGACGCGCAACCGGCCGGCCGCGTAAGGGACGAGCAAGCCCGGTCGGTGCGCGCGG
>NZ_JBIWJT010000022.1:0-189735 GCF_044765325.1 Embleya sp. NPDC127516 | reverse complement strand
GGATGGGTGACCTGCCCCGTAGGGGCCAAGCGCCCCGGCTCGGAGAGACCGGCTCGACCCCGAACCCGTAGGGGACGCGCAACCGGCCGGCCGCGTAGGGGACGAGCAAGCCCGGTCGGTGCGCGCGCGCATGCCCGCTACGCGGTCACGGTCGGGCCGTCCGCTACGCGCTCGGGTTGCACGCCCGCTACGCGCCCGGATGCACGTCCGCTACGCGCCCCTGCGGCCGGCCGGTCGGCCGCCGCCGGTGGGCAGGTGGCCTGATCGGTCGTCGACCCGGGCGGGCCTCGGTGGCCGGTTCGCGGAGGGAGGGGGTTCCGGCTTATCCGACTCGTGGCCGCGTGGGATCGTCGGACGATGTACGAACCTGGTCGGCGGAACAGTGCGGCGTTCGGGCCCGTTCGGGGGCATGGGCAGGACGACACGCCCTTCACGCATCGGGGCTTCGGGGATGCCGACGTGGTGCTGGATCTTCCGGTGCCGGGTCGGCCGGCCCTGTTGCAGGTCGAGAGCGCGCCGGGGCGACACGTGCGGTTGTGGCGCATCGATCGACCGGGTGGGCCGGCCGAGGAGTGTGTCTACGACGGTCCGCGTGAGGGCTCCGACGGCAGCATCCTGATCTCGGACCAGGGGCTGCGGACGGTGCGGGTCCGGTGTTCCGGCGCGTGGTCCTTGCAGCTCAAAGAACCGGATGCGGCGCGGGAGTTCGAGCGCTCGGTGGAGGGCTTCGGCAGCGAGGTGGTCTGCTACACGGGACCGCTCGGGGTGGCCAGGCTCACCGGCGACCGGTCGGGTGGGCAGGTCGAGGTCCGCATGGTGCCGCCGAGGGAAGGGGCGGATACGGGGGGCTGGCGGGGGATCGATGAGCGTCGGGAACAAGTTTGGCAGGCACCGGAGTTCGAGGTCGCCGGACCGCGGCTGCTGGTTGTCACCGCGGGTGGGGCGTGGTCGCTCGACGTCGACCCGACGCCGCCCATTTGGCCCGATCTGCCCGAGGGTACGTTCGTGCTGCACGGCGTGGGCGACCTGGCGGCGATCGTGCCGATCACCCACCCGTCCGAGGTCTCGGTGTTGGAGGCGGTTTGGGTGTCGGGGGGCGAATTCACCTTGGTGTGTGGAGAGCCGAGGATCGCCGGCGCCCCCCTTCACCGGCTGGGGCCGGATCGGCCGTGTCTGCGGATTCGGCCCGGCGTCCGGGTCCGGGGTGGGATGCCGATTCAGATCTTCGGGCGCGGGAGCGAATGGGAGATACGGACGACCACACCCACCGACACGCCTTCGGGCACCGGCTTGGGCGTGGCCGATTACGACGCGGCGGACGTGGCGGGGTTCCGCGTACTCCCGACGCCGGTGACTTACGGCCCCGACGAGCGGAGTTGGAAGCTGGGGGTGGCAACCGTGCGGTGGCGCCAGGCGGTATACCTGCCCGAGCGCGAGGCCGACCCGGAGCCCGATCCCGAGTCGCAGCACGCGGGTAAGGCGGCCGACACGTCGAACCCACCCCGACCGAGGCGCTCTTGGCCCGGCCGTCTGCTCGACCGGCTGCGCCTGCGGCCTCCGTCCGGCGACTGACCGACACCTCGCCCACGACACGTCCGTCGACCCGGGAGCCGCCCGACCGGACCGCCCCCGCGCGGCGGGTTCGTCACGCCGGCTCGAACTCCGCCTCCCGCATTCCCAACAACCGCCCCAGCGCGCTGCGCCCCTCCTCGGTCGCCCGGACCGCCCGACCCGTGCCGACCCGCTCCGTCCACCCCCGGGCACCGAACAGCCGGCACAGTTCGGCGCCGGCCGTGCCCGCGAGGTGGTGGCGGCGTTCGGTCCAGTCCAGGCAGGGCCGGGCCAACGGGCGCTTGCGAGACGTGGTGAGGTCGGCGCCCAGGTCGGTGAGCCACGCGATGCCCGGGTCGGTGAGCGCGAAGCCGGTGTCCTGGCGGAGCAGATCCCGGGCGGTGAGCGCGTCGGTGATCGCCACGCCCAGCCGGCCGGCCAGGTGGTCGTAGCAGGTGCGGCCCCTGGCCAGGGCCGCGCCCGCCGAGTGCGCGCGCAGCGTGTTCGCCGGACGGGTGGTCACGGGCGTCGCGTACGCGGCCAGGTCCTCGACCATGCGGGCCACCCCCGGGTCCGCGAGCCGGACGTACCGGTGTCGGCCCTGCCGTTCTTGGACCAGCAGGCCGCCCTCGACCAATCGGGTCAGATGCTCGCTGATCGTGGACGGCGCGACCCCGCAGTGCCGAGCCAGTTCGCCGCCGGTCCAGGCACGGCGGTCCAGGAGGGCGAGGCAAACCGCCGCGCGCGTCTCGTCCGCGAGGAGTGCGGCGAGCGCGGCGAGTCGCGGGACCGAATCCGGGTCGGTGGCACGTGCGATCGAGTCCATGTCGCCATCATCGGCCGGCGACGCTTCGGCGCGCGCCGAAGGGTGCGCCGCCGTGTCGTACGCCTGACGCCCTGTCAAGATGGACGGGTGCCCCTACCCCTCGCCGGTGTCACCGTCGTCTCCCTGGAACAGGCCATCGCCGCGCCGTACGCGACTCGGCAACTGGCCGATCTGGGCGCGCGCGTGATCAAGATCGAGCGCCCGGGCGCGGGCGATTTCGCCCGCGCGTACGACGAGACCGTCGAGGGATTGTCGAGCCACTTCGTCTGGGCGAATCGCGGGAAGGAAAGCCTCGCGCTCGACCTCAAGGACGAGCGCGCGGCGGAAATCCTGGACCGCCTGCTCGCCCGCGCGGACGTGTTCGTGCAGAATCTCGCGCCCGGCGCGGCGGATCGATTGGGCCTGGGCGCGGCGGATTTGCGGGCCAGATTTCCCCGGCTGATCGTCTGTGGAATATCGGGTTATGGGACTTCGGGTCCCTATCGCGACAAGAAGGCGTACGACCTGCTGGTGCAATGCGAGGCCGGTCTGCTCTCGGTCACCGGGACACCGGACGCGCCCGCCAAGGCCGGCATCCCGATCGCCGACATCGCCGCCGCGATGTATGCCTTCACCGGCATGCTCACCGCGCTCTACGAGCGCCGGGTCACCGGCGAGGGCAGTGCGTTCGAGGTGTCCATGCTGGACGCGCTCGGCGAGTGGATGGGCTTCCCGTACTACTTCGCGACCTACGGCGGGACGCCTCCGCCGCGCACCGGCGCGCGACACGCGGCGATCGCGCCGTACGGTCCGTATCGCGTCGGCGACGGCGGCCAGGTGTTCGTCGGTGTGCAGAACGACCGCGAATGGGCCGCGCTGTGCGAGCGGGTGCTGGGTCGTCCGGACCTGATCGACGACCCCCGGTTTCGGAGCAACTCGTTGCGCGTGGCCGGCAACGAGCGGCTCACGGAGTTGATCGAGGCGGCCTTCGCGGACCGCGGCGCCGCCGAGATCGTGGCGAGCCTGGACGAGGTGGGCATCGCCAACGCCCGGATGCGCACCGTCGGCGAGTTCGCCGAGCACCCGCAACACGCCGCGCGGGACCGGATGCGCACGATCGACTCGCCCGCCGGTCCGCTGCGCGCGCTGCTGCCGCCGGTCACGGTGACCGGTCGCGAGGCGGCGATGGGCCCGATCCCGGCGGTCGGCGAACACACGGCGGCGATCCTGGCCGAGTTGGGGATCGAACCCGAGTGAGCGGTGGCCTCCCGCGGGGCGTCCGGGCGCGGGGCAGCCGGGGTGCGAAGTCGGAGCGCCGGGTCCGAGTACGGGGTCCGGCGCGGGGTCCGAGTGCGGGGTCGAGAAGAAATATTTCGTGCCTTCCGGGGTCGAGGACTTTTCCGTGCTAGCCTCGGGGCAGTTGCAGTAGTGGTTCCCATGAATTTTGTGAGCGCCTTACGGTCGTGACCGTCGGGCGCTTTTTGTTTATGTCGAACCGGGTTCATGTGAAAAATGGATTGCTGTTGCGACTTGGACATGCGCACGTGCGCATTTCCATTTGGCACCACGAAGGAGATTTGTATGGCTACTGGAACCGTGAAGTGGTTCAACGCGGAAAAGGGCTTCGGCTTCATCCAGGCGGACGACGGCGGCCCGGATGTTTTCGCGCACTACTCGGCGATCCAGTCGCAGGGCTACCGTGAGCTTGTCGAGGGCCAGAAGGTCTCCTACGACGCTGTTCAGGGCCAGAAGGGCCCGCAGGCGGAGAACATCACCGTCTGACGGCACATCATCGC
Organism: Embleya sp. NPDC127516; assembly: GCF_044765325.1. Lineage (NCBI taxonomy): Bacteria > Bacillati > Actinomycetota > Actinomycetes > Kitasatosporales > Streptomycetaceae > Embleya > Embleya sp. NPDC127516. The sequence goes on along the minus strand of NZ_JBIWJT010000022.1, from coordinate 185,583 downwards.
CGAGCGCGGCCCGCACCGATTCCGGTGCGGGCCGCGCTTGCGTGTGTCCGGGCCCGCGGCCGCGTTGGATGATGCGTGCATGGGATACATCGGAAACGACGAGCACGTCGGCAGGCTGCGCGCGATCCGCGCATGCGGCCGGATCCTGTCCGGGGTACGGCCCACCACGGTCGCAGAACGGCTGGCCCGGCTGACCGCGTACGCGCAGGAGACGGTCGAACCCGGCGAGTGGCCGGACATGTACGGCGACGGCGGCGTGGTCGCCCGGCTGGAGGCGCGTACGGCCGAGCTGCTCGGCACCGAGGCGGCGCTGCTGTTTCCCACCGGCACCATGGCCCAGCAGGTCGCGCTGCGTTGTCACGCCGGCGCGACCGGTTCGAACGTGGTCGGCATCCACCCGAGGGCCCATCCGCTGACCTACGAGCGCGACGCGGTGTCGGTGCTGTCCGGACTTCGACCCCTGACGCTCACCCAGGGCCCCGGTCAGATCACCGCCGAGGACATCCGCACCAGTGGTGAGCGCTTCGGCACCCTGTTCTACGAACTTCCGCTGCGCGATCACGGATTCGTGCTGCCCGAGTGGGACGAGTTGATCGCCGTCGTGCAGGCCGCGCGGGACCGCGACGCGGCCCTGCACCTGGACGGCGCGCGGTTGTGGGAGAGCACCACCTACCTTCGCCGCGGGCCGAGCGAGATCGTCGACCTGTTCGACTCGGTCTACGTCTCCTACTACAAGGGCCTGGGCGCGAACGCCGGAGCGGCCCTCGCGGGGGGCGCCGAGCTGATCGAGGAGGCGCACGCGTGGCGGCACCGGTACGGCGGGCGGCCCTTTCAGGCCTGGCCGATGGCACTGGACGCGCTCATGGCCCTGGAGGAGACGCTGCCTCGGCTACCCGGCTACGTCGCGCACGCCGAGGTCGTGGCCGCAGGTCTGGCCCGGGTGTCCGGGGCGACCGTCTTCCCGGCCGTCCCGCACACGCACCAGTTCCAGATGTGGCTGCCGTACCCGGCCGAGCTGCTCAACCGGATCGGTCTCGAGTACGCCGCCGACCGGGGCGTGTGGCTGGCCGGCCGCTGGACCGAGCCGGGCCTGCCGGGGATGTCGTTCGCCGAGATCACCGTCGCCGAACCCGCCCTGGACTGGAGTGCGGACGAGGTCGCCGACGAGTTCGGTGCCTTCGTGGAGCGAGTGCGCAAGAACGGCTGAGCCCGAGAACCGGCGTCGGAGCCGGTGGTGACATGTGTCACCACCGGCTCCGACGCCGATCGGGGCATGTTGCGTCAAGGCGGGCCACTGAGCGATGCTGGCCCCGCGCCGGCCCTACCGGCGCGGGGAGGGCGTGGCAGGAACCCGGTGCGATCCCGGGACGGTCCCGCCACTGTGACCGGCTCCGCCGTACGACGTCATCCGACGCCGGCGACGGGACCGGGAGTCAGGAACTGCGCGTCTCACCCCGAGTCCGATGGGGCGAGGACCCCGGAGAGGCGCTCCAGGTGACGATTTCGTCCTGCCGGCGTTCTTGCATCCGCAGCTTCGACTGCGGCACCCACTCCAGCGGCATTCCCGCTCGCTTCCGCGGCACGTTCGACGGCGGCTCTCCCGTTCGCGACATCCACTCCGTGGTCCGCCACGCCGGCATCGGCGGAGGCGCCCGGTGATCCTGCTCCTGTCGACATCCGACACCGACCTGCTCAGCGCGAAGGCGAGCGAGGGCGACTGGCGACTGGCCAACCCGGCCCGCGTCGACGTCGCCGACCTGCCCGCGCTCCTGGACGGCACCGACCTGGTCGTGGTGCGCCTGCTCGGCGGGCGGCGTGCGTGGGAGGCGGGGCTGGACGCGCTGCTGGCCGGTCCGCGCCCGGTGGTCGTGCTCAGCGGCGAACTCACCGCCGACGCCGCGCTGATGGAACTGGCGACCGTACCCGCCGGGGTGAGCGCGCAGGCCCACGCCTACCTCGCCCAGGGCGGCCCGGACAACCTGACCCAACTGCACCGCTTCCTCTCCGACACGCTGCTGCTCACCGGGCACGGCTTCGAGCCGCCCGTCGAGGTGCCCTCCTGGGGCCGACTGGACCGCAGCGCGCGCGAGGTCGACGGCCCCGCCGTGGGCGTGCTCTACTACCGCGCCCACCACCTGGCCGGGAACACCGCGTTCGTGGACGACCTGTGCGCGGCGATCGAGAACGCGGGCGGCCGGCCGGTACCGATCTGGTGCGCGTCGCTGCGTGGCGCGGACGAGTCGTTGTTCGCGGCGCTGGGCGAACTCGACGCGCTGCTGGTGACCGTGCTCGCGGCGGGCGGCGCGGGCGGGGCCAAGCCCGCCGAGGTCTCCGCCGGCGGCGACGACGAGCAATGGGACGTCGGCGCGCTGGCCGGCCTGGACATCACCATCCTCCAAGCGCTGAACCTGACCACCAGCCGGGCCGAATGGGAGGCGGGCGACGCGGGCCTGTCCCCGCTGGACGCGGCCACCCAGGTCGCGGTGCCCGAGTTCGACGGCCGGTTGATCACCGTCCCGTTCTCGTTCAAGGAGACGAGCCCGGACGGGCTCACCCACTACGCCGCCGACCCCGAGCGGGCCGCGCGCGTCGCCGGGATCGCGGTGCGGCACGCCCGACTTCGGCACATTCCGGTCGGCGAGCGCAAAATCGGCATGGTGCTGTCCGCGTACCCGACCAAGCACTCCCGGATCGGCAACGCGGTCGGCCTGGACACCCCGGCCTCCGCCGTCGCGCTGCTGCGCGCGATGCGCGCGGCCGGCTACGACGTCGGCGCGCTCGACGGCGCCGACGCGCTGCCCGGGCTCGAACCGCCGGACGGCGACAAGCTCATCCACGCGCTGATCGCGGCGGGCGGCCAGGACCCGGAGTGGTTGACGGAGGGTCAGCTCGAAGGCAACCCGGTCCGCATCTCGGCGGCCGAGTACCGTGAGCGCTACGCGAAGTTGCCGCTGGGGTTGCGCGCGAACATCGAGGAACACTGGGGCCCGCCGCCCGGCGAGCTGTACGTGGACCACTCGCGCGACCCCGAGGGCGAGATCGTGCTCGCGGCGCTGCGCGCGGGCAACGTGATCCTGATCATCCAACCGCCGCGCGGCTTCGGCGAGAACCCGGTGGCCATCTACCACGACCCGGACCTGCCGCCGAGCCACCACTACCTGGCCGCCTACTGGTGGCTGGACGCGCCCGCCGGCCCGGGCGGATTCGGCGCGCACGCGCTCGTACACCTGGGCAAGCACGGCACGTTGGAGTGGCTGCCGGGCAAGAACCTGGGCCTGTCCGCGGAATGCGGTCCGGACGCGGTGCTCGGCGACCTGCCGCTGGTGTATCCGTTCCTGGTGAACGACCCGGGCGAGGGCGCGCAGGCCAAGCGGCGCGCGCACGCGATCATCGTGGACCACCTGGTGCCGCCGATGGCGCGGGCCGAGACGTACGGCGACCTGACCCGCCTGGAGCAACTGCTCGACGAGTACGCCAACGTGCAGGCGCTCGACCCGGCCAAGGGCCCGGCGCTGCAGGCACAGATCTGGACGCTGATCCAGGCCACCAAGCTGGACCACGACCTGGGCATCACCGACCGGCCGCACGAGGCCGAGTTCGACGACCTGATCCTGCACCTGGACGGGTGGTTGTGCGAGGTCAAGGACGCGCAGATCCGCGAGGGCCTGCACATCCTGGGCAGCGCGCCCACCGGCGAGGGCCGGATCAACCTGGTCACCGCGATGCTGCGGGCGCGTCAGGTGTGGGGTGGCAAGGCCGCCGCGCTGCCCGGGCTGCGCGAGTCGCTCGGCCTGGTCGAGGGGGGCGGCGCCTCGCGCACCGAGACCGACGACGCCGAGGACCGCGCGCACCGCCTGGTCGCGGCGATGGAGGCGGGCGGGTGGGACCCGGCTCGGGCCCTGGCCGTCACGCACGAGGTGCTGGGCACCGCATCGGCGGCGGTCGCCGACGTGTTGGCGTTCGCCGCCACCGAGATCGTGCCGCGCCTGGACCGCACCGGCGACGAGATCGGCGCGGTACTGCACGCGCTGGAGGGCGGCTACGTCGCGGCCGGGCCCAGCGGTTCGCCGCTGCGCGGGCTGGTCAACGTGCTGCCGACCGGACGCAACTTCTACACCGTGGACCCGAAGGCGATCCCGAGCCGGTTGGCCTGGGAGACCGGACAGGCGCTCGCGGACTCGCTGTTGGACCGCTACCGCGCCGACAACGAAGGCGACTGGCCGCGTTCGGTGGGCCTTTCGGTGTGGGGCACCAGCGCGATGCGCACCAGTGGCGACGATATCGCCGAGGTGTTGGCGCTGCTGGGCGTGCGACCGTTGTGGGACGACGCGTCGCGCCGGGTGACCGGGATCGAGGCGATCCCGCTCGCCGAGCTGGGCCGACCGCGGGTGGACGTGACGGTGCGCATCTCCGGCTTCTTCCGGGACGCCTTCCCGCACGTGGTGCTGCTGCTCGACGACGCGGTGCGGCTGGTCGCGGAGTTGGCCGAGCCGGACGAGGACAACTACGTCCGGGCGCACGTGCGCGCCGACACCGCCCGACACGGCGACGCGCGTCGGGCGACCACGCGCGTGTTCGGCTCCCGGCCCGGCGCGTACGGCGCGGGGTTGTTGCCGCTGATCGACGCGCGCACGTGGCGCGACGACGCGGACCTGGCCGAGGTGTACGCGACCTGGGGCGGCTATGCCTACGGGCGGGGCCTGGACGGGGTGTTCGCGCGCGAGGACATGGAGGACGCGTACCGCAGGATCGCGGTCGCGGCCAAGAACACCGACACGCGCGAGCACGACATCGCCGACTCGGACGACTACTTCCAGTACCACGGCGGCATGGTCGCGGCGGTACGCGCGCTGACCGGCACCGCGCCGGCGGCGTACATCGGCGACTCGACGATGCCGGACGCGGTCCGCACCAGGACGCTCCAGCAGGAGACCGCACGGGTCTTCCGTGCCCGGGTGGTCAACCCGCGCTGGATCGAGGCGATGCGCAAGCACGGCTACAAGGGCGCGTTCGAACTGGCCGCCACGGTGGATTACCTGTTCGGCTACGACGCCACGACCGGTGTGGTGGCGGACTGGATGTACGAGAAGCTCGCGGGCGAGTACGTCCTGGACGAGACCAACCGGGAGTTCATGCGCACCGCCAACCCGTGGGCGCTGCGCGGAATCGCCGAACGACTGCTCGAGGCCGCCGACCGGGGCATGTGGGAGAAGCCCGAGGCGGCCACGCTGGACGGGCTGCGCGAGGTCTACCTGGATGTCGAGGGCGACCTCGAGGGCGGCGAGGACGCGGGGGATGCCTGAGCGGGGCGGCGACGCGCCCGGAAGGGCCGGTTCGCCGCCCGAGGTGAGTACCGATCCGGGTGAGGACCGGCTTCCGGGGCTGCGTCCGGGGCCGGCGCTCGGGATGGCGTGGTCCGGCGCGGGCGCCGGGACCGGGCCCGCGGACCTGGGCTGGTTGCCCGGCTCGGTCCGGCCGGGCGATCCGGTCGAGACGTCCGCCGCGCGGCGGCCGCGCCATGAGGCCGGACCCGACCCGGAACCTGCCGGGTCGGTGTGCGTGGTCGGGATCGGCGACGACGGCTGGGACGGACTCTCCTTCGCCGCCCGGGAGTCGGTGGCCGCGGCCGAGGTGCTGGTCGGCGGTGCACGGCATCTGGCGCTGGTGCCGGACACCGGGGCCGAGCGGGTCGAGTGGCCGTCGCCGTTCACGGTGCGGTTCGTGGCCGAGTCGGCCGCGCAGCGGCGGGTGTGTGTGCTGGCCAGCGGCGACCCGATGTTCTTCGGCGTCGGGGCCACCCTGGTCCGCGAGTTGGGCGCCGCGCGGGTCACGGTTGTGCCCGCGCCGTCGTCGGCCTCGCTGGCCTGCGCACGGCTGGGCTGGTCCGTGCAGGGTGTGCCGGTGGTCAGCGCGGTGGGCCGCCCGCCGGCCACACTGGCCGTCGAACTCGCCCGTGCGGCACGCGTCCTGGTGCTGAGCGCGGATGGACTGACGCCGGGACGGGTGGCCGTACTGCTGCGCGAACGCGGCTTCGGGACGAGTACGGTCACCGTGTTGGAGCACCTGGGCGGTCCGGCGGAGTCCGCGTGGCAGGGCAGCGCGGACGCGCTCGCGGCGGCCCCCGAACGGCGGTTCGCCGACCTGAACGTGGTCGCCGTCGAGTGTGGGGACGGCCCCGGACGAAGCCGGGTGCCCGGCCTGCCGGACGATGTCTACGCGCACGACGGGCAGTTGACCAAGCGCGAGATTCGGGCCATGACGTTGGCCGCGCTCGGGCCGCTTCCGGGCGAAGTGTTGTGGGACGTGGGCGCGGGCAGCGGCAGCGTCGGGATCGAGTGGATGCGCGCGCATCCGACGTGCCGGGCGATCGGCTTCGAGACCCGCGAGGACCGCGCCGAACGGGCCCGGTCGAACGCCGTCGCACTGGGCGTGCCGGGGCTGCGGATCGTGGTCGGCCGGGCTCCGGAGGTGCTCGCGGAGGATGTGGGGCTCGCCGAACTCGCGGGCGTGGCACCGGACGCCGTGTTCATCGGCGGCGGGCTGACCGTGCCGGGCGTGGTCGAACGCTGCTGGGCGGCGCTGCGCCCCGGCGGCCGACTGGTCGCGAACGCGGTGGTGGCCGAGACCGAGGCCGAGTTGTTGCGGCATCGCGCGGTGTTCGGCGGGGAATTGACGCGCGTGCAGATCACCCGGTCCGCTCCGGTGGGCCGGTTCACCGGGTGGCGCCCGGCGATGCCGGTCACCCAGTGGGTGGCGGTCAAGCCGCCTTCCGATGCGAACGAGGAGTAGTTCCATGACCGTGCACTTCATCGGCGCCGGCCCCGGCGCGGCCGACCTGATCACGGTGCGGGGGTTGCGGATCATCGCCGCGTCGCCGGTGTGCCTGTACGCGGGCGCGCTGGTGCCGCGCGAACTGGTCGAGGCGGCACCGCCCGGGGCCCGCCTCGTGGACACCGCCGAGCTGAACCTGGATCAGATCGTCGAGGAACTGCGGGCCGCACACGCGGCCGGGCACGACGTGGCCCGGCTCCAGTCGGGGGACACCTCGTTCTTCAGCGCGGTGGCGGAGCAGCAGCGCCGCCTCGACGCGCTCGGCATCCCGTGGGACATCACCCCGGGCGTACCGGCGTTCGCCGCCGCCGCGGCGGCGATGGGCCGCGAACTGACGCTGCCCACGGTGGGCCAGACGGTGATCCTGACCCGGGTCGCGGGCAACGCGACGGCGATGCCGCCGGGCGAGGACCTGGCCACCCTGGGCCGGTCCGGCGCGCTGCTGGTGCTGCATCTGGCGGTGGGTCAGGTCGAGCGCGTGGTGGCCGAGTTGACCCCGCTGTACGGTGCGGACTGCCCGGTCGCGGTGGTCGCGCGCGCGTCGCGTCCGGACGAGTTGATCGTGCGCGGCGAACTCGTCGACCTGGTCTCCCTGGTGCGGGACAACGGCATCAAGGCGGTGGCGGTCATCATGGTCGGCCGCGTCCTGGGTGAACCGGGCTTCTGCGACAGCCACTTGTACAGCGAGATTCGTGACCGGACCGAGCCGAGGCCGGTCGGGTGAGCCGGACCGGCGGCGACCGGGCGCCGACCGGATCGGGCCCGGGGCTAGGCGGGCGCGGCCCGGCCGACGATGGTGCCGGTGCGGTTGATCGCGATCACGTCGACGGTGATCGGGAGTTCGCTGCCGCGCAGCAGGGCTCGGGCGGCGTCGCGGGCGGCCTCCGCGACGGCGTCGCCGAGCGGGACGTCCGCCGCGCGGGCCAGTTCGAGCGCGTGCAGGGCGGTGTTCGCGGCGCGGATGTGGGTGGCCAGGTCGGCGTCCCCGCCGACCGCCGTGGCCCGTTCGGCGAGCGCGTCCAGGTTCACCTGCGAACGGCCCGAGTGCAGGTCGAGGTGGCCGTCGGCGAGCTTGGAGAGTTTGGCGAAGCCACCGGCGATGGTCAGCCGCGGGATCGGGTGCCTGCGCAGGTACTTGAGCAGCGCGCCGGCGAAGTCGCCCATGTCCAGCAGTGCGGTGCCGGACAGGCCGTACACCTCGGCGCCGACCCGCTCGGAGGTGGTGCCGGTCGCGCCGAGCACGTGCGTTTCGCCGGTGGCCAGCGCGACGTCGATGCCACGGCGGATCGAGTCGATCCAGGCCGAGCACGAGTACGGGATCACGATGCCGGTGGTGCCCAGGATGGACAGGCCGCCGAGGATGCCCAGCCGCGGGTTCCAGGTCTGTTCGGCGATCCGGGCGCCGTCGTCCACGGACAGTTCGACCGTGACGTCGCCGGTGCCGCCGTGCGCCGCGGCCACCCGGGCCACCGCCTCGCGAATCAGCTTGCGCGGGACGGGATTGACGGCCGGTTCACCGACCGCGAGCGGCAGACCGGGCAGGGTCACCGTGCCGACGCCCGGACCCGCGCGGAAGATCACGCCGGAACCGGGCGCGGCGTGCCGCACGGTGGCCCGGATCAGTGCTCCGTGGGTGACGTCGGGGTCGTCGCCGGCGTCCTTGACTACGCCGGCCATGGCGGTGTGGGGCGGGGGGTGCTTCGCGGTGGGGGCTTCGGTTGTGGGGTCTTGGTTCGTGGGGTCTTGGGCCGTTCGTTCCTGGGCTCTTCGTTCTTGGCTCGTGAGCTCTCGGGGCATGAGGTCTTGGGTCGTGAGCTCTTCGACGGCGAGGGCGAACGCGGGCGTCTGGCCGCCGGGCAGCCACACGGTCACCGGGTCGGGAAACTCGCCGGTCAGCAGAGCCTGGTAGGCGGCCGTCGCGGCGGCGGTCGCGCATGCTCCGGTGGTCCACCCTCGGCGCAACTGATCGGGGCGGGTCATCGGGGGAGGAGCCAATCGTGAGCGGGTCGGGAGAGGCGCGTACGGTGAGCGGGGCGACGGAAGCCCGTACCGCCGACGCGCCGATGATCGGATCGGGCGGCTCGCTCGGCTCGGTTGCCTCCGGTGATCCGGTCGGGTCGGTCGCCGTCGGTGACGGGGGCCGTGTGGTGCTTGTGCTGGGAGGCACCGCCGAGGCGCGTGTGCTCGCCGCGCGGCTGGTGGACGTCCCGGGATTGCGTGTCGTTTCGTCGCTGGCCGGGCGTACCAGCGCGCCCGTGTTGCCGGTCGGCGAGACCCGCGTGGGCGGCTTCGGCGGCGTGCCCGGCCTGGTCGCGTGGTTGCGGGCGCGGGCCGCGGTGGCCGTGGTCGACGCCACTCACCCGTTCGCGGCGCGGATCTCGGCGAACGCGGTCGCGGCCTGCGCCGAGGCCGAGGTCCCGTTGCTGCGCCTGCAACGTCCGGGCTGGACCGCCGTGCCCGGCGACCGCTGGCACCCGGTCGACTCCGCCGACGAGGCCGCGCGGATTCTGCCGGGCCTGGCTCGGCGGGTCTTCCTGACCACGGGCCGCCTGGAGACCGCGCCCTACGCGCACCTGGACGACCTGTGGTTCCTGCTGCGCAGCGTCGAGCCGCCCACGGGCGCGTTGCCGCGCGCGTGCGAAGTGCTGTTGTCCCGAGGCCCGTTCACGGTCGGCGACGAGATCGCGCTGCTGCGTGACCGGCGCATCGACGCGCTCGTGACCAAGGACAGTGGGGGTGCCCTGACGGCGGCCAAACTCGCCGCCGCCCGCGAGCTGGGTCTGCCGGTGGTGCTGATCCGCCGTCCCCGGGTGCGCGCACCGGCACAGGTCACCGACGCGGAGTCCGCCGCGCGGTGGGTCCTGGCCGGGCCTGCCGGGCCGGCCGAGCGGGCCGCTGCGGCCGAAGGGTGAGTCGCGCACGCCACTCACTGTGACACAGGACGGCCCCGAGTCGATCTTGGCGACCCGGCCGAGCCGCCGGCCCGGCGGACGGCGCGGCTCGACCCGACGGACGTACGCGAACACGGTCGGCCCGATCGTCAGGCCGGGTAGCGCCGCGGCGTGTACACGCCGGTGCCGCCGTCCGGGCGAGGATAGGTGCGGGTCTGCGACGAGCCGATGATCAGCAGCGTACGCATGTCCACCACCTCCGGGTCCAGGTCGGCCAGCCGGACCACGCGCACCGACTCGGTCGGGCCGCCGACGTCGCGGCCCACCACGACCGGGGTGTCCGGGCCGCGGTGCTTGAGGAACAGGTCGCGGGCCTCGGCGACCTGGGTCCGCCGGGTCTTGGAGGCCGGGTTGTAGATCGCGACCGCGAGGTCCGCCTCGGCGGCGGCGGTCAGCCGACGCTCGATCACGTCCCACGGCTTGAGGATCGCGGACAGGCTGATCACACAGAAGTCGTGGCCCAGCGGCGCACCCGCGCGGGACGCCACCGCCTGCATCGCCGACAGCCCGGCGACCACCCGGACCGGGACCTCGGTGGCCGTTTCGTGCGCGGCCTCCAGTACGGCCGACGCCATCGCGAACACGCCCGCGTCGCCGGAGGAGACCACCGCGACCCGGCCGCCCGCCTCGGCCAACGCGATGGCGTGGCGCGCGCGTTCGGCCTCGACCCGGTTGTCGGTGCGGTGCCGCTTCTGCCCGGGGCGAGGTTGCACGCGGTCGACGTACGGGCCGTAGCCGACCACGTGATCGGCGGCGGCGAGCGCGGCGTGCGCGTCGGGGGTGAGCCATTCCGGACCGGCCGGCCCCAGGCCGACCACGTCGATCGAGCCGATCTCGCCGGTGGGTTCGGGCAGCACGTACTCCGGTTCCGGCGCGCGCGGCGTGCGGTTGGTCGCGAACTCGCCGCCGGACGCCGCCGATGGGGTGATCACGAGGGAGAAGTACGGGACCTCCTCCGGGACCACGTCGGCGAGCGGCCGCACCTGCTGCCGATCGGTGGTCGCGCGCTCCACGTACCAGGTGCGCTCGGCCAGCCCGGCCTGCTCGAACGCACCGCGCACCGCCGGGAAATGCCGCTTGCCGAGCTTGATCACCGCAGCCGAGTCGGCGGTCCGCAGCCGGGCCGCGAGCACGTCGGGCGGGAGCGTACCGGGCAGGATGGTGAGCACCTCGTCGTGCTGCACGAGCGGCCGGCCCAGCACGGCCGCCGCGCCGCTGACCGAGGTCACGCCGGGCACCACCTCGACCTGATAGCGGTCGGCGAGGCGTTCGTGCCAGTACATGTACGAGCCGTAGAAGAACGGGTCCCCCTCGCACAGCACCGCGACGTCGCGCCCGGCGTCCAGGTGCGCGGCGATCTCGGCGGCGGTCGAGTCGTAGTAGTCGGCGAGCGCGCCGTCGTACCCGCCCGGGTGATCGGTGCTCTCGGTGGTTACCGGGTATTCGAGCGGGAGGCGGAGTTGAGTGTCGCTCAGATACGGCTCGGCGATGGTGATCGCGACGCCGCGCGCACCCTTCTTGACCGGGTAGGCGACCACGTCGGCCGAGGTGATCAGGCGATGCGCCTTCAGGGTGATCAGCTCGGGGTCGCCCGGGCCGAGGCCGATGCCGTACAGGCGGCCGGTGGTGGTCACGCTGTGCTCCTGGGGGTGGGTGGGGCGATTCTCTTTCGCGACTTCTCGGCTTCGGGCTGTTGCCCGCCGCCTATTCCTGGTCGCTCGCCAGTGCGTTCAGGGCGGCGGCGGTCATCGCGCTGCCGCCGCGGCGGCCGTGTACGACGAGATAGGGGATGCCGGCGGGATGGTCGGCCAGGGCCTGCTTGGACTCGGCCGCGCCGATGAAGCCGACCGGGATCCCGATGATCGCGGCGGGGCGCGGGGCGCCCTGGTCGATCAGTTCGAGCAGCCGGAACAGCGCGGTCGGCGCGTTGCCGACCGCGACCACGGCGCCGGCGAGGTCGTCGACCCACAGGTCCACGGCGGCGGCGCTGCGGGTGGTGCGCTGTTCGGCGGCCAGGACCGGAGTGCGCGGGTCGGCGAGCAGGCAGCGCACGTCGTTGTCCTTGGGCAGCCGCTTGCGCGTGACCCCGGACGCGACCATGTTCGCGTCACACAGGATCGGCGCACCGGCACGCAGCGCCTCGGCACCGGCACGGGCCACATCGGGGTGGAAGCCGACGTCCTGCGGGAGGTCGGTCATGCCGCACGCGTGGATCATCCGGACGACGACGCGCGAGACGTCCTCGGGGAAGCGGGACAGGTCCGCCTCGGCCCGGATGGTCGCGAACGAACGCCGATAGATCTCGGCGCCGTCCTTGATCCAGTCGTCGTCCACGTCGGCTGCTCCTTTGCCCGGGTGTGGGTGGTGGTGATGGTCGTCGTGCGTGTGGGGGGGGCATGGTGCTGCGTGCCCGATGAAGAACATGCCGCGCGGGGAGTCCGTCGGCCGTCATGCCGGGGTGGACGGTGCCGGTGGGCCCGGTGCGGGTGCCCGTGCGGGTACCGGTCCGGGGGTGGGCGCTCGGCCGGGCGGGACGGTTTCGTAGGTGCCGTCCTCGCGCGCGACCACAAGCGTCGCACCGGCGGGCTTGCCACATGCGCGGGCACAGCCGACCCAGTGCGTGTCGGCGCGGCCGAGAGCTCCGGGGGGATCGGCGGCCGCACGATCCGTGTCCATCGGGGTGGTGTCCGCGAGGGCGACGCCGATGGGGGAGTGGCCCAGTGCGTGACGGGTGGCCTCGGTGCGCACGTCGGCCAGGGCCCGGCGGCAGGCGCCCAGGCCGCTGCACGCGGTCACGCCGCGCCACGGGGAAGCGGGGTCGCATGGCAGGCCGGCTGCTTCGAGAGCGGCCGAGGTCGCTGCCGGGTCGGTCACGTCGCGGATCACCACGCCTCTGGTGCCGGTGATGCGCAGTTCGGCCCGCAAGCCGACGAGGGTGGACAGGTGACGTCGCGTCAGGCGACCGAGGGGGACCAGTGCTCCGACGGCGAAGCGGCCGTCGGACTGCGGGAGTACGCCGATGGGTGGCCGGCTGCCGCTGTGGCGACGTGGCCCGCCGGGGCTCGGGCCGGCGACCGCGGGCTCGCGGATACGACTCGGGAAGGGGGCGGACCCGAGGGTGGCGGCGAACCGGGCCGCGCCGGAAGGGAGTTCGCGGATATGCCAGGCACCCGTGTCGGCGCGGGCGGCCAGGAACGCGCGGGCCGCGTGAACGATCGCCGCCGGTGCGTCGGCGGGGGCGAATCGCCAGGCCGTGTCGTGGCCGGCGGTGTGCAGCGCGAAGGTGTCGCGGGCCGGCGCGACCAGGTCCAGGTCGTGCCGGGCGGAGGCGATCGGGAGCCCGCCGTCGTCGATGCCGATCAGGAAGCGGCCGGACAGGGCGGTCAGATCCGGGGCCGCGCACAGGGCGTGGTCGACGGCGGTGAGTACGGCGTCCGCGTCCAGCAGCGCGTTCGGGTCGCGGCCGGCCAGTGGGCTCGCGAGGATGTTGCGCACCCGGTCGTGGCTGCGGGAGGGCATCAGGCCGGCCGCGGTGACGGCCTCGGCGAGGGCGGGCAGGTCGGCCTCGGCCAGGCCGCGCAGTTGGATGTTCGCGCGTGCCGTCAGGTCGATCGAACCGGTACCGAAACGCGCTGCCAGCTCGGCGAGTTCGTGTAGTTGGGCGGGGGTGAGCCGACCGCCCGGGAGGCGTACGCGCGCGATCAGGCCGTCGTCGGCCGGCGACGCGTCCACGACCCCGGGGCAGGCGTCGTCGCGCTCGCGGACCACCACCGCACCCACCGCCCTTCGTCGTGCCTCGGTGCCTCGTATCGGTATGCCCGGCCTGTCACCCCATGTCGGGTTGTCGATCGGCCAGATGCGACACTGTTGCATATGGACGACGGTGTACAGCACCCCACCCCCGACCCGGTGTCCGAGGCGGTGCGGCAGATCCGCGCGCACGGCGAGCGGGTCACGGTGGCGCGCACCGCAGTGCTTCGGGTGCTCGCGGACGCCGACGAACATCTGAGCGCCGACGCGATCTTCGCCGCCGTGTCCCGGGCGGCGCCGGGCGTGCACCGGACCACCATCTACCGCGCGCTGGACGCACTCGAACGCCTCGACCTGGTCGCCTTCACCCGGCTGCGCCACGACGCGGCCACCTACCACCTGGCGGGCCACCTGGTCGGCGGCACACACGTGCACGTACGCTGCCGCGTCTGCGGCACGGTCAGCCACGCGCCGGGCGACCTACTGGACGACGTCGCCTCCCGCCTGGCCGCCGCACAGGGCTTCGTCCTCGACCCGACAGCCGTCGCCCTCACCGGCCGCTGCGAATCCTGCACGAAGCCCCCCGCCCCCTTCGAAGCCCCCCACCGAAGCCGACACACCACCCGCCCCTGACCCACACCCGACCACCCTCACCCGACCCACCCGGTCGAGTACTCTTCGGCACTTCGCCCCGATCGACCGGCGTCACTCGACCACCGGGCGTCACCTCCGTTCGTCCGGGCTCCGGTCGAGGATGTGCGTGCCGTCGTGGCCCACCGGCAGCACCCGACCGTCCGGCGTCGCGCCCCGATCGTGCGGCACCGGCCGAGCATGTCTCGGGGCCTTCTCCTGCCCGGCCGGACGCGGACACCCGTACAGGAAGCGAGGGCCGAATCCGCCGACACCAACGTGCGCCCGGCACAGGACCCGCTACGCCCGGCCACTCCCATCGCCACACGGCGCGGGCTCAGCGACCGCCACACGGCGCGGGCTCAGCGCCGCCCACGGCCGCCCATGCTCGTCGCCGCGGTGACCTGCGACTCGGCGGCTGGGCCGGTCGTCCACCGCCGCCCGCCGCGTCGGCGCGTTGCGTGGTCGCGCGGACGTGGTGCGCTGCCGGGGCGCTCGCGGTTCGATCGCGCGCGACCCCGGTCCGCTGCTTGGCTGTGGTGCCGACCCGGGCTGCGTTGTCGCACGTCCGGCGTGCCGGTGTCGGCTGCGTCGGGTTACGTGCGTTGCCGGCCCGGGGCTTGGGCTTGCGCTTGTGTCGGGTTTCTCGGGGTGGGATGTGTGGTGGGGGCGGGTCAGGTTGGGAGGACGAAGCGGTAGCCGGCTGCCAGGAGGCGGGGGAGCCATAGGCTCAGGGCGGCCACCGTTTGGGAGCGGTCGCCGCCCGCGTCGTGGTTGACGATGATCGAGCCGGTTGTGGTGTCGGCCAGGATTCGGCGGACGATCTCGTTCGTGCCGGGCTGTTCCCAGTCGCGGGGATCGACGGACCAGCCGAGGGGGCGCAGGCCGTTGGCGCGCAGCGCGCCCATCACCTCCGCCGACCAGCGGCCGTACGGGGCGCGGAACCACTCGATCCGAAGTCCCGGCAGGACTTGATCGATTGTGGTCAGATTGCGCTCCACTTCCTCCATCACGGCGGCCGGCTGCAGTTGCCGGAGGTCGGCGTGGGACCACGAGTGGCCGGCGATCGCGTGGCCGCCGTCATGGATCGCGCGGAGCAGTCCGGGGTGTCGTTCGACCTCCGAGCCCACGACGCAGAACGTCGCGGGCACCCGATATTTCTGCAGTACCCGCAGTACCCGCGGCGTGTACTCGGGGTGCGGTCCGTCGTCGAAGGTGACCGCGATGCGTCCGGGCCCGGCGTCGACGAAGCGGACCGGTTCCGAGACGAAGGCGGGGCGTGGGGAGGGTTGTCCGTCGGTGGCGACGGCGGACGGTGTGGCGACGGTGAGAAGACCGAGGGTGGCGGCGGCGCCCATCAGCAACGTACGGCGCGACGTGGCGGAAGTGGTGTCCATGCCGAGTGTCTTGCACATGTCCGAGACCGCGTTCACGAGGACACGCACGACGCGACGGGAGTTCACCGGATCGGCGGATCGGGGGTCGGTGGATCGTCGTCCCGCGCGCCGGAGTTCCGAATTCGAGCCCCAGGACTCGAGCACGGTGCGGCGGGCCGAACGCGACTGAACCCGACCGCCTCGAACAAATCCGGTCTCGACCGCCGGGCCGTCGATCCCTCGCGGGCCGTACCCGACGCTCCGCCCTCATCCCCGCGATCGACCGAAAGGCAGGTCCGTACGCCGAGGTGGTGACATCGCACCCGATGCCAGAATTCCGCACATGATCACACCTCCGGAGACCGGCGCCACCAGCACACCCGCACCTGCTCCCGTACCGGGCTCCGCCGTTGAAGTGCCACCCGCCCCGCGCTGGGCGATCGTGGCCGCGCATGTCGCGGCGCTGACCCCGTTGCCCTCCGCGATCTGGCGGTTCGCGCTCGTCTTCGGCAACCACGGTGGATACACCGAGCAGGGCTACGCGAACATGAACATGACCGGGTGGGGCGGGCCGTGGGTGGTCTTCCTCAGCCTGAGCACCGAACTGGCCGCCCTGCTCACCCTCGGACTGGTCCGGCCCTGGGGCGAACGCCCACCCCGCTGGGTCCCGTTCGTCGGCGGGCGGCGGATGAATCCGGTGCTCGTGACGCGCGTCGCCTACACCGGTGTGGTGATCCTGGCCCTGCTGTGGACCCAGTTCCTGTTCTGGTGGGCCGTTCCGCACGACGACATGACCGATTCCGGAGGCGACCTGCTCGGCGTGCTGTACCAGCCGCTGGTGTGGTGGGCGCCGCTCCTGGCGGCGGTGACGTGGTCGTACCGCCGGCGCCACCTCGGCGAACCCGCCCGAGGTGGCGCCGAATAGAACCCGGCCGCCCCGGGTTCTCCTACGTCAAGCCCGAGAGAGGATCCGGCCCCGCTTCCTTCCGGGCCGCGTGGTGGCGGGCGGTGGCCACGCCGACCACGATGCCCAGGAGGGCTGCCGCGCCCATCAGGCCCGCCTGGATCTCGAATGCCCGGCTGAATCCGTCCACCACGGCGTCCTGCTGCACGACGCCGGACTTCACCCGATCCTTGGTGTGGTTGGTCGCGACCGTGACCAGGACCGCGATGCCGATCGCCGCGCCGATCTGCTGACACGTCGTCACCATCGCCGAGGCGACGCCGCCTTCGCCCTCGCCGGCTCCGCCGGTCGCGGTGTGAATGATCGCGACGAACGCGACGCCCAGGCCCAGGCCGGTGACCACCAGCGCGGGCATCAGGTGACCGGTGTACGAACTGTGCGCGTCCAGGCGGCTCATCAGCCACATGCCGCCGGCGGCGACCGCCGGGCCCACGCTCACCGGAAGCAACGGGCCGCGGTTGGCGATCAGTTTGGTGGACACCGCCGCCCCGAGTCCCATGCCGACGCTGAACGGCAGGAAGGACAGGCCGGTCTCCATCGGCGACCAGCCCTGGATTCGCTGCATGTACAGGGTGAGGAAGAAGAACATCGCGAACAGACCGCCGGCCGCGACCAGCACCAGGACGTCCGCGAGTACCAGGTGCCGCATCCGCAACAGGGCTCGGGGCAGCAGCGGTTCGGCCGCGTAGCGTTGGCGTACCGCGAAGCCGATCGCGAGGACGGCCGCGATGCCCAGTCCGAGCAGGGTCCGGGTCGAGCTCCACGGGTGGGTGTCGGTCTCGACCACGGTGTACACGAGCGTCAGCACGGCGGCGGTGCCGATCGCGGCACCGGCGAAGTCCGGTACGCGACGGACCGCTTCCCGGTCGTCCGGGCCGATCACCTTGGGCAGCGCGAGCAGCGTGAGCGCGCCCACCGGCAGGTTGATCAGGAAGATCCAGCGCCAGTGGGTCCACTCGACGAGCGCGCCGCCGAGCAACAGGCCGGTGGCCGCGCCGAGCCCGGTGAGTGCGGCCCAGGTGCCCAGCGCACGGGCTCGCTCGGCCGGTTCCCGGAAGGTCGCCAGCAGGATGGCCAGCGCGGCGGGGGACAACAGCGCGCCGGCGATGCCCTGTGCGGCGCGGGCTCCGATCAGCACCGCGGAGTTCGGCGCGATGCCGCAGACCGCCGACGCCAGCACGAACATCACCAGGCTGATCCCGAACAGGCGCCGTCGGCCGAGCAGGTCGGCCAGACCGCCGCCGATCAGCAGGAAGCCGCCGAAGGTCAGGAAATAGGCGTTGGTGACCCAGGACAGCGAACTCTCGGTGAAGTCGAGATCGTCGCCGATGGTGGGCAGCGCGACGTTGACGATCGTGTCGTCGACGAGCAGCACGAACTGCGCGACACACACGAGCAGCAGAACGAGCTTCGGATTCACCGGGCGGGCGGAGCGGGTCGAGCCGGGGCCCGCGGATCGCGAGCGCCCGGCGGCCCCGGCGGATTCGGCGGGTTCGGTGGCCGCGTCCGCGTCGGCCCCGACCGCGGACTCGGTGGCGGGTATCCCTGAGGAAGCCATCGCTGTTCCTACGTTCGTAGAAGTAAGTTCTATAGTTGTAGAGAATATTTCTACAAGCGTCAAGCGCAGGGATAATGGACACATGCCCCACGTGAACGATCCCGCCGGCACGCCCGACGCCTCTGCCCCCTCCGCCACATCGGCCCCGGCAGTCCGGGTGGCCCCGGCCGGCGTACCCGCCACACCCGATCCGCCCGCCGGCTCGGCGCGCGTCGACCGCCGCACGCTGATGCTGGACGCGTCGATTCGGGTGCTGGCCACTCACGGGCTGCGCGGGCTCACCCATCGCGCGGTACAAGAGGAGGCGGGGCTGCCCAACGGCTCGGTCACGTACTACTTCAAGACCCGCGATCAGCTCATCCTGGCGGTGATCGAGCGGATGGCCGAACGGGACAAGAGGTTCGCCGGGGAGATCACGCACGAACTGATGCGGATGACGGCGGTCCGGCCGATCGAGATCGACTATCCGCAACTGGCCGTGTACATGCGCGAGTGGTGGGACGGCGAACGCAGCGTGCAGTTGGCCCGTCTGGAGCTGGAACTCGCGGGCGCGCGCGAGCCGTTGATCCGCGAGGCGATGATCCGCTGTCAGGCCGAGTTCCGAGCCTTCGCGGAACTGATCGCGTTGTCGCTGGGCTCCACCGACGCGCGCCTGGACGGGCACATCATGCTGGCGCTGCTCCAGGGGATGTTGTTCGACCACGTCACCCGCGACTGGGACGACCCGCGGCTATTGGAGGTCGGCCTGCGTCGGGTGATCGAGTCGGTACGGCACTGAAGCGATGTCGGGCGGCCCGCACGAAAACGGTGTCGGGCGGGCACCGAACCGACCCGGGCCCGCCGGCCCCACCCGATCGCAGAGTCCGGCCTTCGGGAGAGGGCGGAGCGGGAGGCGAGCGCGCCGCTCGGTCAGCGCTTGTGTACCGGGGCGTCCGAGTCGTGGACCACGTTCGTGATCCGGCTGACCCCGTCCACTCGCTCGGACAGCGACGGCAGTACGCCCAGCGAAGGCCCGACCACCAGCGCCACGACCATCAGCGCGATCATCGCGGCGCCCTGCGTGGTGCGCCGAGTCCACCAGCGCACGCCCGACGGCCGGCCGGCTCGGGCCCGCCCGAGGGCGCCGCCGTCGGTCTCCCGGCCGAGTACGCCGTGGTGGTGCGCCTGCGCGGAAACCGCTCGACGAACAGACATCTGCTCCGACTCCCCATCCATGGCACGCCACCCTTCGACGGTCGTGAGGTCGCACCGTCGATCCCCTGTCGTGCGGCTTCCACTGTGGTCCCTTTCGGACGCGCCGTCACCGGACAATCCGGCCGGCCCACAGAGTTCTCACAGAGTTGTGACAGTTCGCCGACAGTGGCATGACCCAACGGACGCCGGACGACCCGTTTCGCGGTTCCGCCGCGGCGGCACCCTCCCGCCGCGACTCCCGGAAACGCCCGGACAGCGGCCCCGGGAATCCCCGACGCCGGCGCGGGGCGACACAAGTCGTCCGGGTCAGTCGCCGAGTTCGACCGGGAGCGTGCTCAGGCCGCGCACGCGGACCGACGGCTGCCACGAGACCGGCGCGTGCCGTCGGGTCTTCGGGAAGCGGGTCAGGATGGTGCGGACCGCGAGTTCGGCCTCCAGGCGGGCCAGCGGTGCGCCGATGCAGTAGTGGATGCCCTGGCCGAAGCTCAGGTGGCGGGCCGGATCGGGGCGGTCCAACTGGATCCGGTCCGGACGGGCGTAGCGACGCGGGTCGCGGTTGGCCGAGGCGATCGACAGGAAGACGGTGTCGCCGGCCGGGATGGTGACGCCGCCGAGTTCGATGTCCTCCAGCGGGAAGCGGCGGATCGCGAGCAGCGCCGGCGACATGTGCCGGGCGACCTCCTCGACCAGGACCGGAACCGCCTCCGGGTCGGCGAGCAGCGCGTCGCGCAGCGCCTCGTCCTCGATCGTCGCGTGCAGCGCGCCGGCCATCAGGTTGGCCGAGTTCTCGTAGCCCGCGAAGAGCAACAGAAATGCCAAGGAGGTCAGTTCGTCCTCACTCAGCCGATCCTCGGCGTCCCGCGCGGCGATCAGCGCGGACAGCAGGTCGGGACCGGGCTCGGCGCGCTTGGCGGCGAGCAGCGCGACGAAGAACGCGTACATCTCGCGCACCGTCGCGCGGATGCCCTCCCGGGTGGCGTCCGCACCCAGTACGGCATTGGTCCAGGTGCGGAAGTCGGACCGGGACTTTGTCGGCACGCCGAGCAGTTCGGAGATCACGTCGACCGCGAAGGGCGACGCGAAGTCCTTGACCAAGTCAACCCGTTCGCGGCCGGCGAGATCGTCGGCCAAGGACTCGACGGTGCGTTGGAGCCGGGGGCGCAGGTCGGCGGTGTGGCGCGGGGTGAAGGCCTGGCCGGCGAGGCGGCGCAGTCTGGTGTGGTCGGGCGGGTCCATGTTGAGCAGGTTGGCGTCCAGTGCGGGCGGGAGTTCGAATCCCTTGTAACCGCCGGGCTTGGCATGCCCTTTGTGCAACGACAACCTCGGGTCGCCCAGAGCCGCCTGGACATCCGCGTACCGCGTGACCAACCATGCGGGGCTGCCGTCCGGCGCGACGATCGCGTGCACGGGTCCGGCCTCGCGCATTCGGGCGAAGACGCCGTGCGGATCGTGGGCCATGGCGCGAGCGACATCCACCGAGAACCGCTTTCGATCGGCGACAACGTGCTTGGCCAACCTAGCGAGGCGCCACCTCGCCCGCCAACCACGAGCCCCGCGACGACGCCCGATCCGGAGGTGGCATGGACGCTGTCGCGTGCCGTCACCGCCGTCGCGGACGTCCTCGCACTCGCCGCCACCCTGCTCCGGCTCGGGCCCCTGCTCCCGGCTCGCGCCGCGCACGGCGCCGATCCGGGAGATCGACACGCGGACCCGAGGCGGGCGTGATCAGCGGGACACCGATCCGATGCTCTCCTTCCGGTCCCCGGCCCGGGCCTTCCCATCCCAGGCCCTGGGCAGGAAGTCCGCGATCAGTGGGGCGATTTCCGGCAGCTTGTCCTCGAGGGCGAAGTGCCCAGTGTCCAGGATGTGCAGCTCGGCGTCGGGGAGGTCGGCGAGGTAGGCGTGTGCGCCGGTCGCCGGGAAGAAGATGTCGTTGCGGCCCCAGAGGATCAGCGTCGCCGGGCGGTGTTCGGCCAGCCATGCCTGCCACTTCGGGTACAGCGCGACGTTGGTGTGGTAGTTCAGCGCCAGGTCGACCTGGGCCTCCTTGCGGCCCGGCTGGTCCAGGAAGTGCTGGTCCAGGGTCCAGCCGTCGGGCGCCACCAGGGTGGGGTCGGCGGTGCCGCCCTCGTACTGGCTCCGGGTCACCGGCAGCACCAGCAACTCGGCGGCCTTCTCCCGGGCGCCCTCCACCTCGGGGGTGAGTGCGATGAAGTCGCGGGCCATCTCCGACAGGCCCTCGGCGTAGGCGTTCGCGTTCTGCACGATCAACCCGGCGACCGCCGCCGGCCGCCGCTCGGCCAGCCGCAACCCGACCGGACCGCCGAAGTCGAAGGTGTACAGCACGTACCGATCCAGCCCGAGCGCGTCCACGAAGCCCTCGACCACATCGGCCAGCCGTTCGAACGAGTAGGTGAAGCCCGCCGGTGCCTCGGTGTGCCCGAAGCCGGGGTAGTCCGGCGCGATCAACCGGAAGTCGTTGCCCAGCACGTCCATCAGCCGTCGGAACTGGTGCGAGGCCGAGGGAAAGCCGTGCAGCAGAAGCAACGTGGGCGCACCCACCGGCCCGGTCTCCCGGTAGAAGACCCGAACCCCGTCGACCTCCACGAAACGGTGCGCGACCTGCGGAACAGCGGTGATGCCCATGATCTCTACCTCCGGCGACGGCTTGATGTCGTAGTTCTATCGATCATCGAACTAATGAGTCAAGCCATCTTCAAGCATTAGTTTGATCGTGCGTTGGAGGAGGTGCGATCGAGCGGTCGCATCAGCGGGTCGATGGCGGAGAGTGACATACCGAAATCGATATGCATCACGGTCCAAAGAGTATTGGACGGGCATGTCGTGGCCGGGGGAAGCTCGCTGCGTCGGGGCTTGCGGCGAAGGGATTGGGCGATGGGACGGTCGGTGGCCGGGACGGGTGTGCTGCCCGCGCACTATCTGGCGGGAGAGTTCAGCCGGGCGGGCGGCGAGAGATTCCCGCTGGTGAACCCGGTGGACGGGGCCGTCGTGGGCGATGTTCCCGAGGCCGATCGGGCGATCGTCGACGCCGCCGTCGCCGCCGCGCGCAGCGCGCTCTCGCAGTGGGGGTCGACGTCCGTCGAGCTTCGGGCCGAGGCGATGCGGCGGATCGCGGACGGCATCGCGGCCCGGTTCGAGGAGTTCGTGGCCGCCGAGGTCGCGGACACCGGCAAGCCGCGCGAGCTCGCCGCCACCGTGGACATCCCCCGGGCGATCGGCAACTTCCGCGCCTACGCCGACCTGTTGTACGGGCGGCCCGAGCGGGCCCACTCGACCGCCGTGCCCGGATGGAGCGGCGGCACCGGCCAGGCGCTCAACTACACCGTGCGCCGTCCACTGGGCGTGGTCGCGATCATCTCGCCGTGGAACCTCCCGCTCCTGCTGCTGACCTGGAAGGTCGCCCCCGCGCTCGCGGCCGGGAACACCGTGGTGGCCAAGCCGTCCGAGGAGACGCCGTGCACCGCGACGCTGCTCGCCGAGGTGATCCACGAAGCCGGGCTGCCGGTCGGCGTGTTCAACCTGATCCACGGTCACGGCGCGGGTGCGGCGGGGGAGTTCCTCACCGAGCACGCGGGCGTCGACGCCATCGCGTTCACCGGCGAATCGGCCACCGGCAGCGCGATCATGCGCAAGGCGGCCGAGCACATCACCCCGGTGTCCTTCGAACTCGGCGGCAAGAACCCGGCGATCGTGTTCGCCGACGCGGACTTCGAGGAAGCGGTGGCGGGCACCGTACGCTCCGCCTTCACCCACTCCGGCCAGATCTGCCTGTGCACCGAGCGGATCTACGTCGAGCGCTCGATCTTCGCCGCGTTCGTGGCCGAACTCGGCTCCCGAGCGGGGGCGTTGACCGACTACGGTCCGATGATCTCGGCGGCGCACCGGGACAAGGTGCTGTCCTACTACCGGCTCGCCGTCGAGGAGGGGGCCACGGTCGTCGCGGGCGGCGGCGTACCGAGCTTCGGTGACGAGCGGGACCGGGGGTTCCACGTGGAACCGACGGTGCTGACCGGCCTGCCGCAGAGCGCGCGCACGGTACGGGAGGAGGTCTTCGGGCCGATCTGCCATGTGCTGCCGTTCGACACCGAGGACGAGGCGATCGAACTCGCCAACGACAGCCCGTATGGCCTGGCCGCGACCGTCTGGACGCGTGACCTTTCCCGCGCGCACCGGGTCGCCCCGCGCGTCGAGGCCGGGATCGTGTGGGTCAACTGCTGGAATCTGCGGGACCTGCGCACCCCGTTCGGCGGGATCAAGGCATCCGGGATCGGCCGGGAGGGCGGCGAGTACTCGTTGGACTTCTTCTCCGAACCGGTGAACATCTGCATCAAGATCTGACCGAATCAGGATCCGACCGCCGCCGGGAACGAGAGTGACAGTGACTGAGACAACGACGAACGCCATCGACGCGGCCGCCGCGCGGCTGCTCGACGCGGAGAGGTCCGGCGTCCCGTGTGCGCCGGTGCGCGACCTGATCACCGGCGTCGAGGACGCGTACGCGGTCCAGGAGCGGCTGACCGTCGGCCGGCTCGCCGAGGGCCGCCGGCTGGTCGGGCGCAAGATCGGCCTGACCTCCGCCGCCGTGCAGAGCCAGCTCGGGGTGCACGAACCGGACTTCGGCATGCTGTACGCGGACATGGCGGTGCCGGACGGCGCCGAGATACCGGTCGGTGCGGTGCTCCAGCCCAGGGCCGAGGCCGAGGTCGCGCTCGTACTGGAGGCCGACCTGACGCACGAGCGGCACACCGTCGCCGACCTGATCCGGGCCACCGCGTTCGTGCTGCCCGCGATCGAGGTGTGCGGCAGCCGAGTGCGCGACTGGGACATCGGCATCGCGGACACCGTCGCGGACAACGCCTCCTCCGGGATGTACGTGCTCGGCAACCGGCCGGTGGCGCTCGGCGACTCGGACCTGCGGCTCGCGGGCATGGTCCTGGAGCGGCGCGGCGAGCCGGTCTCCACCGGCGTCGGCGCGGCCTGCCTGGGCCACCCGCTGAACGCGGCGATCTGGCTCGCGGACATCCTCGTCCGGCTCGGCCGACCGCTGCGCGCCGGGGACACCGTGCTCACCGGCGCGCTGGGCCCGATGGTGGCGGTGGCCCCGGGAGACGTGTTGGAGGCCCGGATCGACGGGCTCGGCGACGTACGTGTCGCGTTCGCGGCGACGAACCCCGAGGAGAACTGATGACCGACACCGCCGACGGCGCGACCGAGAGCACCGCGGGCGCCCCGCACGTGGGTGACGGCGAAGCCACCGGCGCCCGACTCGTGGCCGCCCTCGCCGCCACTTTGGACGAGGCCGGACGAGGCCGGCGTACCGTCGCCCGGCTCACCGACACCACCGATCTCGACCTGGACACCGCGTATCGGGTCCAGCGCGCCGTGATCGACCGTCGGGTGGCCCGGGGCGAGGCGCTGATCGGCGTCAAGATGGGGTTCACCAGCCGCGCCAAGATGGTCCAGATGGGCGTCGACGACGTGATCTGGGGGCTGCTCACCGACGCGATGCTGGTCGAGGAGGGTGGTGTGCTCGACCTGGGCGAGCTGATCCACCCCCGGATCGAGCCGGAGATCGCGTTCCTGATCGGCAGCCCGCTGTCCGGCACGATCACCCCGGCCGAGGCGGTCCGCGCGATCGCCGGTGTCGCGGTCGCCTACGAGGTGCTGGACTCGCGCTACGCGGACTTCAAGTTCACGCTGCCCGACGTGATCGCGGACAACGCGTCCGCGGCCGGCTTCGGCTTCGGTCCCTGGCACGACCCGACCGGACTCGACCTGAGCAACCTGGGCCTGCTCGTCGAGATCGACGGACGCGTCGTGGCGACCGGGTCCTCGGCGGCGATCCTGGGCAACCCGTTGCGCTCGCTGATCGCGGCAGCCCGACTGGCCGCCGAGGCCGGTCTCGAACTCCGGCCCGGATGGGTCGTGCTCGCGGGGGCTGCCACCGCCGCGATGCCGCTGCCCAAGGGCGCGCACGTGCGCGTGTCCGCGGCCGGCCTCGGCCGCGCGGAGGTGACCACACGATGAGCGCCGACGACGGCATCCTGGTCGCCGGCAAGGCCGCCCCGCGCGGCCGGTTCCCGCACGTCAAGCGGGCCGGTGACTTCGTCTACGTGTCCGGCACCAGCTCCCGGCGACCCGACGGCACCTTCGTCGGCGCGAGCGCGGACGCGATGGGCACCACCGATCTGGACATCCGGGCGCAGACCCGGGCGGTGATCGAGAACATCGCCGACCTGTTGGCCGCCGCGGGCGGTGGTCTGGCCGACGCGGTCTCGCTCACCACGTACCTGGTCAGCATGAACGACTTCGGCGGCTACAACGAGGTCTACGCCGAGTACTTCGACGAGAGCGGCCCCACGCGCACCACCGTCGCGGTCCACCAGCTCCCGCATCCGCATCTGCTGATCGAGATCTCCTGTGTCGCGTACCTGCCGAGGCCGGACCGCTCCACGCGGGACCGTTCCACGCGGGACCGTTCCACGCCGGACCCCGCCGTCGTCGGCGAGCCCTGAAGCGATCGCGCGAGAACCCGAACCGAACCGCACGAGCGCCCGAACCGCACGAGCGCCCGAACCGCGCGAGCGCCCGAACCGACCGCGCGACAACCGAAGTGCGAGCACCCGAACCGACCGCGCGAGAACGCGAACGGACCGTGAGAGAAAGGGACCGCGAGCGATGAGTCTGCCCAAGCCGACCAATGGCCTGCCGTTCAACTTCACCCGGTGGATCGACGAGCACCGGGAACTGCTGAAGCCGCCGGTCGGCAACATCCAGATCTGGACCGAGGCCGACCTGGTGGTCACCGTGGTCGGCGGGCCCAACCAGCGCACCGACTTCCACGACGACCCGATCGAGGAGTTCTTCTACCAGCTCCAGGGCAACATGGTGCTCCGGGTGATGGAGGAGGAGGGCAAGCCGCCGGTCGACATCCAGATCAACGAGGGCGACGTCTTCCTGCTGCCGCCGCACGTGCGGCACTCGCCGCAGCGGCCCGAGGCGGGCAGCATCGGACTGGTGGTCGAATTCAGCCGGGCGCAGGGTCTGATCGACGCCTTCGAGTGGTACTGCGTCGAGTGTCACCGGCTGGTGAACCGCTCGACGGTGCAACTCGGGTCGATCGTCGAAGACCTGCCGCCGCTGTTCGAGGCCTTCTACGACGGCGACCGCACCTGCCCGCACTGCGGCGCGATCCACCCGGGCCGGCACTGGCCGGACGCGATGCGTCCGCGAACCGTGCCCCGCTCCGACACCGCCGGGACCCCCCGGACCGGGCCCGGACCCGCCGCCTGATCTGCACCCCTGCCCCGACCGCCGGCCGAGCCCGGCGGTGAAACCACGGAGGTTCCGTGACTGTCATCGACGTCCATTCGCACGTCTTCCCGAGGATCTCGCGGGCCGAGAGCCGCATCCTGACGGGCGCGGGCGAGCCGTGGCTGCGGGTCCACGGTGACGGCACCGGGATGATGATGAGCGGCGAGGACGAGTACCGCCCGGTGATCGCGCCGCTGTGGGACCCCGAACGCCGGCTGGCGGACATGGACACGCTCGGCGTGGACGTCCAGGCGATCTCCTCGACGCCGCTGATGTTCGGCTACGCGGCCGAGACCGCGCGCGCGGTCGAGTGGTGCGACCTGGTCAACGAACGCATCCTCGACTACTGCTCGCTCGACCCGGAGCGACTGCTGCCGCTGTGTCAGGTCCCGCTCCAGGACATCGGCGCGGCATGCGAGACCGCGTCCCGGGCCGCGGCGGCCGGGCATCGCGGCGTGCACATCGGCAACCACGTCGGCGACCGGTACCTCGGCGACGACGGGATCGTGGAGTTCCTCGCGCACTGTGCCGCCGAGGAGATCCCGGTGCTCGTGCACCCGTGGGACATGCTCGGCGGCGAGCGCATGCGCGGCCACATGTTGCCGTGGCTGGTCGGGATGCCCGCGGAGACCCAGTTGAGCATCCTCGGGATGATCCTCCAGGGCGCGTTCGAGAAGTTGCCCGAGTCACTGCGGCTGTGCTTCTGCCACGGCGGCGGCAGCTTCGCCTTCCTGCTCGGCCGGGCCGACAACGCGTGGCACAACCGGGATCTGGTCCGGGCCGATTCGCCCAGGCCGCCGTCCGAGTACGTACGGCGCTTCCACGTCGACTCGGCCGTGTTCGACCCGCGCGCGTTGCGGTTGCTGGTCGAGGTGATGGGGCCGGATCGGGTCATGCTCGGCACCGATTTCCCGTTCCCGCTGGGCGAGTCGGACCCCGGCGGCGTGATCCGGGCCTGCCCCGAACTGACCGCGGAGCAAAGGCGGATGATCCTCGGCGGCAACGCGGCGCGCTTCTTCGGACTCGGTGAGCGACCCGGCACGGGCGAGCGGTACGCGCCGCGACAGTTGGCGGAACCCACGAAGGGACTCAAGCGATGACCGACCGGACCAAGGTCGCCATCATCGGGTCGGGCAATATCGGCACCGACCTGATGATCAAGATTCTGCGGGTGTCGAGCACGCTCGAACTCGCCGCGATGGTGGGCATCGACCCCGCGTCGGACGGCCTGGCCCGGGCGGCCCGATTCGGCGTACCGACCACGCACGAGGGCGTCGAGGGCCTGCTCGCCATGCCCGACTTCGCGGACATCGAAATCGTGTTCGACGCGACCTCGGCGGGTGCGCACCGGCACAACGCCAAGGTGCTCGCGCCGTACGGGAAGCGGCTGATCGACCTGACGCCGGCCGCGCTCGGCCCGTACGTGATCCCGGCGGTCAACCTGGACGAGCATCCGGACGCGGCCAACCTGAACATGGTCACCTGCGGCGGCCAGGCCACCGTGCCGATCGTCGCCGCGGTGTCCAGAACCGCGCCGGTGGCCTACGCGGAGATCGTCGCGTCCATCTCCTCGCGTTCGGCCGGTCCCGGCACTCGCGCCAACATCGACGAGTTCACCGAGACCACGTCGCGTGCCCTGGAACAGGTCGGCGGCGCGGCCGAGGGCAAGGCGATCATCGTGCTGAACCCGGCCGAACCACCGATGATCATGCGCGACACGGTGTACTGCGTGATCGGCGCGGACGCCGACGAGGCGGCGGTGACCGCGTCGATCCTGACCATGGTCGCCGAGGTCGCCTCCTACGTCCCGGGCTACCGGCTCAAGCAGGACGTGCAGTTCCGCCCGATCACGGCGAACGATCCGCTCGCCCGACTGGCGGGCGGCAGCGGCAAGTTGGTCTCGGTCTTCCTCGAAGTCGAGGGCGCGGCGCACTACCTGCCGGCCTACGCCGGGAACCTGGACATCATGACGTCCGCCGCGCTGCGCGCGGCAGAGAGGTCGGCCACCCGATGACGCACGAGATCTACGTCCAGGACGTGACCCTGCGGGACGGCATGCACGCCATCCGGCACCGGTACACCACCGACCAGGTCCGGGAGATCGCCGCCGCGCTGGACGCGGCCGGTGTGGACGCGATCGAGGTCGCGCACGGCGACGGGCTGGCCGGGTCGAGCGTCAACTACGGGCCGGGCGCGCACTCCGACGACGAGTGGATCGCGGCGGCGGCCGAGGTGGTCACCCGGGCCAAGCTGACCACCCTGCTGCTGCCGGGCATCGGTACGCTGGCCGAACTGCGCCGGGCCCACGACCTGGGAGTTCGCTCGGTCCGGGTGGCCACGCACTGCACCGAGGCGGACATCTCCGCCCAGCACATCGCGGCGGCCCGCGAGCTGGGCATGGACGTCGCGGGCTTCCTGATGATGAGTCACCTCGCGCCCGCGGACGAACTGGCGCGCCAGGCCAAGCTGATGGAGTCCTACGGCGCGCAGTGCGTGTACGTCACCGACTCCGGTGGCCGGCTCACCATGGACGGCGTGCGCGAGCGGGTGCGGGCGTACCGCGAGGTGTTGGCGCCGGAGACCGAGATCGGCATCCACGCGCACCACAACCTCGGTCTGGGCGTCGCCAATTCGGTGGTCGCGGTGGAGCACGGCGTGCGTCGGGTGGACGCCTCGCTGGCCGGCATGGGCGCGGGTGCGGGCAACTGCCCGTTGGAGGCGTTCGTCGCGGTCGCCGATCTGATGGGGTGGCGGCACGGCTGTGCGGTGTTCCGGCTCATGGACGCGGCCGACGACATCGTCCGCCCGCTGCAGGACCGGCCGGTCCAGGTCGACCGGGAGACCCTCACCCTCGGCTATGCGGGCGTGTACAGCAGCTTCCTGCGGCACGCGGAGGACGCGGCCGACCGCTACGGCCTGGATACCCGGGACATCCTGGTCGAGGTCGGTCGGCGCGGCATGGTCGGCGGCCAGGAGGACATGATCGTCGACATCGCGCTGGACCTGGTCAACGCGGCGAAGTAGCCCGATGGGCGACGACGGGAGCCGGTTTCGCCGAGGGGCGGGGCCGGCTCCCGTCGTCTTCGCCGGCGCATGGACGGCGCCCAGAGCGTGAGACGAATGCCGCGCAGACCTTGACTGGTATAGACCATTCGTATTGAGTGAGCCCCGCAACATCTCGTCCAGGGGCCTCAATCGAGGCAAGCGCCGGTCCAGGTACGACAGTTGACGTACGCGTAATGGTACTTCCCGTCGATCAAGCGCGGTGTCCCCCGCGCGAGGGAGTGGGCTTCCATGGCGAGAAAACGGATCGTGGCATTCCTGTTGGCCATCGCGGTGGTGGGGGCGTTGGCAGCGGCCCTGCCGTTCGCCTCGACCGCCTCCGCGGCCGGTTGCGCGACCGGATGGAGTTCGTCGGCCGTCTACACGGGCGGTGCGACCGCCTCGTACAACGGCCACAACTGGGGCGCCAAGTGGTGGACCCAGGGTGAGGTGCCCGGAACGACGGACGTCTGGGCGGACCAGGGTTCGTGCGGCGGCGGTGGCGACCCGACCACCGGCGGCTCGACGGGTGGGTCGACCGGCGGGGGCGGCACCTGTACGTACCCGAACTGGGCGGCGGGCACGAACTACGCGGTCGGCGCCATCGTGCGCTACACGAACGGCAACCTCTACCGGGCGAAGAACGCGAACCCCGGCTACGACCCGGTGATCAGCACCTGGTTCTGGGAGCCGTTCACCTGCAACGGATCCACCACCGGCGGTACGACCACCGGTGGCAGCACGGGCGGCAACGGCGGCAATCCGGGCGACTTCGTGGTGAGCGAGGCGCAGTTCAACCAGATGTTCCCGAACCGGAACCCGTTCTACACGTACGCCGGCCTGACCGCCGCGCTGAGCGCCTACCCGGGCTTCGCCAAGACCGGCAGCGACACGGTCAAGAAGCAGGAGGCGGCGGCCTTCCTGGCCAACGTCAACCACGAGACGGGTGGCCTGGTCCACATCGTCGAGCAGAACACCGCGAACTACCCGCACTACTGCGACGCCAACCAGCCGTACGGCTGCCCGGCCGGTCAGGCCGCCTACTACGGGCGCGGTCCGATCCAGTTGAGCTGGAACTTCAACTACAAGGCGGCGGGTGACGCCCTGGGCATCAACCTGCTGAACAACCCCTACCTGGTCCAGAACGATCCGGCCGTGGCCTGGAAGACCGGCCTCTGGTACTGGAACACCCAGAACGGCCCCGGCACGATGACCCCGCACAACGCGATGGTCAACGGGGCGGGCTTCGGCGAGACCATCCGCAGCATCAACGGCGCGTTGGAATGCAACGGCGGCAACCCGGCGCAGGTACAGAGCCGGATCAACAGCTACCAGTCGTTCGTGTCGATCCTGGGAACCACGCCCGGGAACAACCTGAGCTGCTGAATCCGGGCGCGGGGCGGGCCGATCCGGCGGCCGGCCCCGCGCGTCCGGCATCGCGGGTCAGGCCGACGGCGCCGGCGGTGCCGGCGGTTCCCCCTCCACCGTGACCGTGGCCACCGTGTCGTAGAAGCACAGCCGGCCGGCGATGTCGGGGACCGAGTCGATCGGCTCGGGGTAGGCCCAGGCCACGTCCGCGCGCGGGCCGGTGTCGCCGTTGCCCAGGTAGGTCCAATACGAGGCCTCGCCCTTGAACGGACACGTGGTGTGCGTGTCGGTGGGCTTGAAGCGGGTCAACTCGACGTCGTCCGGCGGGAGGTAGTACCGGATCGGCAGTCCGGTCTCGTAGAGCACCACCGGACGGGTGGATCGTGCGACCACCTCGCCGTCGATCTCGACGGTCACCGTCTGCGTACTGTGCACGGTCGTCACGAGGTGGCCCTGTGCGGGTATCGGCATGCGAATCTCCTCCGCGGAACTCGGTGCTGCGGTCTTCCCTCGGTCAACCGCCGCGACGGGCGAACCATTCCGGCGGCATCGTGGGCCGTGGGCGGTATCCGGCGCGGTGCTTCGGCGCCGGATGGCCGCGAAAGCGTCCGGCGAATGTGTGAGTAACGTGTGGATCGATTCAATTGGTATAGACCTATTGCTCGAGGTGAAGGCACCGGCTAGCGTTTTCCGCGTGCGCGCCGGCAGCGCAGCAGGGACCAAATACCGTTCCAGCGAACCGAGTTGCCCTCGGGGCGAGAATTGGAGTCGAGCACATGCGCAAGGCTATGGCGGGTGTCGCGTTGGCTGCGGCGTTGTTGGGCGTGGGGGCTGCCGCGCAGCCCGCGATGGCGGACCCGGCCCCGGGCGGCAGCTTCATCTTCTACGGCTACTACCCGTCGCAGGCCTCCTGCGACGCGGCCGGCCGCGCGGCCGCACCGGCCCACGGCCCGGTGTACCTCTGTCTCAACAACGGCGGCACCCTCTGGTCGCTCTGGGTGCACTAGCGGCACTCGGTAGGGCCGAGGAATGAGGCGGTGCCCCGAGTGGGGGGCACCGCCTCATTCCTCGTCACACCACGCGATGACGGTGACGGTCAGGCCGGGGTCGTCACGATCGGGGCAGCGGACCGGGAGGAGTCCTTGGCGCGGAAGGCGACCAGGCGGCGGTCGGAGGAGATCGCGGTGCTGGGCGGGACCAGGGCGAAGGCCATGACGAGCTCGTTTTGATCGGTTGTCCATGCCCACCCCTGGATCCGAAAGCGGGGAGAGCGGAGAAGCGAGAGGACACGGGAAGCGGGGAGGACACGGGAAGCGGGGAGGACACGGGCAACGGGGGTGGGGAGCGGGCTACAGACCCCGGCGCAGCCGCGGGCGGGCGAAGTCGGCCCAGTGGGCCGGGAACTCGGCCTCGACCCGCTGGGCCAGGGCGATCTCCTGGCCGTACAGCAGGCCCCACGTGAAGGAGCTCTCTCCCGCGCCGTGTGCCGCGATGGCCAGCCGGCGCAGCGCCTTGCGGGTCTGCACACTGTCCTGGTGCGTGCCGAGCAGGCTCTGCAATCCCTTGGCCCGCTTGGTGAGCCGCTTGGCGGGCTTGCCCAGTGCCGGGCGGGTGGCCTCGCCGGCGTAGCGGACCCGTTTCGCGGCCTTGCGCACCTCGTGCAGTGCGGTGTCGCGGGCCCGGCCGGTGGGCGAGCGCAGCGCGACCCGGGCACGCCGGGAGATCCGCCGATCGCTTCGGAGCAGGGCCGCCGCGACCGGGCGGCGTGCCGGTTGGCCCGCCTTCACGGTGAACGGTGGCCTCGCGATCAGGGCGTCCAGGGCGTCCAGCAGGGCGAAGTAGCGGGCGCCGTCGAGTTCGGCGAGGACGCGAACCCGGGCCTCGGTACGCCCGCGCGTGTCCCAGGCGGTCAAGCGGGCCTCGACCGGACCGAGCACCGCCTCGGCGGGCAGCGCGGCGATCCGCTCGCGCAGTCGCTCGGCGAGCACCTCCTGATCCCGAACCCGACCCAACTCCGCCGCGAGCCATTTGAGTTCCGCGCCCAGGATCCCGGTCACCCGCTCGTCCAGCACCCGCGAGAAGACCCGGAAGGCGCTGCGCAGCCGCCGCGTGGCGACCCGCATCTTGTGCACCGAATCCGGCTCGTCGAGGCGGACCCGGGGGTCGTACGCGAGCAGCGTGTCGACCTGTTCCCGTACGTAGTCCAGCGCCACCGCGCCGGCGCTGTCCGCGCGCGGCTTCGCGACCCGGCGTTCCGGCCGCAGGCCCGCCTCGGCCAGCGCGTGCCCGAGCTTGGAGGGGGCCGCCGCGCGGCGCCAACCGCCCTTGGCCAGTCGCCGGTCCAGCGCGTCCAACAACGCGGGTTCGCCGTCCACCAGTTCGACCTCGACCTCGGACCAGGACGTGCTGCCGGGGCTCGGCCCGACGAGTACGTCGGCGGTGACCGCGTCGCGCGCGATCTCGGCCAGCGTGGGCCCGCCCGCGCGGGCGACGCGCACCTCGCGCACGGTCCGCAACCGCACCACCGGCACCGGCTCGGTCCCGCGCGTGTACGCCCGGATGCGCACCGCGAGTTCGGCCGGCAGCACCCGCTCGGAGGCGCCGAGCGGTACCCGTACCTCGTCCCGCGTGTCCACTCCGGCGGGCAACTTCAGGTGCCACCCGGCATCGGCGCCGCCGGTCCGCCGCCGCAGCGTGATCCCGCGCGCGGCCAGCGCCAGGCCGGGCGTGTCGAAGTACATCGCGTCCAGCTCGACGGTCTCGCCGACCTCGACCCGCACCCCGTCCGGCATCCCGGCGAAGTCCGGCACGCCCACCCCGTCCGGCGCGACATACTTGCGCTCGACCTCACGCACGACTTCTGCCATGGCACGCACCTGCTTCCTCGGGGCGTCGCGAGGGCCTCGATCCGGGTGGGCGAGGGATCCTCGGGGGCGGATGGTCGACAGGTCCCGGACCGGAGTTCGCCGACCGGGCTCGCGGATACCTGTGCCCGATTCCGCCGGCCCGACACGGGTGATCCGCGCGGGTTCAGTCCTCGAACGTCCAGGCGAACATGACGTGGTCGGACTCGGTGTCGGCGGCGGCGGAGCGGTAGGTCGCGACGGCGGCCTCGTTGTCGCGGTCGGTGAGCACCCACATGCCGTAGCAGCCGCGTTTGCGGGCCAACTCGGCCAGGGCCTCGGTGAGCGCGCGGCCGATGCCGTGGCGCTGGTGGTCGTCGGCGACGGCCAGTTCGTACAGGAACATCTCGGTGCCCTTGTCCGGGTGCGTCGTCTCGACACCGGTGACCATCCCGACCGGGGTGGCGCCCACGTAGGCCAGCAGGATGTGATGCCCCGCCTCGGCCAGGAAGCGGGCCGCCCAGTCCGGGCGTACCGGGTCGTCGAAGAGGTCCCCGGCCGCGATCACGTCCGCCACCGTCGTCACACGCCGAATAGTCGCCACATTCGTATCCACGACGACATTCAACGAGATTCGGACCCGTTCCAGAAGCCGTGGCGGGCAATGGACATCCCATGGTTGGGGCGGAGAGAGGGTGGCTTCGGGAGGAATGGCACGGTTTGACGCGGGTCGGCTCTGCCCGCCTACTCGCCGGACGACTTCCCCGGCGACGGCGACTTCCCCGGCGACGGCGACTTCCCCGGCGACGGCGACTTGCCCGGTGATTCGGCGGACGACTTCCCGGACGACTTCCCGGCGAACGACAGCGCGCGGCGTACGTCGCGGCCGGCCTGCCGGGATTGGGCCCAGACGGTGCGCGAGATCGCGCCGATCGGGCCGAGCGTCGCGCGCCAACCGTCGGCGATCGCGCGAGTGGTGGGGGCCACCACCGCCGTCCTCGCCCACACCAGTGGTCGCCCGATCAGGACGCGCACCGCCCGAGCGCTCGCGCCGACCAGGAGCGCCGTCCGCCGTCCGATCCACAACGCCGGTCGCACCGCCGCGAAGCGCAGTCCTCGGCCGGCCGCCCGGGCAAGCAGCACCGTCTCCCGGCCGGCCCAGCGCACGGGCAGCACGATCAGGAAGCGCAGCGCGCGGCCGATCATCCGGGCGAGCACCAGGGTCCCGCGGCCGGCCCAGCGCGCCGGCGGCACGACCAGGACGTACAACACCCGGCCGAGGGCGCGGACGAGGCGGACGACCCGGCGCCAGGCCCAGACCACCGATCGTGCGACGACCACCTCGAAGACGATCCCGATGCCGCGCCCGACGGCCGCGATCCCGCGCCCGACGAGCCGCAGCCCGCGCAGCGTGCCTCGGCCGGCCCAGCGGATCGGGACGACGAGGCCGAGGTACGACACGCGTCCGACGAACCGGGCGCTCAGGACCAGGCCACGCCCGACCAGGTCGGCTCCGGCGAGCAGTCCGCGCCACACCCACCCGGCCGGCGTCAGCACGACGTGCCGGAGCAGGAAGCCGACACCCCGCCCGAGCACGACCAGACCACGTCGGCCGAATCGCGCGCCGGCCAACACGCCGCGCGACAGCCACTTCAGCGGCACGATCAGGAGGTAGTGCAACCACCGCCCGAGGCCGCGACCGGCCACCCGGCCGGCGCGCCAACCCCACCGGGCGGGCAACACGAGAAGCACGTACCCGGCGCGGCCGATCGCGGCGCCGAGCAGGCGGAGGGCGCGGATCAGCAACCGGATCAGCGCGACCAGCCCGGAACCCAGCGGACGCAGCAGTGCGGTCCGGGCCCAGCGCAGCGGCACCACCATCGCGTACCGAACGAACAGCCGCAGCCCGCGCCACAGCAGGTCGACGGCCAGCCACCGCAGCCCGCGACCCACCGCGAACACACCGGCCCGCACGCCTTTCGCGAGCGGGACCACGATCAGGCCCCACACCCAGGTATGGAGCCCGCGCCCGATGGCCACGATCGCCCGCACCATCGGGATCAGGAACCAGTTCCGAACTCCCGCCTTGGCGGCGCGCCCGAGCGCCGCCAGAAACCGGCCGGCCGGGTACAGGACCCGGTTCCGGGCGCCTCGGCCGACGACCTTGAGCAGTTCCCACGCCAGCCGGGTCGGCAACAGCACGAGCACCGCGACGATCCGGATCGGCCAGCGGATCAGGTCGTAGATCAGGCCGGTCGGCTCTGCGAGGGAACCGGTCGGTTTCGGTGCGGGCGCGGGCGCGGTCTTGGTCGCGGTCGCCGACGCAGCCGCGGACGCAGCTTCGGGTGCTTGTCGCGCGAGCGAAAGGTCCTTGCGTAGATCAACCGGAACCAAACCGTCCGGTCGTTCGCCGTCGCGATCGGTGTCCCCCATGTGTATCCCCCCGAGGTGGCCCGGCTCCCCGCCGGATCCTGCCTCCTTGGGACACCGCGACCGGCGCATCCTCACGCCTCGTGCGCGGAATTTTCGAACGCGGGAGGAGACGTCGAGCCGCCGAGACCCGGCGGCCCCGGTCCGCGCGCCGCCGAGACGGGGCACGGACCGGGACCACGCCGGGCGTCAGACCTCCAGCCGCGCCGGTCCGGCCGCAGCCACGCCGTCCTTCGAACCCGCCTCCGTCTCGGCCACCGCCTTCGCGTCCCCGGTCGAAGTCTCGTCCGAAGCCCCGTCCACGTCCCCGCCCGAAGCTCCGGCCGTCGCGCGCCGCAACACCAGCCCGACCGCCCCGACGACCAGCGCGATCGCGATCAAATAGCCGAAGGTGCCCTGGAACGCGGGCACCACGGCGTGGCTCTCGGTGCGGTTCTGCAGGACCAGCGCGGCGATCGCGATGCCGAGCGTGCCGCCGATCTGGTTGCTGAGGTAGACGGCCGCCGTCGCGCTGGGCACCGATTCCGGGGCCACCGAGCCGAACACGGAGGACATCGCGGGCGCGCCGACGAAGCCGAGGCCCGCACCGGTCACCAGCGAATAGCCCACCAGGATCGCGGTGTTGGTACCGGCGTCGGCGGTACTGAAGCCCAGGATGCCCAGCGCGGCCAGTACGCCGCCGAACGGGATCAGCGCGCGGGCACCGATCCTGTCGAAGAGTTGCCCCGCGATCGGCATGCCGATCCACACGCCGACTCCCTGCGGTACCAGCAGCAGGCCCGCCGCCATCACGCCCCGGTCGCGCGCGACCTGGTAGTACAGCGGGATCAGGAACAGCAGGGAGAACAACAGGATCCCGGTCAGGAACACCGCGCCGATGCCGCCCGCGAAGCCGCGGATCCGGAACAGCCGGACGTCGATCAGCGGGTGCTCCGCGCGCAGCGCGTGCAGTACGTAGCCGACGATCAGGGCCGCGCCCGCGATCAGTGCCGCGATCACCTGCGGCGCGCCGAAGCCGCTGTCGCCGGCGGCCTGGGAGAGGCCGTACACGACCGCCGCGAACCCCGGGCACAGCAGTGCGATGCCGCGCGCGTCCAATGGCGGCGGCTCGCCCTCGCGCGGCGGATCGGCCGGGATCTGCCGATAGGCCAGTGCCAGCGCGAGCACACCGATCGGCAGGTTGATGATGAACATCCAGCGCCAGTTGGCGTGTTCGAGCAGTACGCCGCCGAGAACCGGTCCCAGGATCGGGCCCAGGGTGACCACGGCGCCGACGATGCCGATCATCTTTCCGGCCCGCTTGGGGCCGGCGGCCAGGGCGAGCATGGTCAGCAGGGTCGGCTCCAGTGCGCCGACGCCGATGCCCTGGAGCACCCGGAAGGCGATCAGGCTCTCCGCGTTCCAGGCGATCGCGGACAGCGCCGAACCGGCGAGGAAGACGGTCAGCCCGGTCAGCCATACGGTCTTGCCGCCGTAGCGGGCGGCCGCCCAGCCGGCCAGTGGCACGGTCGCGGCGAGGGCCAACAGGTAGCCGGTGGCCACCCATTCGATGGTCTTGAGTGGTGCGTCGAAGCGGTCGCCGAGGGTCTCGATGCCGACGTTGACGATCGTGGTGTCCAGGATGCCCATCACGCCGCCGAGCAGCATCACCAGCATCAGGCGCAGGAGTGGCCCGTCGATCTTGGTCTCGGGGTCGGGGGGTGCGGTGGCCATGAACGCCTCCAAGTTACCGATGAGATCAGTTAACTAAACTCGCGAGTAAAAAGTAACAGCACGTCTGGTAACGTCGCAACATGGTCGAGGGAACGAAGAGGTCGACGACGCGAACGACCGGCGGTACGGCGACGCGGGCCGGCGGGGCGGCCCGCGCGAGCGCGGAAACGGCGCCGACCGAGGCGGCCGAACCGGTGCCGCCTGCCGCGCACGCCACCACGCGCGGGCGGATCGACAAGCGCCGGGCGATCCTGGCCGCCGCCGAGGCGGTGTTCACCCGTGAGGGCTACACGCTGGCCGGGATCGACGCGATCGCGGCCGAGGCGGGCGTGTCCAAGCCGACCATCTACAACCACCTCGGCGGCAAGGAGAACCTCTTCCGCACCGTCGTGGTGGAGGCCGCGATCGAGTCCAGCGGCCGGATCCTGGCCGCCTTGGAGGCGTTTCCCACCGACGCCGAGGACCTGCATCCGCGGCTGACCGCCATCGCCCATCGCGTCGTGCAGTGTCAGGCCGGCGAGAAGGGCTGGGCGCTGCAGCGGCTGGTGTACGCCGAGGCCGCGCGCTTCCCGGACCTGTACGACACCATCCGCGAGGGCGGCACGGTACGGATCATCGACGCGTTGGCGGGCCGACTCGCCCGGCTCGCGCACGGCGGACACCTGGACATCGACGACCCGGTCACCGCCGCGAACCAGTTCCTGGCGCTGATCTCCGGGGACCTGCCCACACTCACCGCGTTGGGCACCCGGCCGGTGGACGACGCGGCCCTGGACCGCGCGGTCACCGCCGGGGTGACCACGTTCCTGCGCGCGTTCGGGCCGCGCGCGGGCGCCGCCCCGGTCACGACGCGCCCCCGGCGCTGAGCACCCGACCGTCGCGCTCCGCCGGATGCCTCGGTGCGGGGAGCGGGTTGTCGTCGGCCGCCGCCACCGGGCGCGGTACGGCCGCGAGCAACTCGCGCGTGTAGGGCGCCTGCGGCCGGGTGAACACCCGCTCGGCGTCGCCGCTTTCCACCACCCGTCCGTCCTTCATCACCAGGATGCGATCGCTGACGTGCCGGATCACCCCCAGGTCGTGCGAGATGAACAGCAGCGCCAGGCCCAACTCGGCACGTAGATCGGCGAGCAGGTCGAGAATCTGGGCCTGGATGGACACGTCCAGCGCGGACACCGGCTCATCGCACACGATCAGGTCCGGTGAGGGCGCCAACGCCCGTGCGATGGCCACACGTTGGCGTTGACCGCCGGACATGTCGCGTGGCCTGCGATCCAACAGGTCCGTGGACAGGCCGACCAGTTCGAGGAGTTCGGCCACCCGGGCGCGATGCGCGGCGCGGGTGGGCCGCAGCCGGCCGCCCGGGAGCCCCGCGGCGGCGACCGCCTCGCCGAGGATCCGGGCGACCGGGTAGCGGGGGTCGAACGAGCCGAGGGGGTCCTGCTGTACCGCCTGGATCCGACCGCGCGAGGCACGCCGCGCGGACTCGGGAAGCTCGCTCCACGGCGCGTCGCGAAAGCGCACGGATCCCGTGTCGGGCCGTTCCCAGCCCAGCACGATCCGCGCGGCCGTGGTCTTGCCGGATCCGGACTCGCCCACCACGCCGAGCGTTTCGCCCGCCCGCAGCTCGAACGACACGTCCCGGACCGCGTCGTGCCGGGTCCCGTCCGGCCCGCGGAAGCGTTTGCCGATCCCGGCCACCTCCAACAACACCTCGCCCACGGGCGGCGCGGCCGGTACCGCCACCCGGGCCGAACCCACCGGCGCGGACAGGCGGGTTCCCTTCGCGTGCACCGACGGCACCGCCGCGAGCAGCGCCCGGGTGTAGGAGTGCTCGGGCTCGGACAAGACCCGTTCGGCCGGCCCCTGTTCGACGATCTCGCCCGCGTACATCACCGCGATGCGGTCGGCCATCCGGGCCACCGCGGCCAGGTCGTGGCTGATCAGCAGTACGGCCGTGCCCTGTTCCTTGAGCCGGCCCAGCAGGCCGAGCACCTGGGCCTGCACCGTGACGTCGAGCGCGGTGGTCGGCTCGTCCGCGAGGAGCAGTTCGGGGCCGCCGGCCAGCGCGGAGGCGATCAGGCCGCGCTGGCGCAGCCCGCCGGAGAGCTGGTGCGGGTACTGCCGGGCTCGGCGGGCGGGGTCCGGGATGCCGACGTCGCCCAGGAGTTCGAGCGTCCGGGCGCCGATCCGATCGCGGGGCACCACGGCGTGGGTACGCAGCGTCTCGGCGACCTCCGCGCCGACCGTGCGAAGCGGGTCGAGCGAGACCAGCGCGTCCTGGAGGACCAGGCCGATCCGGCGGCCCCGGATCGTTCGCCAGCGCGACTCGGACAGTCGGCTCAGGTCGGTGCCGGCGAAGTCGAGGCGACGGGCGCTCACCCGGGCGCCGCCGCCGGTGAGCCCGACCAGAGTGCGCGCGGTGACGCTCTTGCCGGACCCGGATTCGCCGACCACGGCCAGGCATTCTCCCCGTGCCAGGGTGAACGACACGTCGCGCACCACGGGTTCACGGCCGGGGAAGGCGACGTCGAGTCCGTCCACGACGAGCAGCGGATCGGTCGCGGGGGTGGTGGTCATCGGGGAATCCCTCCGGCGAATCGGGTATGGGCATGCCGGCCGGCCACGTTCACCGCGATCACCGCGCAGGTGACCGCCGCGCCGGGGAACACCCCGATCCACCACGCGGTCTCCAGGAAGCCGCGCCCCTCGGACAGCATCGCGCCCCACTCGGGCGAGGGCGGCTGAGCGCCCAGGCCCAGGAAGCTGAGCCCGGAGGCGTAGATCAGCGACGTGCCGAAGCCGACCGTGCCCAGCACCAGGAGCGGCCCGATCGCGTTGGGCAACACGTGCCGCACGATCAGCACCGGTCGACGCAGGCCCAGGCCCGCCGCCGCCTCGACGTAGCCCGAGCGGCGCACCACCAGGGCCTCGGCGCGCACCAGACGCGCGTAACCGGGCATCGCCGCGATCGCCACCGCGACCATCACGTCCACGGTGCCCCGGCCGAGCAGGGTGACCACGAACAGCGCGAGCAGCAGTTCGGGTAGCGACAACATGATGTCGGCCAGGCGCATGCCCACCTGGTCGGCGGCCCGCCCGCCCAGCGCCGAGAGCAGCCCCCAGACGGTCCCGCCGACCAGTGCGAACACGGTGGCCCCCAGGCCCAGCAGGAGGGAGGGGCGGGCGCCGTGCAGGACCCGGGCGAACACGTCGCGACCGAGTTGGTCGGTGCCGAACCAGTGCTCCGCGCTCGGTCCCTCGAGGGCGGCGAGCGGATCGGTTTCGATCGGCGAGGTGCCGGTGAACAGCCCGGGCGCGAGGCCGATCAGCGCGAACAGGAGCAGAACGGCGAGCGCGACCACGACGCTCGGCCGCGGTGTGTCGCCGCGCCGGATCCGCACCCGCCGTTTGCCGGCCGCCAGTGTCTGGCTCATCCGCTCAGCCCTTCCGCAGCCGTGGGTCGATGACGGCGTAGAGCACGTCGGTGAGTTGCGAGATCAGCACGAACACCAGGGCGGCGAGCAGCACGACGCCCATCACCACCGGCATGTCCTTGGTGTTCACCGATTGCAGGGTCAGCGCGCCGATCCCGGGTCGGGCGAAGACCTTCTCGACCAGCACCGTGCCGCCGAGCAGGGTTCCGATCAGCCAGCCGGACAGGGTCAGCAGCGGAATCGCCGCGTGCCGGAAGGCGTGCCGGACCCGGACCGCGGTCGCGCTCAGCCCGCGCGCCCGCGCGGTGACCACAAACGGCTCGCCCAGTGCCTTGTCCAGGCTCTCCCGGAGCACCTGCGCGAGCACCCCCGCGATCGGCAGGGCGAGCGTCACGGCGGGCAGCACCAGCGTCTGCACGCCCTCGGTGCCGGCCACCGGAAACCACTGCAACCGGAACGAGAACACCGTCAGCAGCACGATGCCCAGCCAGAACGAGGGTGTGGACACCGCGACCAACTCCCACGCGCCCAAGGCCGACCGCAGCGCGGACCGCCGCCCGGCGGTGGCCAGCGCCGACACCACGGCGATCACCACGGCCAACACGAGCGCGGACAGCGCCAGTTCGAAGGTCGAGCCGAACTGCTCGCCGATCAGCGCGGACACCGGCTGCTGGAGCTGATAGGACTCGCCCAGTCGGCCGTGCAGCAACTCCCGCAGATAGTGCAGGTATTGGCTGGCCAGCGGGTCGTCGAAGCCGTAGTCGGCGCGGATCTGCGCGCGTACGGCCGGGGACGCGGTGGTCTGCGGTCCCAGCAGCGTGGCCACCGGATCGCCCGGCAGCAGCTTGAGCCCGGCGAAAGCCAGCGTCGCGGCGCCGAGCAGGACCGTCGCGATCGCCACCAGGCGCCCGCCGACCGCGCGCAACACGCGCGGCAGGCGGGCGGTGGGGGCGGCCGAGGCCGCGGCGGAGGTCATCGCCGTGAGGTCCACACGTCGTGGAACAGCGGCCACGCGTTCGGGTCCAACCGCAGCCCGTTGATCTGCTTGCCGGTCGCGAACAGGGTGGTGGCCGAGTAGAGCGGGACCACCGCGGCGTGTTCGATCACCCAGCCCTGGGTCTTGGCGTAGAGCTGGTCGCGGGTGGGCCGATCCAGGGTGGCCGCCGCGGCGTTGGTCCATTCGTCGATCTGCGGGTTGCTCAGCCAGGCCGCGTTCTGTCCGCCGGTGCTGGGCAGGTTCGCCGAGTTGAAGTACAGCCGCAGCACGTCCGGTTCGAACCGGGCCCAACTCATGTCGAGCAGGTCGTACTTGCCCGCGTACGCGTTCGTGGTGAACGCGCCCAGGTCCAGGGCCGGGCGCTGGACCTCCACACCGATCTTCTTCAGGTCCGACTGCACGGCCTGGGCCAGGATGTCGCGCTGCTCACGCACGGCGGCGGGCGCGGTCGGCCACTGCACGGTCAACCGCTTGCCGTCCCGGGTGCGATAGCCGTCCCCGTCGCGCGCGCTCCACCCGGCCTCGTCCAGCAGTCGGCCCGCGAGCGCCGGGTCGTAGGGCCAGGTGTTCTCCAACGACTTGTCGTAGGCCGGCGTGGCCGGTCCCAGCGGGCCCCACGCGCGCCGGTACTGGTCGAAGTAGATCGATTGGATGTTCGGTCCGATGTTGATCCCGCGCTGCACCGCCTTGCGCACCCGCTCGTCGTCGAACGGTGCCCGCGTGGTGTTCAGGAACAGGCTGTACACCGCGCCCGCGAAGTCGTGCCGCAGTACGCGCACGTCCGCACGCGCCTCCAGGCTCTTGACGTTGATCGGCGGGATCGAACCGGCGATGTCCACCTGACCGCCGGCGAAGGCGCCCACCCGGACCGAGTCCTCGGGCAGGAAGCGGAAGGTGAGCTTGTCCAGGTAGGCGGGGCCCTGGTGCTTGGATCCGGCCGGCGCCCAGTTGTACGCCGGGTTGTTCTCCAGCGTCAGGCTCTGGGCCTTGGTGTGCGCGGCGAACTTGAACGGGCCGGTGCCCACCAACTGGGCTCCGCCCGCGCACAG
This sequence comes from Embleya sp. NPDC127516, assembly GCF_044765325.1. NCBI lineage: Bacteria > Bacillati > Actinomycetota > Actinomycetes > Kitasatosporales > Streptomycetaceae > Embleya > Embleya sp. NPDC127516. Next base: position 142,118 of record NZ_JBIWJT010000022.1, on the reverse strand, counting down.
TTTGTCGCCCGCCGCGGTCAACGCCTGTGGCGAGTAGAAGCCGAGGTAGGCGGTGCTCGCGGCCTGGAGGAAGGGTGCGAACGGCTTGTTGAAGGTGACCTTGACGGTCGCCGGGTCGAGCACCTCGGCGCCGGTGTAGGGGCCGAGCAGGCTTGCCGCGTACTGCGACTTGGTGGTCTTGGCCGCGATGCGGTCGAAGTTGACCTTGACCGCGTTCGCGTCGAACGCGGTGCCGTCGGTGAACTTCACGTCGGTGCGCAGCTTGAACGTGTAGCTGGTCAGGTCCGGCGCGACCTCCCAGGAAGTGGCCAACCAGGGCTGGAAGTTGCCCTGCTCGTCTTCGGAGACCAGCGAGTCGAAGACATTGCGCTGGATCGAGGCGGTGATGTCCTGGGGGCTGACGTGGATGTCGAAGCAGGTCGGCTCGGTGTTGATCGCCACCGTCGCGGATCCGCCCTTGACCGGCGGACCCGCGGCCGGCTCCGCCGCCGCCTTGTCGGTCCTGGTGTTCGCGGTACAGGCGGACAGGACCAACGCGGCGGCGAGTGCCGCACCGACGATTCCGGGTAGACGTGGTCGGAATACGCGCATGGTCGAGTCCTGTCGAGAGTCGGGGGATCGTGCGAAGAGGCGCAGGGCGGAGCGACCGCCGCCGGCACACCAGGACGCTAGTGGCGCCGCCGCGACCCCCAGCACCCCTAACGGACCCCTACCGACCCTTGCGGGTGCGGGGACGGAAACGGGTGCGATCGAGAGCCCGGCGTGACTTGTCCGGCGGTGCTCCATTTGTGCGTCTCGCCCGGGTCATAAGGGGGCGAACGGCGTGTCCGTGTGTCGGCTTTCTTTCGCGATGCCTTCGTGTTGACGCGACGCGGGCGGATTTCTAGACTGCCGTTCAGCTATGAAGCGAAAGTCCGGATCACCGACTCGGAGCTTTACTACTTCTTCTTCGGAGATGGCCGTGCAGGGGACCCGTGGTGCGAGCGCTTCGCGACTCGCCCTGGTGTCCCGCCTCGACGTCGACCTCGCGCGCATGTCCAGCGGGCTGTGTCGTCGAGTCCTTCGTCGCAGGGATCGTTCGTCGGGTTGATGCCCGCGCCGCCCGGCAGGTGGCGGGCGGATGTCGTACCCGTACATCCGAGTACCCGTACATCCGACCAGGACCGGGTCGATCCCTCTCCGTTTCCCTGGTCCCCTCGGGCCCATCGACGTGCCCGACGGCTCCGGCACCCCGGACTCCGAAATCACGCGTGCCGCAGTCGTTCGAGGCATGGATATCCTGCCTCGTTTCGGCCCGGGCGTGGTACGGGCGTGCGGAAATATTAATTCAGCGTCAATAGCGAATTCAACATGCGGAAACGCAGAGATTTCCGCCGGGGGAGTGGCACGTGTTTTTCGTGGGTCGAACCGAGGAACTCAGCCGACTGGATACCGCCCGGGCCCGCTGCGCGACCGGCGTCGGCGGTGTGATCACCGTCTGCGGGCCCGTGGCGGTCGGCAAGACCGCGCTCCTGCACGCGTTCGGTGATCGGCCCGCGTCCGACGACGCGCTCTTCCTGCGCGCCGTCGGCACCCCGATGGAACAGGACTTCCCGCTCGGTGTGGTCCGCCAACTGGTCCTGGCGGCGCCGCCGGCCGACGTGGACGCGAGCCGGATCGACCGACTCCTGGACGACGGCGCGTACACCGCCGCGTTCGGCGGCACCGACGCGCCGACCCCGACCACGGTGCGTGCCGTGCACGAACTCAGCGCCGTGCTCCTGACGTTGGCGCAGACCCGGCCCGTCGTGATCGTGGTCGACGACATCCAGCACGCCGACCCGGTGTCGCTCCAGTTCCTGGCCCACCTGATCCGGCGGATCCGCAGCGCGTCGGTCCTGGTGCTGCTCGGCGAGCGCGATCACGCCGCCGCGCCCTCGGCCGCGTTCGCCGCGTTCTCGGCGGAGGTCGAACGCCAGCCGCACCATCAGCGGATCCGCCTGGGCCTGCTAGGCCGCGCCTCGGTCACCGAGCTGCTGGCCCACTCGCTGGGCCCGGCCGCGGCCGCCCGGCTGTCCGCCGACGTGCTTGAACTCAGCGGCGGCAACCCGCTGTTGATCCGTGCCTTACTGGAGGACACGGGCCCCGGCGCCCGCTCGGACCCCTCCCGACGCCCACTGCGGCCCACCGTCGCGGACGCGTACTGCCGGGCCGTGGTCGGCTGCCTGTACCGGCTCGACCCGGCCACCGTGGACGTCGCGCGCGGACTTGCCCTGCTCGGCGAATCGGAGACCACCGAGGGTCTGGCCGAACTGCTCGAACTCGAACCCGCCACGGCCACCCGCGCGGCCCGCACGCTCAACGACGCGGGACTGGTGGCGTGCGGTCGATTCCGCGAAGACCGGGCCCGCCTTGCGGTGCTGGACACCATGACCCGTCCGGAGCGCGAGCGCGGGCACGGCCGGGCGGCCACGCTGCTGCACATCGACGGCGCCCCCTCCGAGTCGGTCGCCAAACACCTCGCCGGCGCCGGGGAGTTCCGGGCGCCGTGGGCGGTGCGCACGCTGCGCGAGGCGGCCGAGGCGGTGGTCGCCGAGGGTGATCTGCGGCTGGCCGTCGACTACCTCAAGCTGGCCGAGCGGATCGCGCCGGACGAGTGCACCCGGGTGTCCATCAAGGCGTTCCTGATCGGTCTGGAGTGGCTGGTCAACCCGGCCGCCGCGGCACGACACGTGCCGTGGCTGGCCACCGCGGTCCGCGACGGCCGACTCACCGGCCGGGACGCGCTGGTGTGCGTGCGCTATCTGGCCTGGTACGGCCGACTCGACGAGGCCAAGGCCGTGGTCGAGGCCGGCCGGCACTCGTGCGCGCCCGGCGAGGAGGCCGAGTGGGCCACCGCCGCCGAGGTCCGCGCCGCCCGGGTCTGGCTCAAGTACTGGTATCCCGCCGTGGACGCGGGAGTATCCGAGCCCGAGGTGTCCCCGCTGCCCGCGACCATCGGCCGGATCGAGGGACTGGACCTGCTCACCGCCGTGCTGGCCGGGCGGCTGAGCGGCGACCAGGTGTGCGATCGCGCCGAGCGCATCCTGCGCGGCTCACGGCTGGACGACGGCACGATGGAATCGCTCACCTCCACGCTGACCGCGCTGGTGTACGCCGATCGTGCCGCCGAGGCACAGGAGTGGTGCGCCGCGCTGATCGACCAGGCGGCGGCGCGGCGCAGCCCGATCGCGCACGCGCTGATGGCCGCCGTGTTCGGCGAGATCGCGGTCCGCCAGGGCGACCTGCTCGGGGCCGAGGAGAGCGCGAAGACGGCGCTGACCCGGATCGTGCCCGAGGGCTGGGGCGTCGCGGTGGGCGTCCCACTCGCCGCGCGGATCACCGCCGCGGTCGCCCGCGGTGACCACGAGCAGGCCGCCCGGCATCTGGAACTCCCGGTGCCGGGAGCGATGTTCCACACCCCGGCGGGGCTGCACTACCTGCACGCGTGTGGGCGGTACAACCTGGCCACCGGCCGCCCGGACGCGGCCCTGCACGACTTCATGTCGTGCGGCGAGTTGATGATGGCGTGGCGGATCGACCTGCCCGGGCTGGTGCCGTGGCGGGTCGAGGCGGCCCGCGCGCATGTGCGACTGGGCGATCACGAGGCGGCCCGCGAGTTGCTCGCGGAGCAGTTCGACCGGCTGTCGGACGAGCCCTCGCGCACCCGGGGGTTGGCCCTGGGCGTGCAGGCGGAGGTGGTCGAACTGCGCCGCAGACCCGCCCTGCTGTGGGAGTCGATCCGCGAACTCCAGGCCTGCGGCGACCGCTTCGAGTTGTCGCTGGCGTTCGCCCGACTCGGCAACGCCTACCGCGAGCTGGGCGACTTCGGACGGGCCCGGCGCGCCGCGCGACGGGCGCAGCAGTTGTCCGAGGCGTGCCAGGGCGAGCCGCCGCGCCCGCTGCCGCGCACCGAGCGGCTGGCCGCGGTGCCCGATCGGGACGGCGCGATACCGCACGTGCCGCAGCCGGCGCCGATCCGGGAACCGGCCCGGATCGGTGAGGCGGGCCGGATCGGCGAGGCCGGGCGGGTAGGCGAGGCCGGTCGGGTCGCCGAGTCGGGGCGCGTCGTCGAGGCGGGCCGGGCCCGCGCCTCGGAGCCCACCCCGATGGTCGGCGCGTCCGCCGGTGTGGACGAACAGCCCGGTGCGGGCCTGAGCGACGCCGAGCGCCGGGTGGCCGCACTGGCCGCGCAGGGGCAGACCAACCGGGAGATCTCACGCCGGTTGTTCATCACGGTCAGCACCGTCGAACAGCACCTGACCAGGGTCTATCGCAAGCTCGGGGTGGCCCGCCGACTGGATCTGCCGCCGTGGTTGGAAGAGGAGATCGCGGGCTGAACGGCCCCTGACCGGGGGTGGGACCGGGGACGCCGCGCGGGTCGGGCGGCGCCCCCGGAAGACCCGGTCGGGGGCCGTTTCGCGAGTCCTGTGCACGACTGCTCCCCTATGGGGTCGGTAGGGGATCGACAGGGGTTATTCGGGTGGGGTCCACCGGACGAATCTTGAGACCGTTCGGCGCAGTCGTCGCCGTTCGGGACCGGACCGTTCGGGATGAGGGGCGACCACTCCGCGATGATGAGCCGCGAGAACACCACCAGCAAGCGTGACCGGCACGGCAACGCGATCGCCGTCATCGGGATGGCGTGCCGGCTGCCGGGCGCCGCCGACCCCGCCGCGTTCTGGCGACTCCTGCGCGAGGGCGTCGACGCCGTCGGGGAAGCCGGCGCCGAGCGCCGCCGCGGCGCCGAACTGCGTCCGGGCGGCTACCTGGACCGGGTCGACACCTTCGACGCGGCGTTCTTCGGGATCTCGCCGCGCGAGGCCGACGCGATGGACCCGCACCAGCGACTGGTCCTCGAACTCGGGTGGGAGGCCGCCGAGGACGCCGGACTCCCGCCCGGATCCCTGGCCGGTACCCGAGCCGGCGTGTTCGTCGGCGCGATCGCGGCCGACTGGTCCACCGTGGTGCACCGGTACGGCACCGACGCGATCACCAGGCACACCTTCACCGGCGTCGCCCGCGGCCTGATCGCCAACCGGCTGTCCTGGGCCCTGGACCTGAACGGCCCGAGCCTGACCGTCGACACCGCGCAGTCCTCGTCCCTGGTCGCGATCCACCTGGCCTGCGAGAGCCTGCGCCGCGGCGAGTCGAGCGTCGCGTTCGCCGGCGGCGTGCACCTGAACCTCGCGCCCGAGAGCACCGTGGGCGCGGAACGGTTCGGCGGACTCTCGCCCGACCACCGCTCGTTCACCTTCGACGCGCGGGCCAACGGTTTCGTGCGCGGCGAGGGCGGCGCGGTGGTGCTGCTCAAGCCGCTGGAGCGGGCGCTGGCCGACGGCGACCCGATCCACGCGGTGATCCACGGCAGTGCGGTCGGCAGCGACGGCGACACCGACGGACTCACCGTGCCCGACGCCGGGGCGCAGGCGGACGTGTTGCTTCGGGCGGCCGACGCCGCGGGCGTGGCCCCCGAGCGGATCCAGTACGTCGAACTGCACGGCACCGGCACCCGGGTCGGCGACCCGATCGAGGCCGCCGCGCTGGGCTCGGCCTACGGCGCGGGCCGCACCGGCGCCGACCGGGTCGCGGTCGGCTCGGTGAAGACCAACATCGGCCACCTCGAAGGCGCGTCCGGGATCGTCGGACTGGTCAAGACCGTGCTGGGCATCCGGCACCGCACCCTGCCCGCGAGCCTGAACCACGCCACCGCCAACCCGGCGATCGACCTGGACGAGGCCGGCCTGCGGGTGCAGACCGTGCCCGGCCCCTGGCCGCACCCGGACCGGCCGCTGTTCGCCGGGGTCAGCTCGTTCGGGATGGGTGGGACGAACTGCCACGTGGTGCTGGGCGAGCCGCCCGCCACGCACGCCCGGGAGCTGCCCGGAACCCGGGGGTTCGACCCACCCGCGGTGCTGCCGTGGCCGCTGTCCGCCCGCGACCCCGAGGCGCTGCGCGAGCAGGCCGGCCGGCTGTGCGCGGCGCTGACCGAGCACACCGTGCCGCAGGACGTCGCGCTGACCCTCACGGCGGGCCGCACCGCGTTCGAGCAGCGGGCCGTGCTGCTGGGCGCGGACCTGGCCGAACTCACCGACGCCACGGCGGCGTTGGCCCAGGCGCTGCCGACCGCGGGAGCCGTGACCGGCACCGCCCGCCCGCACACCTCGACCGTGTTCGTCTTCCCCGGCCAGGGTTCGCAGTGGGTCGGCATGGCCACCGAACTGCTGCACGCCTCACCGGTGTTCGCCGCTCACCTGGACGCCTGCGCGGACGCGCTCGCGCCACACGTGGACTGGTCGCCGCACGACGTGTTGCGGGACGTGCCGGGCGCCGCCTCGCTCGATCGGGTGGACGTCGTACAGCCCGTGCTGTTCGCCGTGATGGTCTCGCTGGCCCGGCTGTGGGAGGCGTTCGGGGTTCGACCCGACGCGGTGATCGGCCACTCGCAGGGGGAGATCGCCGCCGCGCACATCGCCGGCGCGCTCACCCTGGCGGACGCGGCCCGCCTGGTGGCGCGGCGCAGCCGACTGTTGACCGGTCTGGCGCCCGGCGGCGGCATGGCTTCCATCCCGCGTCCGGCCGACGAGGTGCGGGCCGCGCTCGGCGACCGGGCCGACCGGCTCGGCATCGCGGCGATCAACGGGCCCGCGTCCACCGTGGTCTCCGGCGACCGGGCCGCGCTCGACGCGCTGCTGGCCGAGTACACCCAGGCGGGCGTGGACGTACGGGCGATCCCGGTCGACTACGCGTCGCATTCGCCGCACGTCGAGCCGCTGCGCGCCGACCTGGCCCGCGAACTCGACGGAATCAGGCCGGTGTCGAGCCCGATCGTGTTCTACTCCACGGTCACCGGCGGTCCGCTGGACACCGCCGAACTGGACGCCGACTACTGGTACCGCAACCTGCGCGGCACGGTGCGCTTCCAGGACGCGGCCCGCGCCGCGCTCGCCGACGGCCGGCGCACCTTCGTCGAGGCCAGTCCGCATCCCGTGCTGACCATGGGACTTCGCCAGATCCTGGACGCGGACCAGGCGGCCGGACCGGAGGCGCTGACGGTGGGCACGCTGCGCCGCGGCGACGGCGGGCCGCGCCGACTGCTGACCTCGCTGGCCCAGGCGTACGTACACGGCACCCCGGTGGACTGGACCGCCGCGCTGCCGGCCGCGGCCCGCCGCGCCGAACTGCCCACATACGCGTTCCGGCGCACCTCGCACTGGATCCCCGAACCCGAATCGCCCGCTCCCGACAACACGTCGCCCGCTCCCGACGCCGCGTCGCGCCCGGCCGAGCCCGCGCGCCCGGCCGAGCCCGCGCAGCCCGCCGTACACCCGGAGCCGGCGGCACACCCGGAGCCGGCCCTTCCCGCCGGACCCGACCCGCTGCTCCTGGTCCGCGCCACCGCCGCCGTCGTGCTCGGACACGCCGGACCCGGCGCGGTCGACCCGGACCGCACCTTCAAGGACCTCGGTTTCGACTCGGTCGGCGCACTGGAGTTCCGCGATCGGCTGGCCGCCGCGAGCGGGACCCGGCTGTCCGCGTCGCTGACCTTCGACCACCCGACCCCCCGGGCCGTCGCCCGTCACCTCGCGGATCGCACGGCCGGCACCGTGCCCGCCGGTGCCGCGCGGTCCGGGGCCGGCCCGGCGCCGGTCGCGCACGAGGACGACCCGATCGTCGTCGTCGCGACCGGCGGCCGCTGGCCCGGCGGTGCGGACACCCCCGAGGCGCTGTGGGACCTGCTCGCGGCCGAGACCGACGCGATCGGCCCGTTCCCGAGCAACCGCGGCTGGGACCTGGACGCGCTCTACGACCCCGAACTCGCCCGTCCCGGCACCTCCTCGGTGCGCGCGGGCGGATTCCTCTACGACGCCGACGCGTTCGACCCCGGCTTCTTCGGGATCAGCCCGCGCGAGGCGGCCGCGATGGACCCGCAGCAGCGGCTGCTCCTGGAGACCGCGTGGGAGGTGGTCGAGCGGGCCGGCATCGCGCCGACCGCGCTGCGCGGCACCCGGGCGGGCGTCTTCGTCGGCGCCATGCCGCAGGACTACGGCCCGCGGCTGCACGAGGCGCCCGAAGGCTACGGCGGCCACCTGCTCACCGGCAGCCTGAGCAGCGTCGCCTCCGGCCGGCTGGCCTACACCCTGGGCCTGGAGGGCCCCGCCCTGACCATCGACACCGCGTGCTCCTCCTCCCTGGTCGCGCTGCACCTGGCGACCCGCGCGCTGCGCGCCGGCGAATGCACGCTCGCGCTGGCCGGCGGCGTCACCGTGATGTCCACGCCCGGCATGTTCACCGAGTTCAGCCGGCAACACGGGCTCGCCCCCGACGGCCGCTGCAAGCCGTTCTCCGCCGCCGCCGACGGCACCGCGTGGGCCGAGGGCGTCGCCCTGGTGCTGCTGGAGCGGCTGTCCGACGCCCGCCGACTGGGCCACCCCGTGCTCGCCGTGGTGCGCGGCAGCGCGGTCAACCAGGACGGCGCCTCCAACGGCCTGACCGCGCCCAACGGACCCGCCCAGCAGCGGGTGATCCGCCAGGCGCTGGCCGACGCGCGTCTGAACCCGACCGAGATCGACGCGGTCGAGGCGCACGGGACCGGCACCACGCTCGGCGACCCGATCGAGGCCGAGGCGCTGCTGGCCACCTACGGTACCGACCGGCCCGCCGATCGCCCGCTCCTGCTCGGTTCGGTCAAGTCCAACCTGGGACACACCCAGGCCGCCGCCGGGGTGACCGGCGTGATCGCGCTGATCGAGGCGATGCGGCACGGCGAACTCCCGCGCACCCTGCACCTGGACGCGCCGTCCCCGCACGTGGACTGGTCCCGAGGCGGCGTCGAGGTGCTCGCGGCGCGGACCGCCTGGCCCCGGACCGACCGCCCGCGCCGCGCGGCGGTGTCCTCGTTCGGGATCAGCGGCACCAACGCGCACGTCATCCTGGAACAGGCCGCGGAGACCTCGGTCCCGCCCGGCACCGACCAGGCCGGCCCGTGGTTGTTGTCCGCCGCGAGCGAGGACGCGCTGCGCGCCCAGGCGGCCCGACTGCGCGAGCACGTCGCCGACCACCCCGACGTCGCGCCCGGCGACCTCGGCTTCGCGCTGGCCGACGGCCGAGGCACCTTCGCGCACCGCGCGGTGATCACCGGGACCGGCCGGGAGCACCTGCTGCGCGGCCTGGACGCGCTCATCGACGGCGTCGACGCGGCCGACCTGATCCGCGGCGAGGCCGGACCGACCGGTTCGCTCGCCGTCCTGTTCAGCGGACAGGGCAGCCAGCGCGTCGGCATGGGCCGCGAACTGTACGCGGCCGAACCGGTGTTCGCGCGAGCCCTGGACGAGGCGCTGGAGCACCTGGACGCCTCCCTGGAACGCCCCCTGCGCGCCCTGCTGTTCGCCGCGCCGGACAGCCCCGAGGCCGCGCTGCTGCACGCGACCGAGTACACCCAGCCCGCGCTGTTCGCGGTGGAGACCGCGCTGTATCGACTCGCCGAATCGCGCGGGATCCGCGCCGATCACCTGATCGGCCACTCGATCGGCGAACTGACCGCCGCGCACATCGCCGGCGTGCTCACGCTGGCCGACGCCGCGACGCTGGTGGTGGCCCGCGGCCGGCTGATGGGCGAACTGCCCGCGACCGGCGCGATGATCGCGCTCCAGGGCACCGAGGAGGAGGTCGCCGAACTGGTCGCCGGCCACGAGGCGCACGTGGGCGTCGCGGCCGTCAACAGCCCCGACTCCGTGGTGATCTCGGGTACGGCGGACATCGTCGACGCTTTGGCCGCGCGGTGGCGCGCGGGCGGCCGCAAGACCAAGCGGCTCCAGGTCAGCCACGCCTTCCACTCGCCGCACATGGACGCCGTACTCGACGAGTTCCGCGCGGTCGCGGCAAGCCTGAGCTTCTCCCCGCCGCGCATCCCGATCGTCTCCAACCTGACCGGCGATGTGGCGGACGCCGCCGAACTGGCCGACCCGAACTACTGGGTCCGGCACATCCGCGAGGCGGTCCGCTTCCGCGACGGCGTGCGCAGACTCGCCGAACTGGGCACCACCACCTACCTGGAACTGGGCCCCGACGCCGTGCTCACCGCGCTCACCCTCGCGAGCCTGGACGACCCCGCGCCGCTCGTGCTCGCCGCACTGCGCGCCGACCGCCCCGAAGCGCTCACCTACACCCGGGCCTTGGCCCGACTGCACGTGGCAGGCGTCGGTGTCGACTGGGCCCCGGTCTGGGCCGGCCGCGCCGTGCGCCGCGTCGACCTGCCCACGTACGCCTTCCAGCGCCGCCGGCACTGGCTGGACGCGCCGCACGCCGCCGACCCGACCTCGGCCGGGCTCGACCCCAGCGAACACCCCCTCCTCGGCGCGGGCTTCGAGCGCGCGGACGGCTCGGGCCTGGTCTGGACCGGCGTACTCTCCACCCGGAGCCGGCCGTGGCTCGCGGACCACGCCGTGCACGACACGGTCCTGCTGCCCGGCACAGCGTTCGTCGACCTCGCGCTGCATGCCGCCGAACGTGCCGGCGCCGGCGGAATCGGCGAACTCGTGCTGGCCGCACCCCTGGTCCTGCCCGAGGACGGCACCGTACGGATCGAACTCGCGGTGGGCGCCCAGGAGACGGACGGCACCCGAGCGGTCACCGTGCACTCGCGCGCCGCCGACGCCCAGGACTGGACCCGGCACGCCGCCGGACGCTTGACCCCGGCCGAGACCGCCGCGCCCGGCCGGGACGAGGGCGCGTGGCCGCCGCCGGGCGCGGTCGCCGTGGACGTCGAGGACCTGTACGGCCGGCTCGCCGACCTGGGATACCACTACGGCCCGGTCTTCCGGGGCCTGACCGCCGCGTGGCGCCACGGCGAGGAGCTGCTCGCCGAGGTCGTGCTGCCGGACCCGGCCGAGGAGTTCGGCCACCCGGTGCACCCCGCACTGCTGGACGCCGCGCTGCACGCCGTCGTCGCGCTGTTGCCCGGATCCGACCCGAACGCGCCCACCCGGCTGCCGTTCGCGTGGGCCGGGATCAGGGCGTACGCCGCCGGCGCCCGCGAACTGCGGGTGCGGATCGCGCCGCTGGGCCCCGACGCCGTCGCGCTGACCGCCACCGACGCCGACGGCACGCCCGTGGTCTCGATCGACCGGCTGACCCTGCGCGCGATCCCGGCCGACCGCTTCGCCGCCCGCCCGACCACCACGCCGGATTCCTGGTATCACGTGCACTGGGTGCCGGTGCCGGGCGACACGGTCGCCGCCGACCAGGGCACCTGGGTGGTGCTCGCGGACGGCGACGCGGACCCACTCGGATCGGGCATGCGCCCCGCGTCGCCCGAGGTGCACCGCGACCTCGCCGGACTGCGCGCCGCGCTCGCCGCCGGAGCGAGCCCGCCCACGCGGGTGCTGGTGGCCTTCGACCCGCCGAGCCCCGCACTGGGCACCGCCGTCGCCACCCACGCGGTCACCGAACGGGCGGTCACCCTGCTCCGCGAATGGCTGGGCGACCCGTGCTTCGCGGACATCGAACTCGTCCTGGTCACCCGCGAGGCGGTGGCCACGCACGCCGGCGAGGACGTCCGCGACCTGAGCGCTTCCGGCCTGTGGGGCCTGATCCGGGCCGCGGCCGGCGAACACCCGGGCCGGCTGCGGATCCTGGACCTGGACGCGCACCCCGACTCGGCCGCCGCGGTGGCCTCGGCACTGGCCGGCGGCGAGCCGCAACTCGCGCTGCGCGGCGGCGCGATCCTGGCCCCGCGACTGGCCCCGGTACGCCCCGACGACGCACTGGAACCGCCCGCCCTCGACGCACCGTGGCGACTGGACGTCACCGAACCCGGCAGCATCGACAACATCGCGCTGCTGCCCGCGCCCGAGGCCGCCCTGCCGTTGGCGGTCGGCCAGGTGCGGATCGCGGTGCGCGCGGCCGGACTGAACTTCCGCGACGTGCTGATCGCACTGGGCGGATACCCCGGCGCCGCCCGGATCGGCGCGGAGGGCGCCGGCCGGGTCCTGGAGGTCGGCCCGGGAGTGAGCGAACTCGCGGTCGGCGACCGGGTGATGGGCCTGCTGCCCGGCATCCTGGGCTCGCACGCCGTGGTCGACCACCGACTGCTCACCCCGATCCCGGCGGGCTGGACCTACGCACGGGCGGCGACCGTCCCGGTGGCGTTCCTGACCGCGTACCACGGCCTGGTCGAACTGGCCGGCCTGCGCCCGGGCGAATCCGTCCTGGTGCACGCCGCCACCGGCGGGGTCGGCACCGCCGCCGTGCAGCTCGCCCGACACCTGGGCGCCGACGTCCTGGGCACCGCGAGCCCGGCCAAGTGGCCCACGCTGCGCGCCCAGGGCCTGACCGACGAGAGCATCGCGTCCTCGCGCACCCTCGACTTCGAGGGCCGGTTCCGCGCCGTCACCGGCGGGCGCGGCGTCGACGTCGTACTCAACTCGCTCGCCCGCGAGTTCACCGACGCCTCACTGCGGCTGCTCGCGCCCGGCGGCCGGTTCGTCGAGATGGGCAAGACCGACCCGCGCGAACCCGACGCGGTGGCCGCCGCCCACCCGGGGGTCGACTACCGCGCGTTCGACCTGCTGACCCTGGAGCCCGAGCGGATCGGCCGGATGCTGCGCGTGCTGGCCCCGCTGTTCGCGGCCGGCACGCTCACCCCGCTGCCGGTCACCGCGTGGGACATCCGGCACGGCGTACGCGCGCTGCGCCACCTGAGCCAGGCCCGACACACCGGCAAACTGGTCCTGACCATCGCGCCCGCACCCGCCGGCCTCGACCCGACCGGCACGGTGCTGATCACCGGCGGCACCGGCGCGCTGGGCGCCCTGGCCGCCCGCCGGCTGATCACCCGACACGGCGCCCGACACGTGCTGCTGGTCGGCCGCACCGGCCCGGCCGCGCCCGGAGCCGACGCACTGCGCGCCGAACTGCGCGCGCTGGGCGCCGAGGTCGAGATCGCGGCGTGCGACGTGGCCGACCCGAGCGCGCTCGCCGAACTGCTCGCCGCCATTCCGACCGCACACCCGCTCACCGCCGTCGTGCACACCGCCGGCGTGGTCGCCGACGGCGCGCTCACCGGCACCGACCCCGGGCGACTGCACGCCGTGCTGCGGCCCAAGGTGGACGCCGCGTGGCACCTGCACACGCTCACCGCCGACCTGGACCTGTCCGCGTTCGTGCTGTACTCCTCGGCCGTCGGCGTCCTGGGCAACCCCGGCCAGTCCGTCTATGCCGCCGCCAACACCTTCCTGGACGCGCTCGCCCACCACCGACACGGTCACGGCCTGCCCGCGACCTCGATCGGGTGGGGGCACTGGGCCGAGGCGGGCGGTCTGGCCGCGCACCTGACCGAGGTGGACCGCCGCCGGATGGCGGGCAGCGGCCTGGCCCCGATGAGCAGCGAAACCGGCCTGGACCTGCTCGACCGTGCGCTGGACACACCCCTGCCGGCACCGGTCGCGGCCCGGATCGATACCGGCGCGCTGCGTCCCGACGCGGCGACCGCGCTCCTGGCCGGCCTGATCCGCGCGGCCGGCCCCGGCCGAGTGCCCGCGCAACGCGGCGCCTCGTCCCGCACCGGCACGGGCCGTCGGGCCGGCGCGGGGATCCGGGAGCGGCTCGCGGGCCGCCCGGCCGACGAACAGCGCCGCGAGTTGCTGACGTTCGTCCGGCTCACCGCCGCGGCCATTCTCGGGCACGACGGACCGGCCGCGATCAAGCCCGAACGCGGCTTTTTGGAGGCCGAGTTCGACTCGCTCGGCGCGATCGAGCTGCGCAACCGGATCAATGCGGGCACCGGCCTGGAACTGCCGTCCACGCTGATCTTCGACCACCCGACCCCGATCGCGCTGGCCGAACACCTGCGGGAGCGGCTGTTCGCCGCCACCCCGCACCCGGGCACCGGCTCGCTACTCGCCGAACTCGATCGCTGGCAGGTCTCGTTGACCGGGCTGCTGGCCGACGGCGAGGCCCCGGACGAGGACTTCCGGACCGGCGCGGTGGCGCGCCTGTACGCACTGCTGGGCCGGCTGGGCGCCGAGGTACCCGGGGATCCGACGGCGGCGCTGATCGAACAACTCGGCGCGGCCGGCGACGACGAGCTCTTCGACTTCATCGACAACGAACTCGGCATCTCCTGACCCGGCCCACCCACGCCCCCCGGGCCCCCACGACTGGCACCACCACCACGGCGAAGCCGCCGCACGGAAAAGGCAGATACCCCATGGCGAACGAAGAGAAGCTGCGCGACTACCTCACCCGGGTGACCGCCGACCTGCACCAGGCCCGGCGCCGGCTGCGGGAGAACGAGGAAGCCCGGAACGAACCGATCGCCGTGGTCGGTATCGGCTGCCGGCTGCCGGGCGGCGTGCACTCGGCGGACGACCTGTGGCGGCTGGTTGCCGAGGGCCGGGACGCGGTCGGCGGCTTCCCGACCGACCGGGGATGGGACCTGGACGGTCTGTACGACCCGGACCCGGACGCGGTCGGCAGGACGTACACCCGCCAGGGCGGATTCCTGCACGACGCGGCCGAATTCGACGCGTCCTTCTTCGGTCTCTCGCCGCGCGAGGCGCTCGCCGCCGATCCCCAGCAGCGGCTGCTCCTGGAGACCGCGTGGGAGGCCCTGGAGGACGCCGGGATCGATCCGGCGGCGATCCGCGGCTCGTCCACCGGGGTCTTCGCCGGTGTGATCGCACAGGAGTACACGCCGCGGCTGTACAAGACCACGCCCGACCGGGTGGACGGCTATGTGCTCACCGGCAGCACCACGAGCGTGGCGTCCGGGCGGATCTCCTACACCTTCGGGTTCGAGGGGCCCGCGGTGACGGTGGACACCGCGTGCTCGTCGTCGTTGGTGGCGCTGCATCTGGCGGCGCAGTCGCTGCGCTCGGGCGAGTGCGATCTCGCGCTCGCGGGCGGCGCCACGGTGATGGCATCGCCCGGGATGTTCGTCGAGTTCGCCCGCCAGCGCGGCCTGTCCGCGGACGGCCGGTGCAAGGCGTTCGCCGGCGCCGCCGACGGCACCGGCTGGGCCGAGGGCGTCGGGCTGCTGGTGCTGGAGCGGCTCTCCGACGCACGCGCGGCCGGGCACCGGGTGCTCGCGGTGATCCGGGGCAGCGCGGTCAACCAGGACGGCACCAGCAGCCAGCTCACCGCGCCCAACGGCCCCTCCCAGCAGCGGGTGATCCGCCGGGCGCTGGCCAACGCGGGCCTGACCCCGGCCGATGTGGACGTGGTCGAGGCACACGGCACCGGCACCCGGCTCGGCGACCCGATCGAGGCGCAGGCGCTGCTGGCCACCTACGGCCGGGACCGGGCGCCGGAACGGCCGTTGTGGCTGGGTTCGTTGAAGTCCAACATCGGCCACGCGCAGGCCGCGGCGGGCGTGGCCGGCGTGATCAAGATGGTCCAGGCGCTGCGGCACGGCGTACTGCCCAAGACCCTGCACGTGGACGAACCCACCACGCACGTGGACTGGTCCTCGGGCGGGGTACGGCTGCTGACCGAGGCCCGGTCGTGGCCGGAGACGGCCGCGCCGCGCCGCGCGGCGGTGTCCGCGTTCGGGGTGAGTGGCACCAACGCGCACGTGATCCTGGAACTCCCGGACGAGGATCGCGACTCGCGGCCGGTTCCGCCGCCGGCGCCCGCACCGTCGACCCCGTGGGTGCTCTCCGCCAAGTCGCCGCGGGCACTTCGAGCCCAGGCCGCTCGACTGGGCGAGCGACTCGACGCCGCCCCCGCGATCGACGCCGCCGAGGTGGGCTTCTCACTGGCCTCCGCGCGCTCGGTCTTCGGCGAGCGGGCGGTCGTAGTGGGCGCGGATCGGGCCGCGCTGACCACCGGGCTGGGCGCGTTGACACGTGGCGAATCGGCACCGGGCGTGGTCACCGGCACGGCGGACGCGGCCGGGAGGACCGTGTTCGTCTTTCCCGGACAGGGCTCGCAATGGGCCGGGATGGCCGCCGACCTGTACGCCCAGTCGCCGGTGTTCGCGGCACGGTTCGACGAGTGCGCGAAGGCGCTGGAAACGCACGTGGATTGGTCGCCGGTCGAGGTGTTGACCGGTGACGAGGGCGCGCCGTCGTTGGATCGGGTGGACGTGGTCCAGCCGGTGTTGTGGGCGGTGCTGGTGTCGCTGGCCGAGGTGTGGCGGGCGTACGGGGTCGTCCCGGACGCGCTCGTCGGTCACTCGCAGGGCGAGATCGCGGCCGCGGTGGTGGCCGGCGGGTTGTCCCTGGAGGACGGGGCCACGGTGGTCGCGCTGCGCAGTCGGGCGATCCTCGCGCTGTCCGGACGGGGCGGGATGGCCTCGGTGGCGCTGGCCGAGCCCGAGGCCCGGGCGCGTATCGCCGGTTGGGACGGGCGGATCTCCGTCGCGGCGGTCAACGGCCCGGGTCAGGTGGTGGTCTCGGGCGCGCCGGACGCGCTGGAGGAACTGGTCGCCGCGGTGACCGCGGAGGGCGGTCGGGCCCGGGTGATCCCGGTGGACTACGCGTCGCACTCGGCCCAGGTGGAGGAGATCCGCGCGCGCATCGTCGCCGACCTGGCCGCGATCGCGCCGACCTCGGGGACGATCCCGCTCTGGTCGACGGTGACCGGCGCGTGGATCGACACCGCCGAACTGGACGGTGGGTACTGGGCGACGAATCTGCGCGAGACCGTGCGGTTCGCGGAGGCCGTGCGCGCGCTCGCGGACGCCGATCACGGCGTGTTCGTCGAGGTGAGCCCGCATCCCGTGCTGACCGCCGCGATCCAGGACACGCTGGAGGAGATCGGCGCGGCCGACACCGTCGTGGTCGGCACGCTGCGCCGCGATCAGGGCGATCTGCTCCGGTTGCACACCTCGCTGGCCGAGGCGTTCGTGCGCGGTGTACCGGTCGCGTGGGACGTCGCGTTCGAGGCGGGGGCGGTCGAGCGGGTGTCCCTGCCGACCTACGCGTTCCAGCGTGAGCGGTTCTGGCTGGACACCGGCGAGTACACGCCGCCCGCCGCGGTGGCGGTCGACGCGGCCTTCTGGGACCTCGTCGAGGGCGGCGACCGCGCGGGTCTGTCCGCCGCGCTGGGCGACGTCGACGGCGATCTGGCCGAGCCGCTCGGCGCGGTGTTGCCGGCCCTGTCCTCGTGGTGGGACCGGCGCCGTTCCGATGCCGGCACGGATGCCTGGCGGCATCGCATCGTCTGGCGGCCGGTGGCGGGCGCGGAGGGCGGTGAGCGGCTCACCGGCACCTGGCTGCTGGCGCTTGCGGAGGGGTCGGACTCCGGCCCGGTGGCCCGGTGGTTCGATACCGCCCTGGCATCCTTCGGGGCTCGGGTGGCGCCCGTCGTGGTGGGCCGTGAACAGGCGGATCGCGCCGCGCTGCGCGCGCTGCTCGCGGAGGCCGCCGGCGCCGCCGGGGAGCCGGTGACCGGGATCGTGTCGCTGCTCGCCCTGGCCGAAGGGTCGGTCACCGCGTACCCGGCGGTGCCGTGGGGCGCGGCGGCCACACTGGCGCTGGTCCAGGGCCTGGGCGACGCGGACGTGCACGCTCCGGTGTGGGCGGTCACGGGCGGTGCGGTCTCGGTGGACGCGGACGACCCCGTCCGGGTGCCGGAACAGGCCCAGGTGTGGGGCTTCGGCGGCATCGCCGCGGCCGAACTCCCCGACCTGTGGGGCGGTTTGATCGACATTCCGGACGCGCTGCCGGCGGACGCGGCGGCCACACGGCTGAGCGCCGTGTTGTCCGGCGCGGCGGGGGAGAGCGAGATCGCGATCCGCGGCGCGGCGACGTGGGCCCGCAGGCTGGTCCGGGCACCACACGCGGCCGGCTCCTCGGCCGGGTCGTGGCAGCCGTCCGGGACCGTGCTGGTCACCGGCGGCACCGGAGCGCTGGGCGGGCACGTGGCCCGCTGGGTCGCGGCGCGCGGCGCCGAACACGTGCTGCTGGTGAGCAGGTCGGGGGCCGAGGCCCCGGACGCACCGGCCCTCGCGGCGGACCTGGAGGCGTCCGGCGCCAGGGTGTCCTTCGCGGCCTGCGACGTCGGCGACCGCACCACGCTGGCGGACGTACTCGCGGGCGTCCCCGCACAATTCCCGCTCACCGCCGTCGTGCACGCGGCGGCGGTGCTCGACGACGCGGTGATCGCCGACCTGACCCTCGATCAACTCGACCGTGTGTTGCGGGTCAAGGTGGACGGCGCCCGCCACCTGGACGAACTCACCCGCGACCTCGACCTGTCCGCGTTCGTGTTGTTCTCCTCGCTCGCGGGCATCTGCGGCGTGCCCGGCCAGGGCAACTACGCGCCCGGCAACGCCCACCTCGACGCGCTGGCCGCCCGGCGCCGCGCCGCCGGGCTGCCCGCGACGGCGATCTCGTGGGGCCACTGGGCCGGTGGCGGGATCGCCGCTCCCGAGGTCGAACAGCGGCTGACCCGACAGGGGTTGCGGATGCTCGACCCGGATGCGGCCATCCGGGTGCTGGGCCGGGTGCTCGACGCGGACGAGTCGCATCTGACGGTGTGCGACATCGACTGGGACGTGTTGTTCCGGGATCGGCGCGCGCCGCTGGTCGCCGAACTGCTCGGCGCGAAGGGCCCGGATCCCGCCGCGTCCGCGCCCGCACTCGCCGAGGCCGGCGGCGACACCTTCGCGACCCGGTTGACCGGGCTGGGCTCGGCCGACCGGCTGCGCTTCCTGGTCGAGGCGGTGCGTACCCAGGCGGCGGTGGTCCAGGGCCACCGCGGCGCCGCCGCCGTGGATCCCGGGAAGCCGTTCCGGGACCAGGGGTTCGATTCGCTGACGGCGGTGGAGCTGCGCAATCGGCTGACCGCCGAGACGGGTCTGCGGTTGCCCGCGACGCTGGTCTTCGACTATCCCACGCCCAACGCGCTCGCCGAATTCCTGCGCGGTGAGATCTTCGGCGACGTCGGTGGCGTCGGCGAGACCGAGACGACGGCCGCCGCCGGCGCGGCGGCTCGGGCGGACGCCGACGATCCGATCGTGATCGTCGGGATGGCCTGCCGCCTTCCCGGTGGGGTGAGTTCGCCCGCCGACCTGTGGCGGCTCGTGGAGGCCAGTACGGATGCCGTCGGCGAGTTCCCCACCGACCGGGGATGGGACATCGATGGCCTGTACGACCCGGATCCGGACCGGGTGGGCACGTCGTACACCCGTGCGGGTGCCTTCCTGTCCGACGCGACCGGGTTCGACAGCGCGTTCTTCGGCATCTCGCCGCGCGAGGCGCTGGCCATGGACCCGCAGCAGCGGCTGCTCCTGGAGACCGCGTGGGAGGCGTTCGAGCGGGCCGGGATCAACCCGGACACGCTGATCGGGAGCCGGACCGGCGTGTTCGCCGGCATGGCCGGTCACGACTACGGGCGCGGCCTGACCGAGGCGCCCGAGGGCCTGGAGGGCTATCTCGGCACCGGGAGCGCGGGCAGTGTCGCGTCGGGTCGGATCTCCTACTCGTTCGGCTTCGAGGGCCCCGCGGTCACGGTGGACACCGCGTGCTCGTCGTCACTGGTGGCGATGCATCTGGCCGCCCAGTCGTTGCGCACCGGGGAGAGCGACCTCGCGCTCGCCGGGGGCGTGGCCGTGATGGCCACGCCGGGCATGTTCGTCGAGTTCTCCCGGCAGCGTGGGCTGTCCGTGGACGGGCGCTGCAAGGCGTTCGCCGGCGCCGCCGACGGTACGGGCTGGGCCGAGGGCGTCGGACTCGTCCTGCTCGAACGGTTGTCGGACGCGCGGCGCAACGGGCATCGGGTGCTCGCGGTGCTGCGGGGCAGCGCGGTCAACCAGGACGGCGCCTCGAACGGTCTGACCGCGCCGAACGGCCCGTCCCAGCAGCGGGTGATCCGCCGGGCGCTCGCCGACGCGGGTGTCACGGCGGCGGACGTGGACGTCGTCGAGGCGCACGGGACGGGTACGACGTTGGGGGATCCGATCGAGGCGCAGGCGTTGATCGCGACGTACGGGCAGGGTCGGCCGGTCGAACGGCCTTTGTGGTTGGGGTCGTTGAAGTCGAATATCGGGCACGCGCAGGCGGCTGCCGGTGTGGCGGGTGTGATCAAGATGGTGGAGGCGCTGCGGCACGGGGTGTTGCCCAGGACGTTGCATGTGGACGAGCCGACGCCGCACGTGGATTGGTCGGCGGGCGCGGTGCGGCTGCTGACGCAGGCCCAGCCGTGGCCGGAGACCGGTCGGCCGCGCCGAGCGGCGGTGTCGGCGTTCGGGGTGAGCGGCACGAACGCGCACGTGATTCTCGAACTCCCGGAGCCTCCTGCGGAAGTGCGCGTCGAGGAGCCGCTCGCGGCCGCCCCGGCCGTGCTCCCGTGGGTCCTGTCCGGCCGGACTCCGGACGCGCTGCGGGCGCAGGCCGGTCGGGTGCGCGGCGCACTGGACGAGGATCCGGTGGGCGCGGGGTTCTCGCTGCTCACCTCGCGGGCGTTGTTCGCGGAACGGGCCGTGCTGGTCGGGGACACGACCGGATGGGCGTTCGGCCTGGACGCGGTGGCACGCGGCGAGAGTGCGGCGGGCGTGGTGACCGGGACGGCCGGACCGGTGGGCAAAACCGTGTTCGTGTTCCCGGGCCAGGGCTCGCAATGGACCGGTATGGCGGCCGAACTCCACGGCCAGTCCCCGGTGTTCGCGGCCCGCTTCGACGAGTGCGCGGCGGCCCTGGCGGAGTTCGTGGACTGGTCGCCGGTCGAGGTGTTGACCGGTGTCGAGGGCGCGCCGTCGTTGGATCGGGTGGATGTGGTCCAGCCGCTGTTGTGGGCGGTGTTGGTGTCGCTGGCCGAGGTGTGGCGCTCCTTCGGGGTGGCGCCGGACGCGCTGGTCGGCCACTCGCAGGGCGAGATTGCGGCGGCCGTGGTGGCCGGCGGACTGTCCCTGGCCGACGGAGCACGGGTGGTGGCGCTGCGGAGTCGGGCGATCGTCGCGCTGTCCGGGCGCGGCGGGATGGCGTCGGTGGCCGAGCCGATCGTGGTGGTCCGCGAGCGGATCGCCGGCTGGGACGGGCGGATCTCGGTCGCGGCCGTGAACGGCCCCGGCCAGGTGGTGGTCTCCGGCGAGCCGGACGCGTTGGCCGAGTTGGTCGCGGCGGTCACCGGCCAGGGCGGCCGGGCCCGGCTCATCCCGGTGGACTACGCGTCGCACTCGGCGCACGTCGAGGAAATCCGGTCGGAGATCGTGGCCGAGTTGGCCAAGATCGCACCGGTGTCCGGGACGATCCCGATCTGGTCGACGGTCACCGGGGACTGGTTGGACACGGCCGCGATGGACGGCGCGTACTGGGCGACCAACCTGCGCGAGACCGTGCGCTTCGAGGAAGCCACCCGAGGTCTCGCCGCCACCGGTCACGGCGTGTTCGTGGAGGTGAGCCCGCATCCGGTGCTGACCGCCGCGATCGAGGCGACGCTGGACGAGGAGGGTTTGGAGAACCCGGTCGTGGTCGGCACACTGCGCCGTGACCAGGGCGGCGCGCAGCGCCTGTACATCTCGCTCGCCGAAGCCTTCGTGCGCGGCGTCGCGGTGGACTGGACCGCCGCGTTCGCCGGAACCCGGCCGCGTCGGGTCGAGCTGCCCACCTATCCCTTCGAGCGCAAGCGCTACTGGCTCGACACCCCGGGCCCGGCCGGTTCGACGACCGGCGCGGCTACGGCCACGGGGGTGGTGGACACGATCGACGCGGCGTTCTGGTCGCTCGTGGAGAGCGGTGACCAGGCGGGCCTGGCCCAGGCGCTGGGTACGCAGACCTCGGCGGAGTCGTTGGGCGCGGTGTTGCCCGCGTTGTCGTCGTGGTGGGACCGTCGGCGCTCGGGAGCCACCCTCGACGCGTGGCGGCACAGGATCGTGTGGCGTCCGGTCGCCGGGACCGGGATCGGGAACCTGTCCGGGACCTGGCTGCTCGTGGTGCCCGAGGAGGAGGCTGCCCGCGGGTGGGCGGACTTCCTGACCCCGCTGCTGACCGCCGCCGGTGCCCGGGTGGAGCGTGTTCCCGTCGCTCGCGACCGGGGCGAGCGGGCGGCGCTGCGGGACCTGGCCGCGGCACAGCCAGGACCGGTCGCGGGTGTGCTCTCGCTGTTGGCACTGGCCGACGGCACCGCGGCCGGGTTCGACGCGGTGCCGTGGGGGACGGCGGCGACCGTCGCCCTGGTCCAGGCCCTGGACGACGCGGGAGTGGTGGCACCGCTGTGGGCGGTGACCAGCGGCGCGGTGACGGCCGGTGCGGCGGACCCGGTCCGGGTACCCGAGCAGGCGCAGGTGTGGGGCTTCGGCGGGGTCGTCGCGGCCGAGAATCCGCGTTCGTGGGGCGGACTGATCGACCTGCCGAGCGCGTATCCCGGCACGGACGCCGAGGCACCGGCCTGGGCCCGCCTGGTGGCGGTGCTGGCCGGCGCGGTGGACGAGCGGGACGTCGCGGTGCGGCCGACCGGGGCCTGGGGCCGCAGGCTGGTTCGCGCGCCGCTCGGTGCCGCCCGGCCGGCCGGGACCTGGCGGCCGTCCGGCACGGTGTTGGTGACCGGTGGGACCGGGGCGCTGGGCGGGCATGTGGCCCGCTGGGTCGCGGCGCGCGGGGCCGAGCACGTGCTGCTGGTCAGCCGTACCGGCGCGGACGCGCCCGGCGCCGATCGACTGGCCGAGGACGTCGCCGCGGCGGGCGCGCGGGTGTCCTTCGCGTCGTGCGACGTGGGCGACCGGGACGCGCTGGCCGACGTACTGGCCGCGATCCCGGTGGAGTTCCCGCTGACCGCCGTGCTGCACGCGGCGGCGATCCTGGACGACGCGGTGATCGGCGAACTGACCCCGGAGCAGCAGCAGCGGGTGGCGCGGGTCAAGGTGGACGGCGCCCGGCATCTCGACGAACTCACCCGGGACGCCGACCTGTCGGCGTTCGTGCTGTTCTCCTCGGTGGCCGGACTGTGCGGGGTCGCCGGCCAGGGCAACTACGCGCCCGGGAACGCCTATCTGGACGCGCTCGCCGCACGTCGTCGGGCCGACGGGCTGCCCGCGACCTCGGTGTCCTGGGGGCACTGGGCCGGCGGCGGGATCGCCGCGCCGGAGATCGAGGAGCGCCTCGGCCGTCAGGGCCTGACCATGCTCGATCCGGCCCTCGCGGTCGAGGCGCTCGGGCAGATCCTGGACGCGGACGAGAGCCACCTGACGGTCTGCGACATCGACTGGGACGTGCTGTTCCGCGACCGGCCGCACCCGTTGGTCGCCGAACTCCTGCGCGCGCCCGCGGCTTCGGCGACGGCCTCGGGATCGGCAACGGATTCGGCGTCGACCTCACCCGAGACGGCCGCGACCAGGCTGATCGCGACACTCGCCGAACTGGCCGAAGAGGAGCGCCGACCACATCTGGTGCGGTTGGTCCGGACCCGGGCGGCGATCGTGCACGGGCACGCCTCCGCCGACGCGGTGGCGGCCGGGAAGCCTTTCCGGGACCAGGGGTTCGACTCGCTCACGGCGGTGGAGCTGCGCAATCGGCTGACCGCCGAGACGGGTCTGCGGTTGCCCGCGACGCTGGTCTTCGACTACCCCACGCCCAACGCGCTCGCCGAATTCCTGCACGGCGAGCTGCTGCCGCGGGTGGTTCCGAGCGCCGACGCCATCCGGGCCGAGATCGACCGCCTGGAAGCGCTCCTCGCGCACGCGGCCGCCGATCCGGCCGAACACGAGGCGACCGCGGTCCGGCTCGCCGAGATCGCCGCACGCTGGGCCGCCGGCGCGGCACCCGCTCCGGAGTCGCCCGGTAGCGAACTCGAAGGCATCGCCGACGAGATCGACTCGGCCACCGACGACGAGCTCATCGAATTCATCGGCAAGCAGTTCGGCATCTCCTGACTTGTCGGTCCATGCGAAAGGCACAACCACAATGAGCGACCAGCAGATCCGCCACCTGCTCAAGCGGCTCACCGTCGAGCTGCACGAGACCCGGGAACGGCTCAAGGAGGCGCAGAACCCGACGCCCGAGCCGATCGCGATCGTCTCGGCGGCGTGCCGGCTGCCCGGCGGCGCCGAGTCGCCCGAGGAGTTGTGGCGCATCCTGGCCGAAGGGGTCGACGTGGTCGGCGACTTCCCCGAGGACCGAGGCTGGGACGTCGAGGAGTTGTACGATCCGGACCCCGATCGACCAGGCAAGTCGTATACCCGCAAGGGCGCGTTCCTGTCCGACATCGCCGGGTTCGACGCCGAGTTCTTCGGCATCTCGCCCCGCGAGGCGCTGGCCACCGACCCGCAACACCGGCTGCTCCTGGAGACCGCCTGGGAGCTCTTCGAACGAGTCGGCATCGACCCGACCACGCTCGCGGGCAGCCGGACCGGGGTCTTCGCCGGCCTCAACGGGCAGGACTACGCGGCCCGGCTGAGCGAGGTGCCCGACGAGGTCGGCGGCTACATCGGCAACGGCAACGCGGCAAGCGTGGCGTCCGGGCGGATCGCCTACTCGTTCGGCTTCGAGGGCCCGGCGGTCACCGTGGACACCGCGTGCTCGTCCTCGCTGGTCGCGCTGCACCTGGCGGCACACTCGCTGCGCAGCGGCGAATGCGATCTCGCGCTCGCCGGCGGCGTGACACTGATGGCCTCGCCGCTGGGCTTCGTCGAGTTCTCCCGGCAGCGCGGCCTGGCCCCGGACGGCCGCTGCAAGGCGTTCGCGGGCGCGGCGGACGGCACCGGATGGTCCGAGGGCACCGGTCTGGTGCTGGTCGAACGGCTGGCGGACGCACGGCGGTTGGGCCATCGCGTGCTGGCCGTGTTGCGGGGCAGCGCGGTCAATCAGGACGGCGCCTCCAACGGTCTGACCGCGCCGAACGGCCCGTCCCAGCAGCGGGTGATCCGGCAGGCACTGCGCAACGCCCGGTTGAGCGCGGCCGACATCGACGCGGTCGAGGCGCACGGCACCGGGACCACGCTGGGCGACCCGATCGAGGCGCAGGCGCTGATCGCGACCTACGGCAAGGACCGCCCCGAGGATCGACCGCTGTGGATCGGCTCGGCCAAGTCCAACATCGGACACACCCAGGCCGCCGCCGGAATCGTCGGCGTGATCAAGATGATCGAGGCGATGCGACACGGCGTGCTGCCCAGGACGCTGCACGTGGACGAGCCGACCCCGCACGTGGACTGGTCGGCGGGCGCGGTGCGGCTGTTGACGCAGGCCACGCCCTGGCCGGAGACCGGACGTCCGCGCCGGGTCGGCATCTCGGCGTTCGGCGCGAGCGGGACCAACGCACACCTGATCCTGGAGCAGCCGGAAGCCGTCGCGGCGACCACCGCGGAGGAGGAGGAGCGCGAGGGCACGCTCGCCGCCGCGCCCTGGCTGCTCTCGGCCCGGACGCCGGCCGCGCTGCGCGCGCAGGCGGCCCGGCTCGCGGCACACGTACGAGGCGCGGCGGTCAAGGCGACCGATGTCGTGGACATCGGCTACTCGCTGGCCGCCGGCCGGGCCCGGTTCGACGAGCGCGCCGTGCTGGTCGCGGGCGCCGACACGCCGACCGGCCTGGCCGGCTTCCTGGCCGGCCTCGACGCGCTCGCCGCCGACACGCCGGCCCCGACCCTGGTCCGGGGCTCGGCCGCCGGATCCGGGCCGCTCGCCTACCTGTTCACCGGACAGGGCAGCCAGCGCGTCGGCATGGGCCGTGAACTGTATGACGCCTATCCGGTGTTCGCCGCCGCGTTCGACGAGGTGGCGCACGCGCTGGACGGCGAGCTGGCAGGTCACGTCCCGTACCCGCTGCGCGATGTGGTGTTCGGCGTCGCCGAGGGCGCCGCCGAACACCTGGACCGGACCGTGTACGCGCAGCCGGCGCTGTTCGCGATCGAGGTCGCGCTGTACCGGTTGTACGCGTCGTGGGGCCTGCGGCCGGACTTCGTCACCGGGCACTCGCTCGGCGAACTCACCGCCGCGCACGTGGCGGACGTGCTCACCGTCGCGGACGCGGCCACACTCGTGGCGGCCCGGGCCCGGCTGATGCAGGCGATGCCCACCACCGGCGCGATGATCGCGGTGCAGGCGAGCGAGGAGGAGGTCACCGCCGCGCTGGCCGGGCGCGAGCACGAGGTGGGCATCGCGGCGATCAACGGCCCGCGCTCGATCGTGCTCTCCGGCGACGCCGACGCGGCCCTGGAGATCGCCGCCGGCTTCGCCGCACAGGGCCGCAAGACCAAACGACTGCGGGTCAGCCACGCGTTCCACTCGCCGCTGATGACCGGGATGCTCGCCGAGTTCGAGCGCGTCGCCGCCACGCTGACCTATCGCGCGCCACGCGTCCCGGTGGTCTCCAACCTCACCGGGCGACCGGCCGGGATCGAGGAACTGGGCGACCCGGGCCACTGGGTCGCGCACGTGCGCAACGCGGTCCGCTTCCGGGACGTGATCGCACACCTCGCGACGGCCGGCGTCACCACATATCTCGAACTCGGCCCGGACGGCGTGCTCACCGCGATGGCCCAGGACAGCCTGGCCGACGCGCCCGCGAGCGACCACCCGCCCGCCTTCGCGGCGGCGCTGCGCCGGGATCGGCCGGAGGCGGACACCGCGCTGCTCGCACTCGGCACCGCCCACACGCACGGCGCCGACGTGGACTGGGCCGCGCTGTACGCCGGTTCCGGCGCACGCCGGGTCGACCTGCCCACGTACCCCTTCCAGCACCGACGCTTCTGGATCGAGCAACCCGCCACGACGGCCGGGAACGCAGCCGGCCTGGGGCTGGCCACCGCCGATCACCCGCTCCTGGCCGCCTCGTTGCGGGTGGCCACCGGCCGGGGCGCGGCGGCGGACGACGGATCACACGCGGTGCTGCTGACCGGGCGACTGTCGGTGCGCACCCACCCGTGGCTGGCCGCGCACGTCGTGCTCGGTTCGGTCCTGGTGCCCGGAACAGCCTTCGTGGAGGCCGCGATCCGGGCCGGCGACGAGGTCGGCCTGGACACCGTCGACGAGTTGGTGATCGAGACTCCGCTGATCCTGCGTGAGCGGGACGCGGTACATCTCCAGGTCGTCGTCGACGGCCCCGAGGACGATCGCGGCGACCGACGGCCGATCGCCGTGTACGCCCGGCCCGAGGACGCCGAGTCGGACGCGCCGTGGACGCGGCACGCGGTCGGCTTCCTGGCCGCCGCCGAGGACCGGACGCGGACCGATGGCGCCGCGGGCGAGGTGTGGCCGCCGGCGGGCACGACGGCGATCGACGTGAGCCGGGCGTATGCCACGCTCGCCGAGGCCGGGATCGACTACGGCCCGGCGTTCCAGGGCCTGCGGGCCGCCTGGCGGCTGGGCGACGAGATCCTCGCCGAAGCCGAACTGCCCGCCGAACAACACGCCGACGCAGCCCTGTTCGGCATCCACCCGGCACTGCTCGACGCGGCGCTGCACGTCGCCTCCCTGGACGGCCTGGACGAATCGCGGGACACGGAAGGGCGCCGGCTGCCGTTCGTGTGGAACGGCGTGCGACTGCACGCCTCCAGCGCCACCACGCTCCGGATCCGGATCTCGGTGACCGGGCCCGGCGAGCTGACCTTGACGGCCACCGACGCAGGCGGCGCACCGGTGGTGTCGATCGACACGCTGGCCACACGGCTGGTGACGGCGGATCAGCTGGAGGGGTCGCAGGCGGCGGATACGGACGCGCTGTTCGAACTCGCCTGGGTCGACCACGTGGTGGTCGACGCACCGGGCTCGCCGGCCCCGGTGATCGCACTCGGCACGGACGGCATGCGGCTCGCCGACGGAACGCTCGTGGTGACGGTCGAGGCCGCCGAGGACACACTCGCCGCCGTACACCGGGAGACCGCGCGGGTGTTGGCGCAGCTCCAAGGCGACGCCGAACGTGTCCTGGTGCTCACCCGCGGCGCCTTCGCGGTGACCGAGGGCGACGTACCGGATCCGACCGGCGCGGCGGTGGCCGGTCTGGTCCGCTCCGCCCAGTCCGAACAGCCGGGCCGAATCGTGCTGATCGACCTGGACGAGGAACCCGCCTCACACGCCGTGCTCGGCGCGGCCCACGCGAGCGCGCTCGCCGCCGACGAACCGCAACTGGCGATCCGCGCGGGAGCGCCGTACGCGCCGCGCCTGCGCCGGGCCGCGGCGCTCGATCCGCGCGAGGTGCGCGGCTGGGACCCCGAGGGCACCGTCCTGGTGACCGGTGGTGTCGGCGTGCTCGGCGCGCTGCTCGCCCGACACCTGGTCGCCGAACACGGCATGCGCCGGCTGCTGCTGACCGGCCGTCGGGGCCCGGACACCCCGGGCGCGGCCGACCTGGTCGCCGAACTGACCGCGCTCGGCGCGCGGGTCACCGTGGCGGCGGCGGACGTGGCGGACCGCGAGGCGCTGGCCGCGCTGATCGCCGGTGTGCCTGCGGCCTATCCGCTGACCGCCGTCGTGCACGCGGCGGGTGTCATCGACGACGGTGTGCTCGACGCGCTCACCCCCGAGCGGCTGGCGGCGGTACTGCGGCCGAAAGCCGACGCGGCCTGGCATCTGCACGAGTTGACCCGGCATCAGGACCTGGCCGGCTTCGTGCTGTTCTCCTCGGTGGCGGCCACCCTGGGCGGCCCCGGGCAGGGCAACTACGCCGCCGCCAACAGCTTCCTGGACGCGCTCGCCGTCCGACGCCGGGTGCTCGGGCTGCCCGCGGTGTCGTTGGCGTGGGGCATGTGGGCCGAGGCGGGCGGGATGACCGCGCACCTGGCCGAGGCGGACCGGCTCCGCGCGGCCCGGGCCGGGATCCGCGCGTTGGGCTCGGCCGCCGGGCTGCGCCTGTTCGACCTGGCCGTGCGGCCGGACGGCGGCCCGAGCGGGATCGACCGGGCCGTGCTGGTGCCGGCGCCGCTGGACCTGGCGGGCCTGCGAGCCCGGCCGGAGACGGTTCCCGCGTTGCTGCGCGGCCTCGTGCGGCCGGGCCGACGGCAGGCCGTCAAGACGGCCGGACCGGCCTCGCTCGGGCAGCGGTTGGCCGCGCTGGGCGCGGCCGAGCGCGAGCAGGCACTGCTCGACCTGGTCCGCGCCGAGGTCGCGGGCGTACTGGGCGCGGACCCCGAGGCGGTCGGCGTCCGACGCGCGTTCAGCGACCTGGGCATGGACTCGCTCACCGCGGTCGAACTGCGGAACCGGCTCAACACCGCCACCGGCCTGCGGCTGCCCGCGACCTTGGTCTTCGACCACCCGACCCCGGGCGCGCTGGCCGACCACCTGCGCGGCGCACTGCTCGGCGACCTGCCGGACACGCACGCCGCGCCGGTGCCGGCGCCGGCGAGCGGGCTCGCCGCGACGGCGGACGACCCGATCGTGATCGTCGGCATGGCCTGCCGGCTCCCGGGTGGCGTGGCCTCCTCGGACGACCTGTGGCGGCTGGTCGAATCCGGCACCGACGCGGTGGGCGAGTTCCCCACCGATCGCGGCTGGGACGTCGAGGACCTGTTCGACCCGGACCCCGAGGCGGCCGGCAAGTCGTACACCCGCCACGGCGGCTTCCTCTACGACGCCGCCGAGTTCGACGCGGGGTTCTTCGAGATCTCACCGCGCGAGGCGCTGGCCACCGACCCCCAGCAGCGGCTGCTCCTGGAGACCACGTGGGAGGTGATCGAGCGGGCCGGCATCGACCCGACCACGCTGCGCGGCAGCCGGACCGGAGTGTTCGCCGGCGTGATGTACCACGACTACGCGCCGCACCCGGGCAACGTGCCCAGCGCACTGGAGGGTTACGTCGGCAATGGCAACGCCGGCAGCGTCGCGTCCGGCCGG
Source organism: Embleya sp. NPDC127516 (assembly GCF_044765325.1). Lineage (NCBI taxonomy): Bacteria > Bacillati > Actinomycetota > Actinomycetes > Kitasatosporales > Streptomycetaceae > Embleya > Embleya sp. NPDC127516. The sequence continues at coordinate 112,392 of NZ_JBIWJT010000022.1, read as the reverse complement.
ATCTCCTACTCGTTCGGCTTCGAGGGCCCGGCGGTCACCATCGACACCGCGTGCTCGTCCTCGCTGGTCACGCTGCACCTGGCCGCGCAGTCGTTGCGGCTGGGCGAGAGCGACCTCGCGGTCGCGGGCGGCGTCGCGGTGATGGCCTCACCGGGCGCCTTCACCGAGTTCTCCCGGCAGCGCGGCCTGTCCGTGGACGGGCGCTGCAAGGCGTTCGCCGGCGCCGCCGACGGCGTCGGCTGGGCCGAGGGCATCGGCATGCTGCTGCTGGAACGGTTGTCGGACGCGCGGCGCAACGGGCATCGGGTGCTCGCGGTGGTGCGGGGGAGCGCGGTCAACCAGGACGGTGCCTCGAACGGTCTGACGGCGCCGAACGGTCCGTCCCAGCAGCGGGTGATCCGTCAGGCCCTGGCCAACTCCGGTCTGGCCGTCGGTGAGGTGGACGCGGTCGAGGCGCACGGGACGGGTACGACGTTGGGGGATCCGATCGAGGCGCAGGCGTTGATCGCGACGTACGGGCAGGGCCGGTCGGTGGAACGGCCGCTCTGGTTGGGGTCGTTGAAGTCGAATATCGGGCACGCGCAGGCGGCTGCCGGTGTGGCGGGTGTGATCAAGATGGTGGAGGCGCTGCGGCACGGGGTTTTGCCCAGGACGTTGCATGTGGACGAGCCGACGCCGCACGTGGATTGGTCGGCGGGCGCGGTGCGGCTGCTGACGCAGGCCCAGCCGTGGCCGGAGACCGGGCGGCCCCGCCGAGCGGGGGTCTCCTCGTTCGGGGTCAGCGGCACCAACGCGCACGTGATCCTGGAGCAGCCGCCGGCGGAGGTCGAGCCCGACCCGGGCGACGCGCACCCCGACGCGGTGCTGCCCTGGATCGTGTCCGCCAAGCGGGTCCCGGCGCTGCGCGCACAGGCCGAACGACTGGCCGACCTCCTCGCGAGCGGCCCGGATCCGGTGGACGTCGGCTCGGCCCTGATCGGCACCCGGGCCGTGCTCGAAGAGCGCGCGGTGGTGATCGGCGAACGGGAGTCGCTGACCGAGGGCCTGGCCGCGCTGACCCGAGGCGACTCGGCCGCCGGCGTGGTGACCGGATCGGCGGCGGGCACGCTCGGCAGGACGGTGTTCGTCTTTCCCGGGCAGGGCTCGCAGTGGGCCGGAATGGCAGCCGAACTCTACGGCCAGTCACCTGTGTTCGCGTCCCGATTCGGCGAGTGCGCGAAGGCGCTCGAACCGTTCGTCGACTGGTCGGCCACCGATGTGCTGACCGGTGTCGAGGGCGCGCCGTCGTTGGATCGAGTGGACGTGGTCCAGCCCGTGTTGTGGGCGGTCCTGGTCTCGCTGGCCGAGGTGTGGCGTTCGTACGGCGTGCTCCCGGACGCGGTCGTGGGCCATTCGCAGGGCGAGATCGCGGCGGCGGTGGTCGCGGGCGGGTTGTCGTTGGCGGACGGCGCGCGGGTGGTTGCGCTGCGAAGCAAGGCGATCGTGGCCTTGTCCGGACGCGGTGGAATGGCGTCGGTGGCGCTGCCCGAGGCGGATGTGCGGGCGCGGATCGCGAGCTGGGGCGGGCGGGTGTCGATCGCCGCCGTCAACGGTCCCGGTCAGGTGGTGGTGTCCGGCGAGCCTGAACTGCTCGCCGAACTGGTCGCCTCGGTGACGGCCGAGGGTGGCCGGGCTCGGGTGATCCCGGTGGACTACGCGTCGCACTCGGCCCAGGTGGACGAGATTCGGGACCGGATCGTCACCGATCTGGCCGATATCGCGCCGGTGTCCGGGACGGTGCCGATCCTGTCGACCGTCACCGGCGAGTGGCTGGACACCGCGTCGATGGATGCCGGCTACTGGGCGGGCAATCTGCGGGAGACCGTGCGGTTCGAGGAGGCCACGCGAGCCCTGGCGGCCTCCGGGCACGGGGTCTTCGTCGAGGTGAGCCCGCACCCGGTGCTGGTGGCGGCGATCCAGGAGACCCTGGAGGCCGCCGAGACGAAGCGCTCGCTCGTGGTCGGTACGCTGCGCCGCGACCAGGGCGGTGCGCGGCGCCTGTATACCTCGCTCGCCCAGTTGTGGGTGCGCGGCATCGACGTCGACTGGAGCGCGGCCTACGCGGGGTATCGGCCACGCCGGGTGCAGTTGCCCACGTACGCGTTCCAGCACGAGCGCTATTGGCTCGACGGGAGCCGGACCGCGCGGGGCGGCGCGGGTGCGCTCGGCCTGCCGAGCGAGGCCGGCGGGGGGCCCGTCGAGGACGCGGCGCCCACACTCCCCGACCGCCTCGCGGGCCTGGGAGCGGCCGAACGCGAGGGTGTGGTGCTGGAATTCGTACGCACCGAGACCGCCGTCGTGCTCGGCCACGGCGACCCGGTCGCGGTCGAGCCCGAACGTGCCTTCCGCGAACTCGGCTTCGACTCGCTGACCGCCGTGGAGCTGCGCAACCGGTTGAACACCGGTTCGGGCCTGCAACTGCCGGCCACGCTGATCTTCGACTACCCGACCCCGGCCGAGGTCGCCGCGTTCGTCGCCGAGTTGCTCGCAGACCGACCGGCGAGCACGATCCCGGGCCGCCCGCTGCCGTCCGCGCTGGAGGAACTCGACCGGCTGGACGCCGCACTGTCGGCGGACCTCGGCGACTCCGCCCAGCGGTTGGCGATCCTCGACCGGCTGCGGGTGCTCGCGACCAAGTGGGCCGACCCCTCGGTCGGTTCCGGTTCGGCACCGGCCGACTCGGACGAGATCGATCTGGACACCGCCAGCGACGAGGAACTGTTCGGCCTGCTCGACGGCAACGTCGAATCCTTCTGACCCCCCGGACCACCGAACCCACCAGGAAAGGCAGTTCCATGTCGGACGAAGACAAGCTCCGGGGATACCTCAAGCGCGCGCTGGCCGATGTCCGCCAGGCCCGGAAACGGGTGCACGAGATCGAGGCGAGCCGGCGCGAGCCGATCGCGATCGTCGGGATGGCCTGCCGGCTGCCCGGTGGCGTCGGCTCGCCCGAAGACCTGTGGCGGCTGGTCGAATCCGGGACGGACGCGGTTGGTGAGGCCCCCACCGATCGGGGCTGGGACCTGCGAGACCTGTACGACCCGGACCCCGACCGGCCCGGCACCACCTACACGACGGCGGGCTCCTTCCTGCCGGACGCCGGGGACTTCGACGCGGCGTTCTTCGGTATCTCGCCCCGCGAGGCGTTGGCCACCGACCCCCAGCAGCGGCTGCTCCTGGAGACCGCGTGGGACGCGTTCGAGCGGGCCGGGATCGACGTCACGAGCCTGCGCCGCAGCCGGACCTCGGTGTTCACCGGAATCGCCGGGATAGATTACGCGCCGGCCCCGGACCGCGTTCCGCAGGAGTTGGAGGGCTACCTGGGCACCGGGACGCTGGGCAGCGTGGCGTCCGGGCGGATCTCCTACACCTTCGGGTTCGAGGGGCCCGCGGTGACGGTGGACACCGCGTGCTCGTCGTCGTTGGTGGCGCTGCATCTGGCGGCGCAGTCGCTGCGCTCGGGCGAGTGCGATCTCGCGCTCGCGGGCGGCGCCACGGTGATGGCGTCGCCGATGGGCTACGTCGAGTTCTCCCGGCAGCGCGGGTTGTCCGTGGACGGCCGGTGCAAGGCGTTCGCCGCGTCGGCGGACGGCACCGGGTGGGCCGAGGGGGTCGGCGTACTGATCCTGGAACGCCTCTCGGACGCCGAGCGCCTGGGTCATCGGGTGCTCGCCGTGGTGCGCGGCAGCGCGGTCAACCAGGACGGCGCCTCGAACGGTCTGACCGCGCCGAACGGCCCGGCCCAACAGCGGGTGATCCGCGAGGCGCTGGCCAACGCCGAGCTGGCGGCGGGCGACGTGGACGTGGTGGAGGCGCACGGGACCGGGACCACCCTGGGCGACCCGATCGAGGCGCAGGCCCTGCTGGCCACGTACGGCCGGGACCGCCCGGCCGAACGGCCGCTGTGGCTGGGTTCGTTGAAGTCCAACATCGGCCACGCGCAGGCCGCGGCCGGTGTCGCGGGTGTGATCAAGATGGTCCAGGCACTGCGCCACGGCGTGTTGCCGAGGACGCTGCACGCCGAGGAGCCGACGCCGCACGTGGACTGGTCCTCGGGCGGGGTGCGGCTGCTGACCGAGGCTCGGCCCTGGCCGCAGGCGGACCGCCCGCGTCGGGCGGCGGTGTCCGCGTTCGGGGTGAGCGGCACCAACGCGCACGTGATCCTGGAACTCCCGGAATCGGAGCCGGAGGTCGCCGAGCACAACGACGCGCCGGAGCCCGCCGTACTGCCGTGGGTGTTGTCGGCGAAGACCCCGGACGCCTTGCGCGCGCAGGCGGGTCGCCTGGCGGATCGGCTCGGCGCCGACCCGTCACCCGCGACCGTGGATGTGGGCTTCTCGCTGGTGGCCACCAGGGCCGCGTTCGGGGAGCGCGCCGTCGTGCTCGGCGACCGGAGCCGACTGGTCGCGGGTCTGGGCGCGGTGCTGCGCGCCGAGTCGGTGGCCGGCGTGGTCACCGGGTCGGCCGGACCGGTGGGCCGGACCGTGTTCGTCTTTCCCGGCCAAGGTTCGCAGTGGACCGGGATGGCGGCGGAGCTGTACGACCAGTCACCGCTGTTCGCGGCGGCTTTCGCGGAGTGCGCGAAGGCGCTCGAGCCGTTCGTGGACTGGTCGCCGATCGATGTGCTCACCGGCGCCGAGGGCGCGCCGTCCCTGGACCGGGTGGATGTGGTCCAGCCGGTGTTGTGGGCGGTGCTGGTGTCGCTGGCCGAAGTGTGGCGCTCGTTCGGGGTGGTCCCGGACGCGGTCGTGGGCCATTCGCAGGGGGAGATCGCGGCGGCGGTGGTGGCCGGCGGATTGTCCCTGGAGGACGGCGCCCGGGTGGTGGCGCTGCGGAGTCGGGCGATCGTCGCGTTGTCCGGGCGCGGTGGGATGGCCTCGGTGGCGCTGGCCGAGCCGGACGTCCGCGCGCGGATCGGCGCGTGGGACGGGCGGATCTCGGTCGCGGCCGTGAACGGTCCGGGGCAGGTGGTGGTCTCCGGAGAGCCGGACGCGCTGGAGGAGCTGGTCGCGGCGGTGACGGCCGAGGGTGGCCGGGCCCGCCTGATTCCGGTGGACTACGCGTCGCACTCGGCCCAGGTGGAGCAGATCCGGGCACACATCACCGAGGATCTGGCGGCGATCGCGCCGGCGTCCGGGTCGGTGCCGCTGTGGTCGACGGTGACCGGCGACTGGTTGGACACGACCGGGATGGACGGCGCGTACTGGGCGACCAACCTGCGTGAGACGGTCCGGTTCGAGGAGGCGACCCGGGGGTTGGCGGCATCCGGGCACGGGGTGTTCGTCGAGGTGAGCCCGCATCCGGTGCTGACCGCCGCGATCGAGGCGACGCTGGAGGACGCGGGTCGGGAAAGTCCGGTCGTGGTCGGCACGTTGCGCCGCGACCAGGGCGGCGCGCAGCGCCTGTACACCTCGCTCGCCGAGTTGTGGGTGCGTGGGGTGTCCGTCGACTGGGGCACGGCCTTCGCCGAACACCAACCCAGCCGCGTCGACTTGCCCACCTACGCGTTCCAGCGCAAGCGCTACTGGCGGCAGATTCCGGCCGATCCGACGGCCGGGCCCGCGTCGCTGGGCCTGCGCCCGGTCGAACACCCGCTCCTGGGCGCTGCCGTGCGTGCCGGCGACGGCGACGACGTGTTGCTGACCGGGCGGATCTCGGTGCGTTCGCATCCGTGGCTGGCCGACCACGCGGTGCGCGACACGGTGTTGTTGCCGGCGTCCGCCTTCCTGGAACTCGCGCTGCGGGCCGGTGACGAGGTGGGCCTGGGCACGGTTGACGAACTCGTGATCGAGGCGCCGCTGATCCTGACCGACCCGGACACGGCCGTGCACCTTCAGGTCGCGGTGGGCGCGGCGGCCGAGGACGGGCGGCGCCGGTTCGCGGTGTTCTCGCGGGCCGAGGACGCGCCGGACGACGCGGACTGGGCCCGGCACGCGGGCGGCTTCCTGGCGCCGGAGACGGCCGAGGTCGACGCCGGGACGGACGCCGCGTTCGCCTTCGGCGACTGGCCGCCCGTCGACGGGGTCGAGGTCCCGGTCGAGGACGCCTACGACGTGCTCGTCGCCGCAGGGATCGACTACGGCCCGGTCTTCCAGGGCCTACAGGCCGCGTGGCGCGGCGAGGACGCCCTGTTCGCCGACGTCGCGCTGGCCCCGGAGCAGGCCGAGGACGCACCGCGGTTCGGTGTGCATCCGGCGCTGCTGGACGCGGCGCTGCACATCGCGGTGGTCGAGGCCGTGCGGCGGGCCGCGGCCGCCGGTGAGCAGGCCGGGACGAGCCTGGCCTACGCCTGGAGCGGTGTGCGGCTGCACGCGACCGGCGCGGTGCGGCTGCGGGTGCGACTCGCGTTCGCCGGTCCGGACGCGGTCTCCCTGGAGGCCGCGGACGAGCGGGGCGCGCCGGTGTTGTCGGTCGGGTCGCTGATCTCCCGCCCGGTGCCCGGCGGCCTGCCGGCCGGCGGCGGCACCCGGTCGCGGGCCTCGGCGGATGCGGACGTACCCGGCTCGGCAGCCGTACGGCGCACCCGGCGGGCGGTGCGCTCGGCGCCGGCGAGCACCGCATCGGCGTTCGCGCAGCGGCTCGCGGCGGGGTCCGAGGGGGAGCGGGTCGAGATCCTGGTGGATCTGGTGCGTGCCGAACTGGGCGTCGTGCTCGGCCACGCGGACGACGAATCGGTGGACGCCGAACAGGCGTTCCTCGAGGTCGGCCTGGACTCGCTGACCGCCGTGGAACTGCGCAACCGGCTGTCCGCGGCGACCGGTCTCCGGCTGCCCGCCACGGTCACGATCGCGCACCCCACCCCGCGCGGCCTCGCCCTGCATCTGGACGCCGAACTGGCCGAACAGGGCACGTCCCCGGCGCCGGCGCCGGCTTCGGATGCCGCGCCCACCGAGGTGGCCAAGGGCGCGCTGGCCTCCTTCTACGTCCAGCTCTGCGCGGCCGGCAAGTACAACACCGCGGCCGAGGTGATCATGGCCTCGGCGGGCCTGCGTCCGTCCTTCCCGCCGGCCGAGCGCGACCGGCACGCCAAGCCGGTGCTGCGGTTGGCCACCGGCGACACGGGGCCCGCCATCGTGTGCTTCCCGTCGGTGAGCGCGATCTCCGGACCGCACGAATACGCCCGGTTCGGGCAGGTGTTCCAGGGCGAGCGGGACGTGTTCGTGCTCCGGACACCGGGCTTCGCGGCGGAGGAGTCGCTGCCCGAGCACGCCGACACCCTGATCCAGATTCATCTGGAGAGTGTGCGGGCGGCCGTGGGCGAGCGGCCGTTCATCGTGGTGGGGCGTTCGATGGGCGGTTGCATCGCGCACGAGGTGACCCGCCGATTGGAGGCCGAGGGGGTGCGCCCGGTCGGACTGGGACTGATCGACACGTTCCCGATCGACACCGCGCTGGTCCCGGGCATGGACTGGTGGCTGCCCGCGATGATCGAGGGCATGCTCGGCCGGGTCGCGCAGTACGACATGACCCTGAACGACACCAACCTCACCACGATGGGCCGGTATCAGCGGCTGTTCGCCGATTGGAAGCCGCAGCCGATCGCGACCCCGACCCTGGTCGCCCAGGCGCAGACCCCGGTACGGGGCACGGTGATCGATCCCGAGGGCCGGTGGGACTGGCGGGCGTACTGGCCGCTGCCGCACGACCTGATCGGGATCACCGGTGACCACTTCACCGTGCTGGAGGACCACGCCGACCTGACGGCGGCGACGATCGTGGACTGGGCGGCCGGTCTGCCCGGCTGACCGCTCCACCACCACGGCACGTCGCGAGCACAACACCACTTCGAGGCTGGGAAATTCATGACGAAGGTACTGTCCCCGGTGGATCTCGCCGAGATCCACCGCACACTCGCGCTGTTCGCGCACGTCTTCGACAACGGGGACGTGGCCGGGCTCGATCTCGTGTTCACCGAGGACGTCGTGGTCGAGATCGGCGTCGGCGCGCCGCGATCCTTCCGGGGCATCGCCGAGTTCGCCGAGTACACCCGGGGCAAGAGCGCGGCGACGCCGGACCACCACACGCTCAACACCACCGTCGAGGTGGACGGGCACGGGCAGGTCCAGGCCCGCAGCCGGTACATCGGGATCAACCCGGCGGGCCGGCTGACCGGCGGCGAGTTCCTGGACATCCTGCGGGAGACTCCACACGGCTGGCGGATCGCCTACCGACTGAGCCTGCCGCGCGCCCCCCGGCAGGCCGGCGCGGGCGTGCCCAAGGCGGAATTCCCGCTTCCGGTACGGCTTTCCGAGGTGGTCGCACCGTGACCGCCGGCGCGGCGAGGCTGACCGCCGAGGACGTCGCGGGCATCCACGACACCCTCGCGCTGTTCGCGCACGTCTTCGACAACGACGACATCGGCGAGCTGGACCGGGTGTTCACCGACGACGCGGTGATCGAGAACACCATCGGCAATGGCTACACGATCGACGGCCTGGCCTCGGCCCGGCAGTTCACCGGTCGACGCAGCCCGGACACACCCGACCACCAGACGCTGGACACGGTGCTGTTGGTGGACGCGGGCGGCACGGTGCGGGCCCGCAGCCGGTACATCGCCACGCTGACCGACGGCGAGGTGCACGGCGGGGACTACTACGACATCCTCGAACGCACGCCGCGGGGCTGGCGGATCAAGTACCGGGTCTCGGTGCCCCGGCATCCGATCCTGGACCGGATCGACCTGCCGGAGGAGTTCGCCCGGGCGTGGCGGCCCACGGCGGACAACGTGGTGCGCTTCGCCCGGGAGTGAGAAACGCGCGGATCGGGGCGCGGCCGACGGCCCGCCCCGATCCGTGGAACGCGGTGGGGGACTGCGGACAGGCCCTAGCGGGCCACCGCGATCGTGGTCAGTGCGATGCCCGCGTCGACCTGCCAGCGACCGGCGAACCCGTCCAGCGGTCGGTCCTCGATCAACAGCCGGGCGGCGAACGTGCCGGCCACCGGATCGAACTCGACCTCGGCCTCGGCGAAGTCCAACCACCGTTCGGTGAGCGGGAACCACGCCTTGTAGACCGACTCCTTGGCGCTGAACAACAGCCGATCCCAGGCGATCTCGGGTCGAGCGGCGGCCAGGTCGAGCAGGTGCTTGCGCTCGGTCTCGGACGAGACGGTCGTCAACACCCCCTCGGGCAGCGGCAGTGCCGGTTCGGCGTCGATGCCCAGGGTGAGCAGCACGGCCCGATCGGCGACGGCCGCGGCACGGTACCCGGCGCAGTGCGTCATGCTGCCGACCACGCCCGCCGGCCACCCGGGCGCGCCGCGCAACCCCGGCAGCAGCGGTGCGGCGGGGACACCCATCCGGGCCAACGCGCGGCGAGCGCAGCGCCGTACGGTGGTGAACTCGCGGCGGCGCTTGTCCACCGCCTTGGCGAGCAGCGCCTCCTCGGCCGGGAACAGCGGCGGCCCGTCGGGGTCGTCGAAGGACTCCTCGGCGAACACCTCGGGCGGCAGCACGCGGGCGATCAGCGTCCGGTCGACGGGACGCGCGGCGGTCATCGGGCGCCCGCCTGTTGGTCCGTACGGGAGGTGTCGGCGGTCTCGGCGGGCACGATCCGGCGCGGGATCGGCCGGCGCAGCCCGTTCTTGCGCTCGCGCGGATAGCCGAGCGAGACCTCCTCGAAGCGCACCCCGTCGTACCACGTGGTGCGCGGGATGTGCAGGTGGCCGTAGACGACGGCGGCGGTCGGGAAGCGGCGATGCCAGTCGGCGGTGAGGTCGGTGCCGCACCACTGCGCGAACTCCGGGTACCACAACACGTCCGTGGGCTGCCGGACCAGCGGGAAGTGATTGACCAGCAACAGCGGCGCGTCCGGATCGGCCGCCGCCGCGAGTCGGCCCTCGCTGTACGCCACCCGGGCCCGGCACCACTCGCCTCGGGTCGGATAGGGGTCGGGGTGCAGCATGAACTCGTCGCTGCACACCACGCCCGCGGCGTACGCGGCGTCCAGCGCCTCCTGCTGTGTGGTCGTGCCGGGCGGGCGCCAGGTGTAGTCGTAGAGCACGAACAACGGTGCCACGGTGACCCGACCGCCCGGACCGTCCCAGACCGGGAACGGGTCCTCGGGGGTGAGCACGCCCAACTCCCGGCACATCGCCACCAGATGGCGGTAGCGCCGCTCGCCGCGCAGTTGCACCGGATCATCCGGTGTGGACCACAACTCGTGGTTTCCCGGGACCCACACCACGCGCGCGAAACGCTCGGCGAGCAGCCGAAGGGTCGCTTGGGTCTCCTCGATGTGCTCGGCCACGTCACCCGCGACCAGGATCCAGTCCTCGTCGGTTCCGGGCCGGATGCCCTCGACGAGTACGCGGTTGGACGGGATCGCGGAATGCAGGTCGCTGACTGCGTACAGCGCGCGCTCGGGCAAACGGGCAGTGCTCATCGATCGACCATAAGCGGGTTCGCGGTGCGCTGGGAAGGCCGACACGGCGTGGTCCGACCCGCACGCAAGTCCCGCGCAAGGTCGCGTAGGGGTCGGTCAGGGGTACGCCACACGCCCGGCGTATGTCACCGTCGTCAGGAAGCAAGACCGGACCGCCGGAGAGCGCAAGACCCGACCGTCAAAGAGAGGGAAGAGCCGTTGCGGTACGAGATTCTCGGCCCCGTGCGGATCGTCGACGGCCATGAGCCGCGCACGATCGCGGCGCCCAAGCCGGAGACCCTCCTGGCCGCCCTGCTCGCGCGGCGGGGCCAATTGCTGACCGTCGAGCAGATCGTGGCCGAGATCTGGCCCGACGCCGGACCGCAGCGGGCCAAGTCCACGGTGCACGTGTACGTTTCCCGGCTGCGGGCGATGCTCGGCGCCCAGGGGCCCGCGCGGCACGGCCCGTTGGCCACCTGCGCGGGCGGCTACGTGCTGCACGCGGGACCGGACCGGCTGGACGCGGACGCGTTCCACGGCCTGGTCGACCGAGGCCGGGCGGGACTGTGCGCCGGGCGGCGGCACGAGGCGGCGGAGACCTTCACGAGCGCGCTCGACCTGTGGCGGGGGCCCGCGTACGCGGGCGTCGCCCAGGGGCCGATCGTGCGCGCGCACGCCGCGCGGCTGGACGCGTCCCGGCTGGAGTGCCTGGAAATGCTGATCGAGGCCAACCTCGCGCTCGGCCGCTATCGGGAGAGCGTCGCGCGGCTGTACGCGCTGACCGCCGAGTATCCGCTGCACGAGAACTTCGCCCGGCACCTGATGGTCGCGCTCAACCACTGCGGCCGGCGCGGCGACGCGCTCGCGGTGTACCAGGGCACGCGGGGAGCGCTGCGCGAGGTCCTGGGCCTGGAGCCGTCCCGGGCGTTGCGCGAGGTACAGCACGCCGTGCTCACCGGGGTGGAGCCGCGGGGCACGCGGACCGACTCGCTCGCCGGGTAGCCGGCCGGCACCGTGCAGCGATGATCAACAGCGACGATCGGGAAGGAACCCGTCACATGACTACCGCCTCCGCCGTCTCGGATGCCTGGATCCGCCGATTCCATCCGGCCGCGAAACCGCTGCCGCGCCTGGTCGCCCTGCCGCACGCGGGTGGATCGGCGAGCTTCTGGTTTCCGCTGTCGGCGGCGCTCGAGGGTCGGGCCGAGGTGCTCGGCGTGCAGTACCCGGGGCGCCAGGATCGGCGCGCCGAACCGCTCATCGACGACATCGACACCCTGGCGGACCGGATCACCGAGGCCCTGGATCCGTGGCTGGACGAGCGGAGTCCGCTGATCCTGTTCGGCCACAGCATGGGCGCGATCCTCGGCTACGAGGTGGCCCGCCGGTTGCGGGTGCCGCCCGCCGCGCTGATCGCCTCCGGCCGCCGGGCCCCGGACCGGGGGCGCGACGAGCGGCTCCACCTCCTGGACGACGCGGGGCTGGCCGCCGAACTGCGCTCGATGAGCGGCACGGACGCGAGCATCCTGGCGGACGAGGAGGTGCTGCGCATGGTGCTGCCCGCACTGCGCGCCGACTACCGCGCGATCGAGACGTACAAGTGCGCTTCCGCGAACCCGCTGGAGTGCCCGATCACGGTGCTGATCGGAGACAGCGACCCGAAGGTCACCCTCGACGAGGCGATGTCCTGGCGCGAACACACGATCGGCACATTCGCCCTGCACACCTTTTCCGGAGGTCACTTCTACCTGACCGATCACCAGGCTGAGGTCACCGCGCGCATCGCCGCCGCGGTCGCGGCGGTGACGGGCCGCTCCCGGGCCTGAGCGACCCGGAGTGCCCCCGTCGGCGGACCGCCGCCCGAGGCGCTCGCTCGAATGGCTCCCGGTCTCGACCGGCGTACCGGTCCGGGACACGGGGGCCGGCGAGCGCCGGATCGAACGCGTGTACGAAACACGGTGCACGCTCCGCCGGCGGCGGCGATGCGGCCCGCCGATGATCGAGGCATGGCCGGTCAGGATCAAGTTCACGCCGTACTGCCCGAGATTCAGCCGATGCTGGCCACCGCCGCGCCGCTGCCCGGGGCGGGCTACGACCTCGACTGGGGCTTCGAGGTCAACTGGGACGGCGCCCGCACGGTGGCGTACTGCGCGGGGGACCGGACCGTACGGCTGGTCTCGAGCGAGGGCGAGGACGTCACCCGCACCTATCCCGAGCTGGCCGGCCTCGGCGAGCAGCACGGACAGCGGCAGGCCGTGCTCGATGGCGAGATCGTGGTGCTCGACGATCGCGGGCGCCCCGACCTCGAACTGCTCCGACGGCGGATGGGCGTGGTGAACCCGCGCAAGGTGGCCCGGCTGACCATGGACGCGCCGGTGCACCTGATGCTCTTCGACGTGATGTACCTGGACGGCCGCTCGCTGCTGCCCACCCCGTACCGCGAGCGCCGGATGCTCCTGGAGAGCCTGGACCTGGCCGGCCCCCGGTGGTCCACGCCCGAATGGAGCGAGGGCGACGTGCAGCACGCGTGGGCGACGAGCCTGCACCACGGGTACGAGGGCATCGTGGGCAAACGGCTGGCCTCGGACTACCAGCCCGGGCGCCGCTCCCCGGACTGGATCAAGGCCAAGCACATCGAGACGCACGACGTGGTCATCGGCGGCTGGGTCGAGGGCCGAGGCGACCTGCGCGGCCTCCCGGGCAGCCTGCTCGTGGGCGTCGACGCACCGGACGGGCTGCGCTTCGTCGGCACGGTGGAGGACGGTCTGACCGCCGCCGAGCGCGGCGAACTCGGGGAATACCTGGGCGCGTTGACCCGTGCCGACTCGCCCTTCGCCGGATTCGCCGACATCCCCGGCGCGCAGTGGGTCGAACCCCGCCTGGTCGCCGAGGTCACCGTCTCCGGCTGGACCACCGCCGGCCGACTCCGCCACCCGACCTGGCAACGGCTGCGCCCGGACCTGACCCGTCGCTGAGGCGCGGCTTGGATATTCCCGCGAGAACGCCGAGCGGCCGGCCGGTGAACATTGCCGGGGTCGGCGGTCGGGGCCGAAATCCGCCTATGCAGGGGTGATTTCGGCACGGGACGATGAGGGACCCCATCCGAGCACCAAGGGCGACGACTGCGGAAGATCCGGACCGCGAACGGGCGTTCCGGCTCGGCATCCCGACGGGTCATCGGGTTCGGACAGCGCAACTTCCGTCGATGCCTCCGCCGACGTCCCCACGTCCGCCGAGGAGTCCACTCGTGCTCTCGCTGCCTCGCACCCTGTCCGCGACGGTCGTGGCCGTCACCGTCGCCGCCGGGACCGCATTCGTCACGCCGACCGCCCATGCCGCCTCCGCGTCGAACTACGCGGCCCTGGGCGACTCGTACAGCGCCGGTGTCGGCGCGGGCAACTACCTGCCCGACAGCGGCGCCTGCAAGCGCAGCGCCAACTCCTACCCGGCCCTGTGGAACAACAGCCACCCGGGCGGCGGCTTCGCCTTCGTCGCCTGCTCCGGCGCCAAGACCGCCGACGTCCGCGCGGGCCAACTGTCCGTGCTGAACTCCGCGACCACCCTGGTGACCATCAGCATCGGCGGCAACGACGCCGGGTTCGTCGACACCGTCAAGTCCTGCGTGCTGGGCTCGGAAAACGACTGCTCGGTCGCCGTGGACAAGGCGAAGACCTACGCGACGACGAAGCTCCCCGCCGACCTGGACGCCACGTACGCGCAGATCCGCAACCGCGCGCCCAACGCGCGGCTGGTCGTGCTCGGTTACCCGCGCCTGTTCGAACTCGGCGGGTGCTTCCTGGGCATGAGCACCTACAAGCGCACCATCCTCAACCAGGCCGCCGACACCCTGGCCGACATCACCCGAGGGCGGGCCGGTGCGGCGAACGCCGACTACGCCGACGTGCGCAACCGCTTCGCCGGACACGGCGTATGCGGCTCGAACCCCTGGATCAACGGCATCAAGCTGCCCATCGACGAGTCCTACCACCCCAACGGCGCGGGCCAGAGCCAGGGCTACCTGCCCGCACTCCAGGCCACCGTCGGGGCGACCGTCGGAGCGCGCCCCTAGCGCGCCGCGTTCTTCGCGGGCATCGGCCTACTCCTTCGCGGCCCGGGCGAACTGCCGGGCGATGACCATGCGTTGGATCTGGTTGGTGCCCTCGAAGATCTGCATGATCTTGGCCTCGCGCATGTAGCGCTCGACCGGGAACTCGCGGGTGTAGCCGCATCCGCCGAACACCTGGACCGCGTCCGTGGTGACCTTCATCGCCGCGTCGGTGGCGACCAGCTTCGCGACGCTGGCCTGGCGACTGTACGGACGGCCCAGGTCGCGGCGGCGGGCCGCGTCCAGGTAGGTCGCGCGTGCGGAGTCGACGGCGGCGGCCATGTCGGCGAGCAGGAAGCCCAGACCCTGGTGGTCGACGATCCGACGGCCGAACGTGGTGCGTTCGTTGGCGTACTCGACCGCCGCGTCCAACGCGGCCTGGGCCAATCCCGTCGCGCACGCAGCGATGCCCAACCGGCCCGAGTCCAGCGCGCTCAACGCGATCGCCAACCCCTGGCCCTCGGCCCCGATCAGGCGGTCCCGGCCCAGGATCGCGCCGTCCCAGAACGCGTTGGTCGTGGGCACCGCGTTCAGGCCCATCTTCTCCTCGGGCCGACCGAATTCCAGCCCCTCGGCCGCGCCCGGCGCCAGGAAGCACGAGATGCCCCGACTGCCCTCGCCGGTCCGGGCGAACAGAGCGTAGAAGTCAGCCTTTCCGCCGTGCGTGATCCACGCCTTGGTGCCGTTGATCCGATACCCGTCGGCGACCGGGCGCGCCTTGCAGACGATCGCGGCCGCGTCCGAGCCCGCGTGCGGTTCGGACAGGCTGTACCCGCCGATCAACCGGCCCTCCAGCATCCGCGGCAACCACCGCTCGCGCTGCTCGGGCGTGCCGTAGGTGGCCACCGGGAAGCAGGCCAGCGTGTGCACGCTGGTGGCGACCGCCACCGCCGCCCAGCGCGCGGCCAGTTCCTCCAGGACCTGGAGGTAGACCTCGTAGGGCTGGCCGCTGCCGCCGTCCTCCTCGGCGTACGGCAGACCCAGCAGGCCCACCTCGCCCAGGATGCCGAACAACCCCTCGGGGTAGGTCTCGTCACGTTCGTAGCGCGCGGCGATGGGTGCCAGCTCGCGATCCGCGACGGTACGGGTGAGATCGAGCAGGTCCTCGGCGTCCCGAGTGGGCAGGAGGCGGTCGACGGTCACGGCTGCTCCGGAAGTCGAGGGTGTCGGGGGTGTCGGGGGAGGGAAGGCCGGCCCCGAGGGGCCGGCCGAGGCGGGAAGCGGTTCAGCCGGCCCAGACGAGCGCGGGGTCGGCGGCCCTGTCGACCGGGGCGGGCGCGGTCAGTTCGGCCAGCGCGGTGCGCGCCGCCGTGCGGTACTCGGCGACCCGGGCGAGCTTGATCTCCTCGTAGCCGCGGATCGACTCGGGCAGCGCGACCAGCGCCACCACCGCGTCCACGTTGGCGGCGGACAGCTCGCGCAGCGCGGCCCGGACCAGGTTCCGGTACTGCGGCACCAGTTCGCGCTCGACCCGACGCACCTCGGCGTAGCCGAACACGTCCAGGCGGGTCCCGCGCAGGCCGCGCGCGGCGCGCAGGGCCCGGAAGGCCGGCACCGCCGTGCGGCGCAGCCGGATCTTGCGCTTCATCCCCAGGTAGCGCAGCACCGGCGGGTGCAGCAGCACCGAGACCGCCGCGTCCGGGCCGAACTCGGCGTCCCGACGGGCCTGTTCGACCGGGTCCAGGTGCAGGCGGGCCACCTCGTACTCGTCCTTGTAGGCCATCAGGTGGTGCAGTGCCCGCGCGTACGCCACCGCGACGCGCTCACCCGCCGGCGCGCCGGCCCGCTCGATCGCCAGGGTCCGGACCGCGCGCACGTCGTCGGCGTACCGGCGGGCGTAGGCCGCGTCCTGGTAGCCCGTCAGGTCGGCGATCCGGGTGCCCAGCACCTCGCGCAGCTCGGCCTCGCCGCCCGAGCCGTCGGCCAGCGCGGCCGAGGCCGCGTCGACCTCGACCACCGCGCGCGGCGGCGCCTCGACGGCGGCGGCCAGTACCGCGGCCGGGTCCACGGCCATCGCCCGACCCCAGCGGAACGCCGCCAGGTTCTTGTCCACGGCCGCGCCGTTGAGGGTGATCGCCCGCTCGATCGCACTCGCGCTCAGCGGCAGGCAGCCGTGCTGGAACGCGGCGCCGATCAGGATCATGTTGGCCGGCATGTGGTCGGCGAACAGCGCCTCGGACAGGCCCAGCGCGTCCAGGTACAGGTTCTCGGCGCGCCTGGTCGCCGCGTCGATGCGCTCCAGCGTCTCGGTCGGTGAACCGGGCAGCGCGATCTGGTTGGTGACCATCGCGGCGGTCGGCACGATCGCGGTGTTGACCACGGCGACGGTGCGCTCCGGGTCGGCGGTGGCCAGGTTGCTCGCGGCCGCCGTGCCGAGCAGGTCGAAGCCGATCAGCACGTCCGCGCCGGCCCGCGAGGCGCGCAGCGCGCCGTCGATCGGCCGGTTCGAGATGCGCAGGTCGGACACCACCGGGCCGCCCTTCTGGGCCAGGCCGGTCTGCTCGAGGCCGGCCGCGTACAGCCCGTCCAGGTGGGCTGCCATCTGCAGGATCGAGGACACGGTCACCACGCCGGTGCCACCGATCCCGGGCATCCGCACCAGCAGGTCGGCGTCGGTGACCCGACGCGCGGGCAGCGCCGGTTCCAGCGGCAGGGCAGGTATGCTCCGGGCCTTGCGGGTGCCCGGCTCGACCAGCAGGAAGGACGGGCAGTCGCCGTTCAGGCAACTGAAGTCCGAGTTGCACGAGCCCTGGTGGATGTGCGTCTTGCGGCCGAACTCGGTGTCCACCGGCTGCACCGACAGGCACGAGGACTTGTCCCCGCAGTCGCCGCAGCCCTCGCACACCCGCTCGTTGACGACCACCTTCTCGGCCGGGGTCGGCAACTGCCCACGCTTGCGCAGCCGGCGCTCCTCGGCCGCGCACCGGTCGTCGTGGATCAGCACAGTGACGCCATCGAGGGCGGCCAACTCACGCTCGACATCGGAGAGTTCGTCACGGTGGCGGACAGTGGCGATCGGGTCGAGCCGAACTCCGCGGTAGCCGCGCGGGTCGTCGGTGGTGACCACCACCCGGCGCACCCCCTCGACCGCGAGCCAGCGGGTCAACGCCGGTACGTCCAGCCGCCCTTCGGCCTTCTGGCCGCCGGTCATCGCGACCGCGTCGTTGTACAGCAGCTTGTAGGTCATCTTGGCGCCGGCCGCGACGGCGGCCCGGATCGCCAGCGACCCGGAGTGGTGGAAGGTGCCGTCGCCGAGGTTCTGCACGAAGTGCTTGTCGTCGGTGAACGGCATCAGGCCGATCCACTGCGCGCCCTCGCCGCCCATCTGGGTCAGCCCGAGCTGATGCCCTCGGCCCTTGCCGTCCAGCGCGATCATCACGTGGCAGCCGATGCCGACGCCGACCAGGGTGTCGTCGGCGGTGCGGGTGGAGGCGTTGTGCGGACAACCGGAACAAAAGTACGGGGTGCGCGAGGCCAACATCGGCAGCGCGATCCGCGACGGGCGCCGGGGGGCGAGGGTGGCCAGGTACGCGGTCGCGGACGCGGGCAGCCGCTCGACGCCGATGCGCGCGGCGATGGCCCGGGCCACGTCGTCCGCGCCGAGCGTGCCACGCGCGGTGAGCAGCGGGCGACCGGTGTCGTCCCGGCGACCGACGATGCGCGGCGCGTCCGGGCGACGGTACAGCGCCTCCTTGAGGCGGGCCTCCAGGAACGGCACCTTGTCCTCGACGACCAGCACCTCGTCCAGGCCGTCGGTGAGTTCGGCCAGTTCGGCGTCGTCCAGCGGGAACGGCATGCCGATCCGGATCAGCCGGACGCCGAGTGTGTCGTCCCCGTCCAGGCCGAGGTCGGCGAGCGCGCGGCGGACCACCGAGAACGACACGCCCGCGGCGAGGATGCCGAGGCGGGCGTCGGGGGCGTCCCGCTCGATCCGGTTGAGCCGGTGCTCCCGGGCGTAGGCGCGGGCCAGGTCGAGCCGACGGGTGATCAGGTCGTGCTCGGCGTCGAGCGCGGCCGGGCCGACCAGGGTGGGCAGCGTGCCGCGCTTGGTCGCCGCCGGGACCGGGATGCCCTTGCCCCACGCGGACACGTCCACCGTGGTCGACGCGTCGGCGATGTCGGCGACGATCTTCAGGCCGGTCCACAGGCCGCACGCGCGGGACATGGCCACCGCGTGCAGGCCGAACTCGACGATCTCGCCGACCGTGCCGGGTGCGAGCAGCGGCATCGACAGGCTTTCCATCATCGGCTCGCAAGAGCTGGGCACCGTCGACGACTTGCTGCCCGGGTCGTCGCCGATCCACGCGACGGCGCCGCCGAGCGGGGCGGTACCGGCCATCGTCGCGTGCCGGATCGCGTCCGCGGCCCGGTCCAGGCCCGGGTTCTTGCCGTACCAGAATCCGGTCACGCCGGCGTACCGGGCGCCCGGGGTCTGGTCGACGAGCTGCGTCCCGGCGACCGCGGTCGCGGCCAGTTCCTCGTTCAACCCCGCCTGGAACACCACGCCGGCCGGGTCCAGCCAGCGCTTGGCGCGACCCATCTCCAGGTCCACGCCACCCAGCGGCGAACCCTGGTAACCGCTGACGAAGACCCGGGTGTCCAGGCCGCGCGCGATGTCCAGACGGCGCTGCTCCAGGGTCAGTCGGATCAGCGCCTGCACACCCGAGATCAGCACCCGGCCCTGCTCGGCGGTGTACTTGTCGTCGAGGGAGACATCCGGGAAGGACGTGGGCGCGTCCTGCGCCACCGGGACCGGAAGCGAAGGCGAAGCCTGATCTGTGCGCACGGAAGCCTCCGTCGTAGCCGGATGGGTGGGGCGGCTGGGGGTGGGGTGGGGTGCGATAAGCACACCAATGGCGCCTCCAGGACGCAAGTACCTTGCGAGATTTGGGGCAGAAGACGCAAAGATCTTGCCGAGCGGTGATCGGTCGGTCGAATTGTTTGCGTGTGAAGCGCGTCACCGAAGGGGTCGGGAGGGGACCCGGGTCGTTCGCGCGGTGCCGTCCAGGGGTAGCCGAACACACCAGGGGCACGACGAAACACGACGAGATGTGGGATGAGGGGCGGTGCGGCTGGAATGGGTGATTCGCAGGCGCGTGAACCGGGCGTGCGCGAGCCGGGAGGGCGTGCACCGGGAGTGGGCGAGCCGGACGTGGGCGAGCCGGACGTGCGCGAACTGCGCGAGATCGACGAGTTTCGCGACGTCGAGCACCTGTACGGCGGGATCTGGCCGGCCGTGCCGGGGCAGGGCCTCCCGGTGACCGTCGAGTTGATGCGGGCGCTTACGTACGCCGGGAACTACGTAGCCGGGGCGTATCGGGGCGGTCGAATGGTCGGTGCGGCGGTCGCCTTCCTGGGCGCGCCGATCGGCGAGACGCTGCACTCGCACGTCACCGGCGCGCTGGCCGGGAGCGGTGCGGGCTTCGCGCTCAAGACGCACCAGCGCGGCTGGGCCCTCGCGCGCGGGCTGCGCCGGATCACCTGGACCTACGACCCGCTGATCCGTCGCAACGCCCACTTCAACGTGACCAAGCTGGGCGCGCGTCCGGTGTCCTACCTGCCGGACTTCTACGGCGACATGATGGACACCGTCAACAGCGGTGACGAGAGCGACCGGCTCCTGGTGTCCTGGGAGCTGAACGATCCGAGGGTACGAGCGGCCGTGCGCCACGACTGGACCCCGCCCCCGCCGCCCCCGAACGCCGAGTCGGCCCTGACGACACGGGCCGGCCGACCGGCTCCGACCGGCACGAACGCCGAGACGGTACTGATCGCGGTCCCCCCGGACATCGAATCCCTCCGCCGCACCGACCCGACCACGTCCCGAGCCTGGCGCACAGCCCTGCGGGACACCCTGGGCGTGCTCCTCGACCACGGAGCCACGGTGCTGAGCTTCGACCGGGACGCGGGTTATGTGGTGTCGCGCTCGCGGCAGGAGTGACCAGGCCACGCCCCCGCGCGCGACGGGTCGACCGGCGAGGGCGTACCGGTTCGGGTGTCGAGAGCGCGCTCTCGCCCGCCGCAGAGGCGGGATCTGCCCGAATTCGGGCAGATTCTTGCCGTCCGGGCGGGTCGGGTCCAGGATCGGAGGGTGGCTGACGGCGAATTGGTGGAGCGCATCGCGGCGACGACAGGGCTCTCTCCTTCGGAGGCGGCGCGGATCGTCGACGACGTGCTGGCCTGGTACCGCGAGCCGGTCGAGGACTACGTCCGGCGCCGGCATCGGCACCACAAGGTCTACGGCAAGCGCAACGCGCAGATCTACCGCCTGATCGCCGCCGAACTCGCCGATCGCCTCGTCGCGCCACCCGAGTTGACCGAGCGTCAACTGCGGCGCGTCATCTACGGCTGAGCCGACGGGTTCCGCCGGCCGACCGGGTTCCCCGGCTCGACCGGGTCGCTTCGGCCGACCCGTTCGCCGGCGACCCGCGACGTGCCCGACGGACCGACCTCCGACCCTTCGACCGCCCGGCGCGGCCGAACGGACCGACCTGCCAAGAGCAAGGAGCGCAGCAGCATGTGCGGAATCGTGGGCTACATCGGCGCGCAGCAGGCCGCCCCCATCCTGCTCGAAGGACTCGCCCGGCTGGAGTACCGAGGCTACGACTCGGCCGGCATCGCGGTGCTGGGCGCGCGCGGCGCGGCCAAGGTGGTGCGTCGGGTGGGCCGCGTCCACGCGCTCGCGGCCGCCGTGCCGGCCAAGACCTCGGGCCGGGTCGGCATCGGACACACCCGCTGGGCCACCCACGGCGTGCCCTCGGAGACCAACGCGCATCCGCACGCTTCGGCGGACGGCCGGATCCAGGTCGTGCACAACGGGATCATCGACAACGCGGCGGCGTTGCGGGCCCGACTCACCGCGGAGGGGGTCGAACTGGCCTCCGACACCGACACCGAGGCGCTGGCGCACCTGATCGCCCGGGCGAACGAGGACACCCTGGAGGCGGCCGTGGTGGCCGCGCTCGCGCAGGTGACCGGGACGTACGCGATCGCCGTCGTGGACGCGGCGACCCCGGACCGGATCGTGGTGGCCCGGAACGGCTCGCCGCTGGTGATCGGGGTCGGCGAGCGGGAGATGTTCGTCGCGAGCGACGCCGCGGCCCTGGTCCGGCACACCAGTTCGGTCGTGCACCTGGAGGACGGCGAGTTGGCGAGCGTCACCGCGACCGGCTTCCGCACCTTCACCCGTGAGCACGAGGACGTCGCCAAGACGCCCACCACGGTCGAGCTCACCGTCGAGGAACTCGAACTCGCGGGCCACGAGCACTTCATGCACAAGGAGATCCACGAACAGCCCTCCTCCGTGGAGCGCATGCTGGGCGGGCGGCTCGACGACCGGTTCGGCTCGGCCCGGCTGGACGGACTGCGGATGGAGTTGCGCGAACTGCGCGGGTTCCGTCGGGTCAAGGTGCTCGGGTGCGGATCGGCCTACTACGTGGGCCAGTTGGGCGCCGGGCTGATCGAGGACCTGGCCCGGGTGCCCGCCGACGCCGAACCGGCCTCGGAGTTCCGCTACCGCAATCCGGTGATCGAGCCGGACACGCTGTACGTCGCGGTCAGCCAGTCCGGCGAGACCGCCGACACGTTGTTCGCGGTGCGCGAGATCCAGCGCAAGGGTGGTCGGGTGGTCGGCCTGGTCAACGTGGTCGGCTCGTCCATCGCGCGGCAGTGCGACGGCGGCATCTACCTGCACGCGGGGCCCGAGGTCTCGGTGGCCTCGACCAAGGCGCTGACCCACATGTCGGTGGGCTTCGCGCTGTTGGCGCTGGCGCTCGGTCGGGTGCACGACCTGTCGCACGTGGACGGCGCGCGGATCCTGGCCGGCCTTCAGGCGCTGCCCGGCCAGATCGCCGAGATCCTGGCCGACGAGCAGACCATCGCCGAAGCGGGGCGGCGGCTCGCGCACGCGCGCAGCCTGTTCTTCATCGGCCGGGTGCGGGGCTTCCCGGTCGCGCGGGAGGCGGCGCAGAAGTTCAAGGAGATCACCTACCGGCACGCCGAGGCGTACCCGAGCAGCGAGCTCAAGCACGGTCCGCTCGCGCTGATCGACGCCGACCTGCCGACGGTGGCGATCATCCCGGACGACGGCCTGGTCGGCCGCAATCTCGCGGCGGCACACGAGATCCGCGCGCGCGGCGGCCGGCTGACCGTGATCACCCACCCGGGAGTGGACCTCGGCGGCCTCGAAGCCGACCGGATCGACATCCCGCGCAACGAACCCGAACTCGACCCGATCCTGCTGACGATCCCCACTCAACTGCTGGCCTACCACGCGGCCCGAGCCCTCGGTGAGGACATCGACCGCCCCCGCAACCTCGCCAAGTCCGTCACGGTCGAGTAGGCCACTCGGTCCACCCGTCCCCCGTTGCCCACCCGGCCCGCTCGGCATCCCCGAGCGGGCCGGACGCATGTCCGGGCCTGCCTGCTCCGGCCCCACGACACCGGTACGGCAGTACGGCGACCCGCAAACGCACGCCGGCGACCGATCGGGGGGCCGTCCGGATCACCCGGAGAGACGACCTGCGGTGGGCAGGCCGGCCCGCGGCGGGGGAGTCTCGGGTGTGGACACCGCCCCCACCCTCCCTACCCTCGCGGCCCCAACGGCTCCACCCATCCCACCCGGCCCGAGCCCGCCTCGGACGCGATCCGCGCCCACCCCGTCGCCCGCCCGAGGCGCACTCTGCCGATCGAAGAACTATCGCGTTACATTGACTGTCGTCAGGAATGATAGATACTGGCTCCGCGACTCCCGCTGACACCAGGATGAGGTGCGCGCACATGGAGCTGTTTCCCTCCGCTCATGTCGACACGTTTTGTCGTGATCGACTGCCACCGGCCGAGTTGTGGCCCGAACTGCGTTTTGAATTGCCGGAATTGCGCTACCCGACTCGGCTCAACTGCGCCCGGGTGCTGTTGGACGACACCGTGCGCCGACTGGGTCCCGACCGGCGGTGTCTGGTCACGCTCGATGACGAGTGGACGTACGGTGACCTGCTGCTTCGGGCCGATCAGGTGGCCCGGGTGCTGACCGAGGAACTCGGCGTGGTGCCGGGCAACCGGGTGTTGTTGCGCGGCCCGAACAACCCGTGGCTGGTCGCCTGCTGGTTCGGCGTACTCAAGGCGGGTGGTGTCGTGGTCACCACGATGCCGCTGCTTCGGGCGCACGAGCTGACCA
Source organism: Embleya sp. NPDC127516 (assembly GCF_044765325.1). NCBI lineage: Bacteria > Bacillati > Actinomycetota > Actinomycetes > Kitasatosporales > Streptomycetaceae > Embleya > Embleya sp. NPDC127516. The sequence continues at coordinate 88,712 of NZ_JBIWJT010000022.1, read as the reverse complement.
CGCTGTGCGAGATCAGCGCGCCCACGGTCGCGCTGTGCGACCACCGTTTCCTGGAGGAGCTGGACGCGGCCCGGGTGCCGGGGCTGACCACCGTCGCCTACGGCGGCGACGCGCCGACCGACCTCGGCCGGCGCTGCGCGGACAAGAGCGGCGGGTTCGAGGCGGTGGACACCTCGGCCGACGACGTCGCGCTGATCGCGTTCACCTCCGGGACCACCGGGCGCCCCAAGGCCACCATGCACTTCCACCGCGACGTGTTGGCCAACTCCGACACCTTCTCGCGGCACATCCTCAAGCCCACCCCGGACGACCTGTTCGCGGGCACTCCGCCGCTGGGCTTCACCTTCGGTCTCGGCGGCCTGGTGGTCTTCCCGCTGCACGTCGGCGCGGCCACCCTGCTGCTCGAGCACGCCTCGCCCGAGCGGCTGGCCCGGATCATCGCCGACCACGGCGTCACCGTGCTGTTCACCGCGCCGACCGCGTACCGGGCGATCATGGGCGCGGGCCTGGCCGACCTGCTCAAGGGTGTCCGGCGGTGCGTGTCGGCGGGTGAGGCGCTGCCCGCGGAGACCTGGCACGACCTGCACGCGGCGACCGGGATCGAGCTGATCGACGGGATCGGCGCGACCGAACTGCTGCACGTGTTCGTCTCCGCCGCCGACCAGGACATCCGGCCCGGCGCGACCGGCCGAGCGGTGCCCGGCTTCGAGGCCGTGGTGCTCGACGCCGAGGGGCAGCGGGTCCCGGACGGTACGCCCGGGCAGCTCGCGGTCAAGGGGCCGACCGGCTGCCGGTACCTCGACGACCCGCGCCAGACCAGTTACGTGCGGGACGGCTGGAACATCACCGGCGACACCTACATCCGCGACGCCGACGGCTACCTCTGGTACCAGGCCCGCAGCGACGACATGATCGTCTCCTCCGGCTACAACATCGCCGGCCCCGAGGTCGAACTCGCCCTGGCCGCCCACCCGGACGTCGCGGAGTGCGGCGTGGTCGGCGCGCCGGACCCCAGACGCGGCCTGATCGTCAAGGCGTACGTCGTGCTGCGCGAGGGCGTGGCCGCCGACGCCGAGACCGCCACCCGCATCCAGACCTTCGTCAAGCAGGCCATCGCGCCGTACAAGTACCCGCGTGCGGTCGAGTTCGTGGCCACGCTGCCGCGCACCGGCAACGGCAAGCTGCGGCGCGGCGAACTGCGCGCCTGGGCCCAGGCGCCTACCGCGCCCGCACCGGCCGGACCGAAACCCCCGGCCCCGAACCCCCTTGCCCCGGAGACCTCGTGAAAGGCGACGAGATGCAGGACACCCGCCCGGCACAGACCGACCCGGCCGACTCGGCCGAGGCGGCCACGCTGCCCTCGGTGGTGATCGAGCGCCGGGTCGAATGGCAGGACACCGACGCCGCCGGCCACTACCACTACTCGGCGGTGCAGCGCTGGGTCGAGGCGGCGGAGGCGGTGCTGCTGCGCCGGCTGGGTGTGGCCGACCTGTTCGGCCGGATCCCGCGTGTGCACTTCGAGGCGGACTACCGCGAGCGGCTGTGGTTCGGCGAGTCCGCGCACATCGCGCTGGGGATCGCCCGGGTGGGCACCAGTTCGCTGCACTACACGTTCGAGGTGCGCGGCGAGCAGGGCGTCGCCGCGACCGGTCGGGTGTCCGTCGCGCACTGCCCGCCGGACGCCAAGGGTGCCTCGCCCTGGCCGGACGCGACGCGGGCCGCGCTCTCCAGCGGTGGCCCGCAACGACCGGAGTCGTACGCCTGACCGGCGCGCCGGTGCGAGGGCTCGAAGGCACCCGCGAGCCCTCGACCCGTGCCGGATATCGCGCCCTGTTGACGACCGTGGAATTTATTACATACGCTCGGGTAGGCCGGGAACATTGGAGGACGCTGTGCGCATCGCAGTCATCGGTGGCGGGCCGGGCGGGTTGTACTTCGCCGCCCTCGCCAAGCAGCTCTCGCCGGCCGCGGAGATCACCCTGTGGGAGCGCAACGCACCGGACGACGTGTTCGGCTTCGGCGTGGTCTTCTCCGACGAGACGCTGGACGGCATCGCGCAGGCCGACCCGGAGATCTTCGCCGCGATGTCCGCGGGCTTCGCTCGCTGGACCGACATCGACATCCGCTACGGCGGTCGCACCCTGACCTCCGGCGGGCACGGATTCGCCGCGCTGGGCCGGGAGCGACTGCTGCGCATCCTCCAGGAACGCTGCGCCGCGCTCGGCGTGGACCTGCGCTACCGCACCGAGGCACCCGACGTGGACGAACTGGCGCGCACCCACGACCTGGTGGTCGCCTCGGACGGCGTGCGCTCCGCGGTGCGCGAACGCTACGCCGACACCTTCCGGCCCGATCTCGACGAGCGCGGCTGCCGGTACATGTGGCTGGGCACCGACAAGGTCTTCGACGCGTTCACCTTCATCGTCGACAAGTTCGACTTCGGCGTGGTGCAGGTGCACGCGTATCCGTTCGACGACCGACGCAGCACCTTCATCGTCGAACTCGCCGAGGACGCCTGGCGCCGCGGCGGATTCGCCGAGTTCGCCGGCCGCGACCTGCCGCGCGGAGCCAGTGACGACGCGGGGATCGCGCGGTGCGAGGCGCTGCTGGCCGAACACCTGGACGGCCACCGGCTGATCCCGAACAACTCGCGCTGGATCAGGTTCAGCACCGTGCGCAACGCCTCGTGGCACCACGAGAACGTGGTCCTGCTCGGCGACGCCGCGCACACCGCGCACTTCTCCATCGGCTCGGGCACCAAGCTGGCGATGGAGGACGCGCTCGCGCTGGCCGCGTGCCTGAACGAGCACGCGGGCATCCCGGCCGCGCTGACCGCCTACGAGGCCGAGCGCAAGCCGGTGGTCGGCTCCACCCAGCGCGCCGCGCAGGCCAGCCTGGAGTGGTTCGAGAACATCGACCGCGCGGTCGGCCAGGCGCCCGAGCAGTTCGCCTTCAATCTGCTCACCCGCAGCCGCCGGGTCACCCACGCCAACCTGCTCGAACGCGACCCCGAGTTCGTCGCCCGGGTGGATGCCGCGTTCACCGCCGGGCGGCCGGACCGGGTGGACGCCGCGCCGATGTTCCAGCCCTTCCGGCTCGGGTCGGTCCGGCTGCGCAACCGCGTGTTGGTGCCGCCGATGGCCACCTACGCGGCCCGCGACGGCATCCCGGGACCGTTCGAGGCCGCGCACCTGGGCGCGCTCGCGCTCGGCGGCGCGAGCCTGGTCTTCGTGGGCATGACGGCCGTACTGCCCAACGGCCGGGCCACCGAGGCATGTCCGGGTCTGTGGTCGGACGCGCACGAGGCCGCGTGGCGCGAGGTGGTCACCCGGGTCAAGGAACAGGCCCCGGACGGCCCGCTGTTGGGCATCCAGCTCAGCCACGCCGGACGCCGCGCGGCGACCACCGTGCCGGACGCCGACGGTCGGAGCGTGCCGCTGGGCCCGAACGGCTGGCCGACGGTGGCCGCGTCGGCGATCCCATGGGACACCGCGAACGACTTCCGTCCGCGCGAGGCGGACCGCGCGGACCTGGACGCGATCACCGCCGCGTTCGCCGCCGCCGCCGCGCGGGCCGACCGGGCGGGCTTCGACGCGCTGGAACTCCAGTACGGCCACGGCCACCTGATGTCCGGCTTCCTGTCCCCGCTGACCAACCTGCGCGAGGACGAATACGGCGGCTCGCTCGCCGGCCGGCTGCGCTTCCCGATAGAGGTGCTGTCCGCGGTGCGGGCGGTGTGGCCGACGAACAAGCCGCTGGTGGTGCGCATCTCGGCGAGCGACTGGGCCCGGGGCGGCACCACCGAGGACGACGCGGTACGCATCGCCCGGGCACTGGCGGCGGCCGGCGCGGACGGGATCGACGTGTCCTCGGGCGAGGTGGTCGCGCACGAGCGGCCCGCCTACGGGCGCGGCTACCAGACCCCGTTCGCCGATCTGATCCGCAACGCGACCGGCGTGCCGACCATCGCGGTCGGTGCGATCTCCACCTACGACGACGTCAACTCGATCCTGCTCGCGGGTCGCGCCGACCTGTGCGCGGTCGGCCGCGCCCACCTGTACGACCCGATGTGGACGCTGCACGCCGCCGCCGAGCAGGGCTACACCGGACCCGGCGCGCCCTGGCCGAGCGCGTGGCGCCCCGGCAGCCGCAAGCCGCCCGGCGCGGGCAGCGACCGGGTGCCACCGCGACTGCACCTGCTGCGCGAGAGCGTCGAAGCGGTGCCGCGGCGCTGGCGGCCCGAGCCCGACCCGAGCCTGGTGGCCGTACCCGGCCGGCGCTGACCCGGACACGAGGAGCCCGACATGGACAGCCCCACCCCGCCGATCGTGCTGACCGGTGAACAACGCGACAACCCGCCCCGGTTCAAGGCCGCCGCCGTGCAGGCCTCGCCGGTCTACCTGGACGCGGCCGCCACGGTGGCCAAGGCGGTCGCGCTGATCCGCGAAGCCGCTGCCAACGGCGCCGCTTTGATCGTCTTCCCCGAGGTGTTCGTGCCGGGGTACCCGTACTGGAACTGGACGATGAACCCGGTCCAGGGCTCTCCCTGGTTCGAACGCCTGTACCGCTCCTCGGTGGACGTGCCCGGCCCGCACGTGGAGGCACTGCGCGCCGCCGCCCGGGCGGCCGGCGCGGTGGTGGTGATCGGCGTCAACGAGCGCGGCCCGCACAGCATGGGCGTGCTCTACAACACGATGCTGACCATCGACGCGGACGGCGAACTGATCGGGGTGCACCGCAAGCTGGTGCCCACCTGGGCGGAGAAGCTGACCTGGACCGGCGGCGACGGCAGCTCGCTGCGCGTGCACCCGACCGGGATCGGCCCGCTCGGCGTGCTCGCGTGCGGCGAGAACACCAACACGCTGGCCCGCTTCACCCTGCTCGCGCAGGGCGAACTCGTGCACGCCGCGAGCTACATCGCCCTGCCGGTGGCACCGGCCGACTACGACATGGCGGACGCCATCGCGGTGCGCACCGCCGCGCACAGCTTCGAGGGCAAGGTCTTCTCGGTGGTCGCGTGCTCGACCATCTCGCCGGAGATCGTGGACGCCATCGCCGGCGACGACGACGAGGTACGCAAGCAGCTCGGCCGCGAACGCAGCGCGCTCTCCGGGATCTTCGGCCCCGACGGCCGCCCGGTGACCGAACCGCTGATCGACGACGAGGGCATCGTCTACGCCGACATCGATCTCGCCAAGTGCATCCAGCCCAAGCAGATGCACGACATCGTCGGCCACTACAACCGCTTCGACATCTTCCGACTCAACGTCGACAACCGGCCCAGATCGCCGATCACCTTCACCCACGACAGTGCCCCCACGCCCCTCGCACCTGCCCCCGAGGAGGAGAAATGACCACCCAGGACGACAACATGCTCGGCCGGGCCCGAGTCACCGATACCCCGGAACTGAGCGCCTACTACGCCGAGTTGGCCGACCGCGAGGCCGGTGCGCTGTGGACCGTGGCGAACGAGATCGAGCCGTGGTACCCACAGCCCAAGTCGGTGCCCACACTGTGGCGCTACGCCGAACTGCGCCCCCTGGTACGCAAGGCGCTCGACCTGGTCAAGGCGGACGACGCGGGCCGCCGGGTGGTGATGCTGGTCAACCCCGGGCGCCGGGACGTCAGCGCCGCGGCCGGCCTGCTGTACACGGGCCTGCAGATCATGGGCCCGGGCGAGTCGATGACCGCCCACCGACACCAGGCCGCCGCGCTGCGCTTCGTCCTGGAGGGCACCGGCGCGTGGACCATCGTGGACGGCGAGAAACTCAAGGTCGGCGCCCGCGACTTCGCGATCACCCCGAACGGCACCTGGCACGAGCACGGCAACGAGTCCGACGACGCACCGGTGATCTGGCAGGACGGCCTGGACATCCCGCTGGTCAACGCGCTGGACGCGGGCTTCTACGAGGTGCACCCCGACGTGTACCAGGTGCCCGGCAAGGTGGTGAACTCCTCGGTTCTGACCTTCGGCGGCAACCTGGTGCCGTACGGCACCGAGCGGTGGACCCGGCCCTACTCGCCGCTGCTGGCCTGGCCGTGGGAGCCCACCTACCAGGCGCTGCTGGACCTGGCGAAGGCGAGCGAGGGATCGCCGTACGACGGCGTGATCATGGAGTACACCAACCCCGCCACCGGCGGCTCGGTGATGCCGACGATGAGCGCGCACATCCAACTCCTGCGCGCGAGCCAGGCGACGAAGGCGCACCGGCACACCGGTTCGGTCGTGTACACCGCGGCCAAGGGCCACGGCGTCTCGATCGTGGGCGGGCAGCGCTTCGAGTGGCACGAGGGCGACGTCTTCGCGGTCCCGGCCTGGGCCTGGCACGAACACGCCAACCTCGACCCGTCCGAGGACGCGGTGTTGTTCTCCTTCAACGACTTCCCGGTGATGCGCTCGCTCGGCTTCCACCGCGAAGAGGCGTACGTCGACAACGACGGACACCAGCCGACCCCCTGATCACCGGGGCGGCCGATCAGGCCGCGTGCCCACCGATCGCAGGCCCCGCGATTCCCAACCCCCACGACGATCCGGGCGGCGCGACCGTGCCGCCCGGACGCAAGGACAGTGAGGACACTCCCATGCGCCTGGTCACCTACACCGTCGACGGCACGACGCCCCGCCTGGGCGCCGAGGACGGCGCGCACGTGATCGACCTCGTCGCGCTCGCCGCCGCCGCGGACACCGAACTGCCCGGCGATCTGCTGTCGTTCATCCGCGCGGGCGCCGAGGCGTTCGACGCCGCGCGCGACCTGCTCGGCGGCGACCCGGCCGACCGGCCCGCCGCCGCCGTGCACGCGAGCGCCGACGTGCGGCTGCTCGCGCCGCTGCGGCCCGGGAAGATCATCGGCATCGGGCTCAACTACGTCGAGCACGTGGCCGAGTCCAACCGCACCCTGGACACCGCGAAGGAACTCCCGGATCGCCCGGTGCTGTTCGGCAAGCCCGCGACCGCGGTCACCGGCCCCGGCGCGCCGATTTTGCACAACGGCGACCTCACGCAGCAGCTCGACTGGGAGTGCGAACTCGCCGTCGTGATCGGGCGGACCGCGTACAAGGTGAGCGAGGCCGACGCGTGGGACCACGTGTTCGGGTACAGCATCATGAACGACATCAGCGCCCGCGACCAGCGCAGGTCCGGACAGTGGTTCTTCTCCAAGGGCCAGGACTCCTACGCGCCGTTCGGCCCCGCGGTGGTCACCGCCGACGACATCCCGGACGCGCAGGCGCTGGACCTGTCGCTGCGGGTCAACGGCGACGTCAAGCAGAAGTCCAACACCCGGCACATGCTCTTCGACATCCCGCGCCTGATCGCCGACATCTCCTCCGGAATGACCCTGGAGCCGGGCGACGTGATCTCCACGGGATCGCCGTCCGGCGTCGGCGCGGCCCAGGTCCCGCCGCAGTACCTGCGCCCCGGCGACGTGGTGGAGGCCACCGTGGAGCGGATCGGCACGCTGTCCAACCCGGTGATCGACGCCCGCTGACCCGCGGCTCGACCCCACCCCACACTCTCGGCTCGCAGTCGGCATCCAGCAGGAGGACCTCCGTGCGTCAACACCCCTACCGCATCGGCCAGATCGTGCCGAGCTCGAACGTCACGATGGAGACCGAGGTGCCCGCGATCCTGCGGGCGCGCGAAGCGGTCGCCCCGGAGCGCTTCACGTTCCACTCCAGTCGGATGCGGATGACACACGTCACGCCCGAGCAACTCAAGGCGATGGACGCCGACTCCGACCGCTGCGCCGTCGAACTCTCCGACGCGCGGGTGGACGTGCTCGGCTACGCGTGCCTGGTGGCGATCATGAGCATGGGCCTGGGCTACCACCGGGTCTCCGAGGAGCGCCTGCACACCCGGACCGTCGAGAACGGCGCGCCCGCGCCGGTGGTCACCAGCGCGGGCGCGCTCGTGCACGGGCTGCACACGATCGGCGCGCGCAAGGTCGCCCTGGTCGCGCCGTACATGCTGCCGCTGACCCGCACCGTGGTGGACTACCTGGGACACGAGGGCATCGAGGTGCTCGACTTCGAGGCGCTGGAGATCCCGGACAACCTCGACGTGGCCGCGCACGACCCGCTGCGCCTGCCGGGCATCGCGGAGCGGCTCGCCCACGCGGACGCGGACGCGGTGGTGTTGTCCGCGTGCGTGCAGATGCCCTCGCTGGCCGCGATCGAGGAGGCCGAGCAACGACTGGGCAAGCCGGTCGTCTCCGCCGCGGTGTGCACCGTGCACCAGATGTTGCGCGCCCTCGACCTGCCCGCCTTCGCGCCGGGGGCCGGACACCTGCTGTCCGGGAAGTTCGCCGAGGCGCCCCTGGGCGCCGCCTCCGCCGACGCGGGCTCGGTGACGTGAGCGCCCCGGGCCCGGACGACGCGCCGCTGGTACGGCTGCCTGTCGGCACGCTGCGCGGGCGGGCCGAGAACGGGCTCGCGGTCTTTCGCGGCATTCCGTACGCGGCGCCGCCGGTCGGCGAACTGCGCTGGCGGCCGGCCCGACCGCATCCGGGCTGGGCGGGGGTCCGGGACGCGGGCGAGTACGGACCCAGTGCCCCGCAGGTCGGGCTGGTCGACCCGGTCCTCGGCGGCCACGGCGCGCCGCCGTTCGACGAGGACTGCCTCACGCTGAACGTCTGGACACCGGGCCCGGACGACGCCCGCCGCCCGGTCCTGGTCTGGATCCACGGCGGCGGCTTCGTCAGCGGCTCCGGCACGCTGCCGATCTACGCGGGGGACACCTTCGCGCGCGACGGCGACCTGGTCGTGGTGAGCGTCTCCTACCGGATCGGCGCGCTCGGCTACCTCTACCTCGGGGCCAAGGACGACGCGGACGCCGGGAACTTCTGGCTGACCGACCAACTCGCCGCGCTGCGCTGGGTCCGGGAGCACATCGCGGCCTTCGGCGGCGACCCGGACGACATCACCGTCGCGGGCCAGTCGGGCGGCGCCTTCTCCACGGCGGCGCTGGCCGTACATCCGCAGGGCCGCGGCCTGTTCCACCGGGCGATCCTGCAGAGCCCGCCGCTGGGTGTGCGCACGCCCGACCGCGAGGAGGCGCTGCGGACCACGGCCGCGCTGCTGGAGGTGGCCGGCGTCCCCGACGTCGCGGGATTGCGCGCGCTGCCGTGGGAGGCGTTGGTCGAGGCCACCGTCGGCATGTTCGGGGTACAGGCCCGGTGGGGCCGATGGCCGGTGCCGTTCCTGCCCATGGTCGACGGTTCGACGCTGACCCGGCACCCGTTGGCGGCGCTCCTGGCCGGGGAGAATCCGGACCTGGACATCCTGCTCGGCTGGACCGCCGACGAGGCCGGCTTCGCGTTCGGGGCCAACGAGATGTACGCGCGGGCCACGTTCGAGCAGGTCCGGGCACGTTTCGACGAGGCGTTCGGCGCGCGGGGCGGGGAGGCGTACGAGATCTTCGCCGCCGAGCGTCCGGGGGCAACCGCCCTCGAACTGCTGACCGATCTGGTCTCCGAGGAGCTGTTCCGGCTGCCGGGCACGGCCCTCGCGGAAGGTCTGGCCGCACAGGAACGGCCGGTGTGGCTCTACCAGTTCGACTACGCGACGCCCGCCTACGGGGGCCGGCTGGGCGCCGCGCACTGCCTGGAGTTGCCGTTCACGTTCCGCAACGCGGACCGGTGGGCACACGCACCGTTCCTGGCCGGGGTCGAGCCGAAGACCCTGGACGGGCTGGGCGCGGCGATGCACGACGCGTGGATCGCGTTCGTCCGCACCGGCGACCCCAACCACGCCGGACTGCCCGCGTGGGAGCGGTACACGACACCGACCCGGGCGGCGATGCGCTTCGCGGCGGCCTGCGAGCCGGGGACGGACCCGGTCGGCGCGGCCAAGCGCGGGTTGTACGGGGCCGGCGGGGCCGACGGGAGGGGCTGAGCGCGGGTGGCGGGCCGGTGTCGGCCGGCCCGAGGGGGTGGGGAGCGGGGGTTTCGAGGGGCCGCCGGATGGTTCGCGAGCGCGGCCGGGACGTCGAGGGCCGGGTGGTTCGCACGGTTCGCGCGTTTCGGCCGAATGATCGTCGCGGTGGAATACTGGCCGCCGCTCCGCATGGAGGCTCCCCATGGAAGGAGGCCCTGGATGGGCTTCGGCCCCAAGTCCATGGCCACGCTCGGCAAGGCGATCACCGGCCGTGACCTGACCGCCACGGACACCCCCGCGGGGTTCGGGTCGGCCCCCGCGCGCCGGATCCTCCCGGCGCGTACCCGGTCGGACCTCCTGGTCGCGCTCGTGGCGATGGCCGTCGACCTGCTCGGCTACGTGGTCACCGTCCGCGGCGACGGCGCCGGGGAGGCCGCGACCTGCGTCGCGTTCCTGGTCGCCTCGGCGCTGTGCCTGGTGGCGCGCCGGCGCGCCCCGTTCCCGGTGCTGCTCGCGGTTCTCGTGCTCCAGGTGGGGTTGAACCTGTCGACCGACATCGGGCAGCGGTTCGGCATCTCGTTGGCGGTCGCGCTGTACACCGTCGGCCTGGCCTGCCGGCCCCGGACGATCGCGGTGGCCGCGGCGCTGACCATGGCCGCCCAGACCTCCGGCTACCGCAACGCCGACGAGTCGTTCTTCTGGGTGTTCAGCGGCGACCTGGTCGCGACCGCGCTCGTGCTGGGGGCGAGCGCGGCGGTGCGGCACTGGCAGGGACAGGTCGAGGTCAACCGGGTCCTGCTCGCCGAGCGCGCGCTGACCGAGGAGCGCCGGCGGATCGCCCGGGAACTGCACGACATCGTGGCGCACCACATCACCACCATGCATCTGATGTCCGGCGGCGCCCGGGCCAGTCTGGAACGCGACCTGGACGGTGCGCGCGGCGCGCTGCTCACCCTGGAGGCGTCCGGCCGGGTCGCGCTGGACGAGATGCGGCAGTTGCTCGGCGTGCTGCGCAGCGACAAGGACCCGGAGAGCGCGCCGTCGAGCCCGCAGCCCGGCGTCGACGACCTCGACCGGCTGATCGCCGAATCCTGCCTGGCCGGCCTGCCGACCGAGCTCCAGGTGCTCGGCACGCGCCGCGAACTGCCGCTGCCGGTCGGCCTCGCGCTGTACCGGATCACCCAGGAGGCGCTCACCAACGCGCGCAAGCACGCCGGCAGCGCGGCCATGGCTCGGGTGCTGCTGGAATACCTGCCGGACGCGGTCGCCATCGAGATCCGCGACGACGGCGGCGGCGACAAGGCCGGCGGTGGTTACGCGACGACCGGCGGTGGTCACGGGCTGCTCGGTATGCGCGAGCGGGTGGCGGTGCACGGCGGGTCGTTCCGGGCCGAGCACGTCGCGGGCGGCGGGTTCCTGGTCGCGGCGAGCATCCCGGTGACGCCTGCGACGGGGCCGGCCGACGAGCCCACGACGCCGTCGACGCCCCCGGTTCCCGACGCCCTCGCTGGACTCACCCCGGCCGAGATCGAGGTGCTGCGCCTGGTCGCGGCGGGCAGGGACAGCGGCGAGATCGCCGAGGCCATGCGGGTCGAGGACGCCACCGTGGAGCGCTACGAGAGGGACCTGCTGGGCAAGCTCGACCTGCGCGATCGTGCCCAGGCCGTGGTGGTGGCGTACGAATCCGGCCTGGTCCGGGTCGGCCACACCGGCCTGCCGCGCTGACCGGTTGTGCGTTCGCACCAAGGGTTGCCCTCGGGTTCGTCGTCACGGCCATGAGCGGGAGCGCTTCGTCCGCGTAGCGTGCCGGTACGCCGCCGAGCCCACTCGCGAAAGAGGTCCCATGGCCGCAACCGTCGACTCCGCCCACTGGAATGCCCGTCTCGCCGAGCTGATCACCCGATACGACGTACCGGGCGCGAGCCTGGCGTTCGCGCACGAGGGTGAGGTACACACCTTCGTCGCCGGGGTGCTGAACAAGGACACCGGTACTCCGGTCTCGACCGACTCGCTGTTCCAGATCGGCTCGGTGAGCAAGGTGTGGACGGCGACCCAGCTGATGCTGTTGGTCGAGCAGGGCCGGCTCACCCTGGACACGCCGGTCGTCGACCTGCTGCCCGAGTTCAAGGTCGCCGACGCGCAGGTGACCAAGACGGTGACGGTGCGGCACCTGCTGACGCACACCTCCGGTATCGACGGTGACCTGTTCCTGGACTCCGGGCGCGGCGACGACTGTCTGGAGAAGTACGTCGCGGCCTGCGCCGAGCTGACCCAGAACCACCCGATCGGCGAGTCGTTCTCGTATTGCAACTCCGGCTTCGTGATCGCGGGACGGATCATCGAGCGGCTCACCGGCAAGACCTGGGACGCGGCGCTGCGCGAGCAGATCTGTGAGCCGCTGGGTCTGACGCACACCTGGACGCTGCCGGAGGACGTGCTGCGCTTCGGTGCGGCGACGGGGCACGTCGAGGACGGCAGCCCCACCTCGGTATGGGGCCTGACCCGGGCCATGGGCCCGGCCGGCCTGATCTGCGCGCGAGCCAGCGACGTGGTCGCGTTCGGCCTGGCCCACCTGGGTACCGAACTGCTGGCCGCGCCGGGCGCGATGACCGAGCCGCAGGTGCGCCTGCCCAATCCGTACACGATCGCTCCGGAGTGGGGGATCGGCTGGATCCTCGACGAGTGGTCCGGGCACCGGGTGATCATGCACGCGGGCAACACCATCGGCCAGTCCGCGATGCTCTGGGTCCTGCCCGACACCGGCACGGTGGTCTGCCTGCTGGCCAACGGCGGTGAGACGTCCGCGCTGCAACGCACCCTGGGCGCCGAGCTGTTCGCCGTGCTCGCGGACGTCGAGATGCCGGAGCTGCTCGGCCCGCCCGACACACCGGTGGACGTGGACGTCGCGCGCCACGCGGGGACGTACGAGCGGGTGGGCTGCCTCGCCACGGTGAGTGTCCAGGACGACGCCAAGCTGCACCTGAACATCCGGATCACCGGTGCGCTGGCCGACATCTCGCCGGAGATGGACTGGGATCTGATACCCGTCGACGAGACCACGTTCGTGGGCCGCCGCGAGGGCAGCCCGCTGTGGGACAACGTGGTCTTCTACGAACTCGCCGACGGCTCGCCGTACATACACATGGGCGTACGCGCCACCCCGAAGACCGCCTGACCCGCCGCCGGGCCGCCTTGGGGAGCACGGCCCGGTGAGCCCGGATCCGACCCGCACCATCCCGCGTGTGCCAGGCGCCCCGGGTGGTGCCGGTTCGGGTCCGGGCTTACGGTCGAACGAGTGAGCGCACCCCGTCCGGTCGGGCGCACCATTGCCGGATCGTCGGGGCCGTCGACGCACACCGGATCGTCGGGACCGCCGAACCGCACCGGATCGGTCGGAGACCGTCGATTCCCGCCGGACGGCGCCGCGTGGCGCGGCCCTCGGCAACCGCGGGACCCACCATGGCGAATCCTCACGCGACACCCTCGCAGACCGCCGCCGCACCGAAACGACGCGGCGGCAATGGCGCCGCGCTCGCGGTGATCGCCTCGTGTCAGCTCATGGTGGTGCTGGACATCACCATCGTGAACATCGCGCTGCCGCACATCCAGCGCTCGCTGGAGTTCTCCACCACCAGCCTGTCCTGGGTGCTCAACGCGTACACGCTCACCTTCGGCGGTCTGCTGCTGCTCGGCGGGCGTGCGGGCGACATCCTGGGCCGCAGGCGGGTGTTCATCTTCGGCGTGCTGCTGTTCGTGGTCGCCTCGCTACTGGGTGGACTCGCGCAGACCGCGCCGCAACTGCTCGCCGCCCGGGCGCTGCAGGGCGTCGGCGGCGCCATCGCCTCCCCGACCGCCCTCGCCCTGATCACCACGACCTTTCCCGAAGGCCCGGCCCGCAACCGGGCCTTCGGCGTCTTCGCGGCGGTCTCCGCGGGCGGCGGCGCGATCGGGCTGCTGGCCGGCGGCATCCTGGTCGAATGGCTGGACTGGCGGTGGGTGTTCTTCGTCAACGTGCCCATCGGTGTGCTCATCGCACTGGCCACCCCGCGCTACATCAGGGAGTCCGAGCGACATCCCGGCCACTTCGACGTGCTCGGCGCGCTCACCTCGACCCTGGGCATCGGCTCGCTCGTGTACGGCTTCATCCGGGCGGCCCAGGAGGGCTGGCGGGACGGCCTGACCCTCGCCGCGTTCGCGGCGGCCGTCGTGCTGCTGGCGATCTTCCTCTCCATCGAGCGCAGATCCAGGCAGCCGATCACCCCCCTGGCGATGTTCGCGGACCGTAACCGGTCGGGCACCTACGGCATTATGTTGTGCCTGGCGGCGGCGATCTTCGGGATGTTCTTCTTCCTGACCCTGTTCGTCCAGGACGTCCTGGGCTTCAGTCCGATCGAGGCCGGTCTGGCCTTCCTCCCGATCAGCGCGGTGATCGCGGTCGGCGCAGGCTTCGCGTCGCAACTGCTGCCGCGCTACGGACCCAAACCCTTCATGGTCGTCGGTGCCCTCCTGGCGGCGGCCGGTCTCGCCTGGCTGACCCGTACCGACGTGCACAGCACCTACGCCGGCAGCATCCTGGGCCCGACGCTGGTCTTCGGCCTCGGCATGGGCATGCAATTCGTCTCGCTGACCCTGATGGCCGTCTCCGGCGTCGCCTCCAAGGAAACCGGCGCCGCCTCGGGCCTGCTCAACGCCACCCAACAGGTGGGCGGTTCGCTCGGCCTGTCCATCCTGGTCACCGTCTTCGGCACCGCCAACCGCAACGAGGCCAAGGACCAGGTCCCGGCCTTCCTCGCCCAGGCCACCCCGGCCGAACGCGCCGCCTTCGAGCGCACCGGCGACCTGCCCGCGCCCTGGAGCCACCAGGTGTTGACCACGGGCATCTCCGCCGCCTTCGTGACGGCCGCGATCTTCGCGGTGATCGCCGCCGTGATCGCGATGTTCGTCATCCAGGTCCGCGCCTCGGACCTCGAACGCCTACGCGGCGACGGCCCCGCGGGGCCGGGAGGCTGACCGGGCGTCGGATCGGCGCGACCGGTTACGACCAAGTCAACTCCGCGCAGGGACCTTCCAGCTTCCCGGCGTCGCACGCCCCACGCCGTAAATGCAGAAAAACCCCTGATCAACAGGGGTCTCTCGTGGTGTCCGAGGGGGGACTTGAACCCCCAAGCCCTTTCGGGCACTAGCACCTCAAGCTAGCGCGTCTGCCAATTCCGCCACCCGGACCGGGTGGTCTCCGCTGGTGTTTCGTGCGGCGACGTGGAGAACCATATCAAAGATCCGGAGGGGAATCGGACCGGGATGGGTGGGGCTGACCTGGGGGGGTTGGCCTGGGTTGGCGCGGTGCGTGGTTCGGTGGTGGGGGAGGTCCGGGGCCGGGGTGGTTTGGTTGCCGGGCCTGGCTGGGGTGGATTGGGGGCGGGGTGGATTGGTGGGGTTGGTGGGGTGGGTCAGGGCCCGTTGAGTAGGTGGGCCTCCTGGGTTGGGGTCAGGCCCTGGGGCAGTGGGGGTTCGCCTCGGGAGCGGTCCCAGGCGAGGACGTCGGCGGCGGTGATCGACAGCGGCGTGGTCGAGAGGCCGGCGGCGCGGGCTCGGGTGGCGCTGCGTTGGCGAGCGGGCCATTGGGGCTCGGGGGTGACCAGGGGGAAGGGGCCGGGGACCGCGTCGGGGGAGATGGGGACGATTTCCACCTCGGTGCCGGCGGCCCGGGCGCAGGTGTGGATCAGGTCGCCCAGGGTGGTGGGTTCGGCGGGGCCTACGGCGTGGAAGGCGCCGGGGCGGTTGTCGATCAGGAGTCGGTTGACCAGGCGGGCCAGGTCGCGGGAGTCGACCACTTGGATCGGCTGTTCGGGTCGGCCCGGCAGAGCGACGCGGCCGCCGCGGGCGGCTCGGCGGCTCCAGTACGTGAAGGTTTCCTGTACGTCGTGAGGGCCGGCGACCTTGCCCGGGCGCACGATGGTGGCGCGGTCGCCGTAGCGGGCGAGTACGTCGTCCTCGCAGGCGACCTTGCAGGGGCCGTAGGTGTCGTTGTCGAGTACCTCGGTGTCGCGGACGGGTGCGCGGCGAGGGGTGTCCTCGTCCGAGCCGGGGCCGACTCCGGACTGTACGTAGACGGCGTGGCTGGAGACGAACAGGTAGCGGCCGACCCGGTCGCCGAGCACTGCCATCGCCTGCCCGACGTGGCGCGGTACGTATCCGCTGACGTCCACCACCGCGTCCCACTCGCCGTCGCGCAGCGCGGTGTAGTCGCCGGTGTCGCGGTTGCCGATCCGTCGGGCGGCCTGCGGGAAGAGGTCGGTGCCGGTTCTGCCTCGGCCGAACAGGGTCACCTCGGCGCCCCGGGCCAGGGCGTCCTCGACGATCGCCCGGCCCACGAACGCGGTGCCCCCGAGCACAAGAATTCGCATGGTTCGCGACCGTATCGGGTCGCCGGGACGGGCGCGCCCGCATTCTCGATGTCGCATGTCAACTGTGGTTGACAGGCCCGAGATGTCAACGTAGGTTGACGGTCATGACCGAAGCAACCGACCTCGCCAGTCGTGCGGGGGACCGGGATCCACGGGTGGGCCTACGGGCCGTGGCCGCGCTGCGCCGGCTGCTCGAGCAATTGGAGTACGTGCAGGTGCGCAGTGCGCGCGTGCAGGGGTGGTCGTGGCAGGAGATCGCGGCCGAGCTCGGGGTGAGCCGCCAGGCGGTGCACAAGAAGCACGGGAGGAACTGATGTTCGAGAGGTTCACGGACAGTGCCCGGGGCGTCGTGTACGGGGCCATCGAGCATTCGCGGCGGGCGGGGGACGCCCGCGTGGAGGGGGAGCACATGCTCGCGGCGCTGCTGGACGCGCAGGGTACGCAGGCCTCGGTCGCGCTGGCGACGCTCGGGTTCGTGGCGAGTCGGGACGAGTTCGAACGCGGACTGGCCCGGGCCCGGCGGCGCGGCGGCATGTCGCAGGCCGACGAGGCCGCGCTCGCAGACCTGGGGATCGACGTGGGGGAGATCGTCGCGCGCGTCGAACAGGCGCACGGCGAGGGCGCGTTGGCGGTGGGCCGACGGCGGCGCCGGCTGTGGCCGTTCGGTGGGCGTACTGGGCATGTCCCGTTCGCGCCCGGCGCCAGGAAGGTGCTGGAGCAGTCGCTGCGCGAGTCGGTGGCCCGCGGTCAGCGGCACATCGGCGACGAGCACATCCTGCTCGCGATCACCGCCTGTTCGGGCGTGGTCGCGGATCTGCTCGCGGAACACGGCGTCACCCACACGGCGGTACTGCGGGCACTGGCGCCGACGGCACAGGCGGGCTGACCACGCCCACGGGCGATGGGGGACCGGGACGTCGTGGGCCGACCTCGACCTCGCCCTCGCCCGACGGCCGACCGGAGACGTAGCGGTACGCCCTCGCCCGACGAGCGGCGGCCCGGCCAACGCCGGTGGCCGGCTCCGAAACCCACGCGCGCACCGGGTGGACGGCCCATCGACAGGTCGGAGCGGAGGGCCGACCCACTACCCGGTCCGGCTCAGCTCAGCCCGCTGATCCTGCTCATCCCGAAGGGAGCCGGGGAACCGGAAGCCCCACCCGGGCCTCATTCTCCGGCGCCTGCGGTCGGGTCGGACGGGCCTTGTCTCCGGGGTGGAACGCCCGCCCACCCGGCCGGGTCCGGTTGGCGCCTGCGCGGCCAACTCGGCCCGGATGCGGATGCGGAGCCCATGCCCCATGTGGGCCGATGCCGGCTCGTCCGGGGTTCGGGCCGAACCGTCCGGAGTGAGGGCCCGCCTGACCCGGCCCGATCACTCCGGACGGGCCTTGTTGCCCGGGGTGGAAGGCCCGCCCGCCCGATCGGGTCCGTCAGCGCCTGCTCGGCCAACTCGGCCCGATTGCGTATGCGGAGTCCATGCCCCACGCGGGCCGATGCCGGCCCGTCCGGTTCGGGCCGGCCAGCCGAACCGTCGGGAGTGAGGGCCCGCCTGACTCGGCCTGATCACTCCGGACGGGCCTGGTCACCGGGGAGGAAGGCCCGCCCGCCCGGCCGGTCCGTCAGCGCGCCCACTCGGCCGACTCGGCCCGGATGCGGATGCGGAGCCCATGCCCCACGCGGACCGATGCCGGACCGTCCGGGTCCGGGCCGGCCGGGCCGAACCGTGCGGAGTGGGCCACTGACCCGGCCCGATCACTCCGGACGGGCCTTGTCGCCCAGGGTGGAAGGCCCGCCCGTCCGATCGGGTCCGGTCAGCGCCCACTCGGCCGACTCGGCCCGGATGCGGAGCCCATCCCCCACGCGGGCCAATGCCGGACCGTCCGGGCCGGCCGGGCCGGACCGTCCGGAGTGAATCCGGAGTGAAGGCGCGCCTGACCCGGCTCGATCACTTCAGTCCCCACATAGTCCGAACGCGGCTGGGAAGCTACGGTCCGAACGCGGCCGGGAAGCCCGATTCCCACAGTCCCGCCCGGCCGCGATCACCGCCCTCATCCCACCGCCCTGTCCTACTTCACGTCCTCACTCGACCAAGCCGGCCCGCCGCAGCGCGTCCGCGATCGCGCCGCCGCCTCCGGCCGGGCCCTGCGGCCCTCGGCTCTGCTTCGGGGGAGTCGCGCGCCGGCCCTGGCCACCGCCCTGACCACTGCCCGAGCCGCCGCCTTGGCGCGCACCGCCCTGCCGCCCGTCACCCTGCCGGCCACCGCTCTGTCGCCCGTCGCCCTGAGGCCGACCGTCGCGGGCCCCGCGCTCCGGCCGAGGGCCGCGAGGGCCGCGGTCACCGCGGTCGGCCCGGTCGCCCCGATCGCCACGCGCCCCGCGCTGCTCCGGTTCGTCCTCCAGCCGCAGTGTCAGCGAGATCCGCTTGCGCGGGATGTCCACGTCGAGCACCTTGACCCGGACCACGTCGCCCGACTTGACCACGTCGTGCGGATCGCTCACGAACGTCTTCGACATCGCCGAGACGTGTACGAGGCCGTCCTGGTGCACGCCGACGTCCACGAACGCGCCGAACGCGGCCACGTTGGTGACCACACCCTCCAGGAGCATGCCGGGTTGCAGGTCGGACAGCTTCTCGACGCCCTCCTTGAAGGTCGCCGTCTTGAACGCCGGCCGCGGGTCACGCCCCGGCTTCTCCAACTCGCGCAGGATGTCGGTCACCGTCGGCAGGCCGAACTTCTCGTCCGTGAACGCCTTCGGGTCCAGCGCGCGCAGCCTCGGCGCCGCGCCGATCAGGGTCCGGACGTCGCCACCCGCCGCCGCGGCGATCTTGCGGACGACCGGGTACGCCTCCGGGTGTACCGAGGACGCGTCCAGCGGGTCGTCCCCGGCCGGGATCCGCAGGAAGCCCGCCGCCTGCTCGAACGCCTTCGGGCCCAGTCGCGCGACGTTCTTCAGGTCGCGCCGGGTCTTGAACGGGCCGTTCGCGTCCCGGTGTTGCACGATGTTGTCGGCCAGCGTCGCGCCGATCCCGGACACCCGGGTGAGCAGCGGCGCGGACGCGGTGTTGACGTCCACGCCGACCGCGTTCACGCAGTCCTCGACCACCGCGTCCAGCGAGCGGGACAACTTCAGTTCGGACAGGTCGTGCTGGTACTGGCCGACGCCGATCGACTTCGGGTCGATCTTGACCAACTCGGCCAGCGGATCCTGGAGTCGGCGGGCGATGGAGACCGCGCCGCGCAACGACACGTCCAGGTCCGGGAGTTCCTGCGAGGCGAAGGCCGAGGCGCTGTACACCGACGCGCCCGCCTCGGACACCATCACCTTGGTCAGGCCCAACTCGGGGTGCTTGGAGATCAGTTCGGCTGCCAGCTTGTCCGTCTCGCGGGATGCGGTGCCGTTGCCGATCGCGATCAGGTCCACCCGGTGCGCGGCGGCCAGTTTGGCGAGGGTGGCGATCGACTCGTCCCAGCGGCGGCGCGGCTCGTGCGGGTAGATCGTCTCGGTGGCGACCACCTTGCCGGTGTCGTCGGTCACCGCGACCTTGACCCCGGTGCGCAGGCCCGGGTCCAGGCCCATCGTGGCGCGGGTGCCGGCCGGCGCGGCGAGCAGCAGGTCGCGCAGGTTGGCCGCGAACACCCGGACCGCCTCGTCCTCGGCCTCCTGCCGCAGCCGACCGCGCAGGTCGATGCCCAGGTGCACCAGGATCCGGGTACGCCAGGCCCAGCGCACGGTGTCCGCGAGCCACTTGTCGGCCGGGCGGTCGCGGTTGACGATGCCGAACGCGTGCGCGATCGAGCGCTCGTAGTCGGTCGGGCCGTCGACCTCCTCGTCCGTCGAGGGCGCCAGGGTCAGGTCGAGTACGTCCTCCTTCTCGCCCCGGAACATGGCCAGGATTCGGTGCGAGGGCAGCCGGGTGAACGGCTCGGCGAAGTCGAAGTAGTCGGCGAACTTGGCGCCGGCCTCCTCCTTGCCCTCGCGCACCTTGGCCACCACGCGCCCGCGCGTCCACATCCGCTCGCGCAGCGCGCCGATCAGGTCGGCGTCCTCGGCGAACCGCTCGACCAGGATCGAGCGCGCGCCGTCCAACGCCGCCTGCGCGTCCGCGACACCCTTGTCCGCGTCGACGAATGCCTCCGCCGCGGCGGCCGGGTCGCGCGAGGGGTCGGCCAGCAGGCCGAGCGCGAGCGGTTCCAGACCGGCCTCGCGGGCGATCTGCGCCTTGGTCCGCCGCTTCGTCTTGTACGGGAGGTAGATGTCCTCCAGCCGGGCCTTGGAGTCCGCTGCCAGGATCTGCGCCCGCAGCGGGTCGTCCAACTTGCCCTGCGCCTCGATCGCGGCGAGCACGGCGGTACGGCGCTCCTCCAGCTCCCGCAGGTAGCGCAGGCGTTCCTCCAGGTTGCGCAACTGCGTGTCGTCCAGGGTCCCGGTCACCTCCTTGCGGTACCGGGCGATGAACGGCACGGTGGCCCCGCCGTCGAGCAACTCGACCGCCGCTCTGACCTGCCCCTCCCGAACCCCGAGCTCCTCGGCGATCCGCCGATGCACATCCTGCTGCGCGCCCTGCTCCGAACCCTGCTGCCCCGACACCGACATCGTCACGTCCCGATCCACCTCATCACCAAGCCTGCCCCCGGCATTCTCTCGGGCCACACCCCCCGTTGTCGCCCTGCCCCACCGCCACCACCCCCGGATTCCCGGTCCGGCCACCCGCCGGCCGCCCGGGCGCCGGTTCGGGTCGCGGTGTCGCGCTCTGTCCGCCGCGCCTTGTCCCCGCGTCCTGTCCGCCGCGTCGGTCGAGCTTGGTTCAGCCTTCCGGGGGCGGGGGCGCGTTGGTGTCGCGCAGGGACGGGACGCGGCTGGGGCGGCGGCGTTCCTGGGCTTCGAGGAGGGGGAGGGTGCGCATCGGGACTACCTCGGACAAGACGATGACGCTGGTGGAGCGGACCACCTCGGGGATGCGGTTGATGTCGATCAGGATCTGTTGCAGGTCCTGATTCGAGGTGGCGGCGATCCGGCAGTGCACGTCGCCGATGCCGGTCGTCCCGTACGCCTCCAGCACCTGTGGGACCGCGCTCAGCGCGGTGGCCACGCCGGACAGGCCGCCCTGGGCGATCTCCAGTGTGACGAAGGCCAGAACCGGGTACCCGGCGGCGACCAGATCGACCTCGGGGCCGTAGCCGGTGATCACCCCCGCCGCCTCCATCCGCTCCAGGCGGGCCTGGACCGTGGCGCGGGAGACACCGATCACCCGGGACAGTTCCAACATGCCCGCCCGCGGGTGTAGTCGGCCGGCCCGGATGAGACGCACGTCCAATTCGTCGAGCGTGCTGCGCGAATCCTGTAGATCATCCCGCATACGGGCCGCCCATCTAGGCAAATTGCATAGCTCGCAGATCGAACCTTGTCAGATGTTGCATTCGGAAGTGTACTTTCGGCATCCGTTCCTTTCCGAGGGGATCGCGCGTCATGAGCACCTTCACCACCCTTGAAGACACCGACGCCCTCGTCGGCGCCGTCGAGCACGACCCGGCGGGAGACCCCTTCCCGGTCGTCGCGATGGACCATGTTCGTTTCTTCGTCGGCAACGCCAAGCAGGCCGCGCACTACTACTCGACGGCGTTCGGGATGACCTGCGTCGCCTATCGCGGTCCCGAGACCGGGAGCCGCGACGTCGCCGAGTACGTGCTCGTGTCCGGCAAGGCACGTTTCCGCATCACCGGCGAGGTTCACGCCGGCACCGAGGTCGGCGTCGCGACCGCCGCCCACGGTGACGGTGTGTCCGACATCGCCATCGAGGTTCCCGACGTCGACAAGGCCATCGCCTTCGCCCGGGAGAACGGCGCGACCGTGCTGGTCGAGCCGCACGACGACACCGACGAGCACGGCACGGTGCGTACCGCGGTGCTGGCCACGTACGGCCAGACCCGGCACACGCTGGTGGACCGGTCCGGCTACAAGGGCCCGTTCCTGCCCGGTTTCGTCGCCGCCGAGCCGCTGTTCCGCGGCAAGCCCGCCGCCCACCCCAAGCGCTACTTCCAGGCCATCGACCACTGCGTGGGCAACGTCGAGCTCGGCCGGATGGACGAGTGGGTCGCCTTCTACAACCGCGTCATGGGCTTCACCAACATGAAGGAGTTCGTCGGCGACGACATCGCCACCGAGTACTCCGCGCTGATGTCCAAGGTGGTCACCAGCGGCAACCACCGGGTGAAGTTCCCGCTGAACGAGCCCGCCGTCAGCCGCAAGAAGTCGCAGATCGACGAGTACCTCGAGTTCTACGGCGGCCCCGGCGTCCAGCACATCGCGCTGGCCACCGGCGACATCGTGGCCTCGGTGCGCGCGATGGCCGAGATGGGCGTCGAGTTCCTGTCCACCCCGGACAGCTACTACGACACGCTCGGGGAATGGGCCGGCGAGACCCGGGTACCGGTCGAGACGTTGCGCGAACTGAAGATCCTGGTCGACCGCGACGAGGACGGCTACCTGCTCCAGATCTTCACCAAGCCCGTGCAGGACCGGCCGACGGTGTTCTTCGAGCTGATCGAGCGGCACGGTTCGCTCGGATTCGGCAAGGGGAACTTCAAGGCGCTGTTCGAGGCGATCGAGCGCGAGCAGGAGCGCCGCGGCAACCTCTAGGCCGCGGGGCCGGCCGTCGCGTACGGCGGCGGCCGGCAGGACACGGGCCGACAGGGCAGCGGGAGCGGACGGAGGAGTCGGGCAGTCATGGCGTACTACCGCAGCGTGGGCGAGGTGCCGCCGAAGCGGCACACCCAGCACCGCCGCCCGGACGGCGGCCTGTACTACGAGGAGCTGATGGGCGAGGAGGGCTTCACCTCCGACTCCTCGCTCCTCTACCACCGCGCGATCCCGTCGGCGATCGCCGACGCGAGCGTGTGGGAGGTCCCCGACCAGAGCGTCACCGCCAACCACCCGCTCAAGCCGCGCCACCTCAAGCTGCACGAGCTGTTCGCGGACAACGAGTGGAAGGCCGTCGACGCGGTCACCGGTCGGCGGCTGGTGCTGGGCAACGGCGACGTACGGATCTCCTACGTGGTCGCGGGCAGCCCTTCCCCGCTGTACCGCAACGCGCTCGGTGACGAGTGCGTGTACATCGAGTCCGGCTCCGGAACGGTGGAGACCGTGTTCGGCGCGCTCACCGTCGGCCCCGGCGACTACGTGATCCTGCCGCGTGCCACCACCCACCGGTGGGTGCCCGGCACCGAGGAGCCGCTGCGCGCGTACTGCATCGAGGCCAACTCGCACATCACGCCCGCCAAGCGCTACCTCTCCCGATTCGGCCAACTGCTCGAGCACGCGCCGTTCTGCGAGCGCGACCTGTGCGGGCCGGTCCAACCGCTGCTGGCCGAGGGCACGGACGTCGAGGTGCTGGTCAAGCACCGCGGCCTGGGCGGCGAGATCACCGGCACCCGCTACGTCTACCCCACCCACCCGTTCGACGTGGTCGGCTGGGACGGGTGCCTGTACCCGTACGTGTTCAACATCTCCGACTTCGAGCCGATCACCGGCCGGATCCACCAACCGCCGCCCGCGCACCAGGTGTTCGAGGGGCAGGGGTTCGTGATCTGCAACTTCGTGCCGCGCAAGGTGGACTACCACCCGCTGTCGATCCCGGTGCCGTACTACCACTCCAACGTGGACTCGGACGAGGTCATGTTCTACTGCGGCGGCAACTACGAGGCCCGCAAGGGGTCCGGGATCGGCCAAGGATCGATCTCGCTGCACCCGGGCGGGCACGCGCACGGGCCGCAGCCCGGCGCCTACGAGCGCAGCATCGGCATCGAGTTCTTCGACGAGCTCGCGGTCATGGTGGACACCTTCAGCCCGCTGGGTGTCGGCGAGGGCGGCATCGCGAGCGAGGATCCGGGTTACGCGTGGACCTGGGCCGGGAAGGCGCCCGGACCATGAGCGCATCCACCGAGGCACCCGAGACCCTGCACCACGCGTTGTTCACCGGACTGTGGGACGACGCCGCGTTGTTCCCACCCGGCAACGCCCCGATGGCCGAGGCGGTGCCCGCGCACCGGGTGTACCGCGTCGAGTGGTTCGCGCCGTTCGTGCGCAACTTCCTGGTCGGTGCGGCACACGTGCCCGACCTGCTCGCGCTCGCCGATTCCGGCGAGCCACTGCGTGTGGTGCTCGTGGCTCCCGGCGGCCCCGCCTCGGTGGGTCCCGCCGTACGCACCATCCTGAGCGCCCCCGGGTTGTTCCTGGAGGGCATCGAGGTCGCCGGCGACGGTGAGATCGGCAAGGCGGTCGCGGCGCTGCACGAACACCTGCCGGAGATGACGGCGGGCTACGTCGAGGTCCTCAAGGGCGCGGGCCTGGACGCAGACCTGGACAATCTCGCCGGCACGTACGGGCGGCCCAAGTTCCGCACCGGCGGTACCGCCGCGCACGCGTTCCCGGACGAGGCCGAGTTGGCCGCGTTCGTGTACGCGTGCCGGATCCGCGAACTGCCGTTCAAGGTCACGGCCGGGCTGCACAACGCCGTGCGGCACACCGACCCGACCACGGGTTTCGAGCACCACGGGTACCTCAACCTGATGCTCGCCACCCACCACGCCGTTGCCGGCGCCGAACCGGACGCGCTCGCCGACCTGCTGGCGATCCGCGACAGCGCCGAACTCACCCGGATGGCGCACGACCTGACCCTGACCGAGCGCACCCGCCTGCGTGGCTACCTGACCTCGTACGGCACCTGTAGCGTCGCCGAGCCGCTCCAGGACGCACTCACCCTGGGTCTGCTCGGCGAACCCCCGCACCAGCGCGACTGATCCGATCGAGGAGCCCGACGTCTCATGCCCACCACCTGGGTCCCGCTGCCGACCGACACGGTGTACGGCATCGACAACCTGCCCTACGGCGTGTTCGCCACCGACCGCGAGCCGGACCGGCCGCGGGTCGGGGTGGCGATCGGCGACTTCGTGCTGGACGCCGGCGCGGCGGCGCACGCGGTCGGGGCGCCGGCCGATGTGCTGGACGCGCCGAGCCTGACCGAGTTGATGGCGGCCGGCCGGGCGACCTGGACCGCGGTACGTGCCTCGCTCACCACCTGGCTGACCGACCCCGAGCTGCGGGCGAGCATCGAACCGCACCTGATCCCGCGTCGGGAAGTGGTGCTGCGGCTGCCGTTCGAGGTCGCGGACTACGTCGACTTCTACGCCTCCGAGCACCACGCGAGCAACCTCGGTCGGATCTTCCGGCCCGGCTCCGAGCCGTTGACCCCGAACTGGAAGCACCTGCCCATCGGCTACCACGGCCGCGCGGGCACCGTGGTGGTCTCGCACACGCCGATCGTGCGCCCCAGCGGGCAGCGCAAGGCGCCCACCGACGCGGTGCCCTCGTTCGGGCCCACCCGCCGACTGGACATCGAGGCCGAGGTCGGCTTCGTGGTCGGCGCCGGCTCCGAACTCGGCACGCCGGTCGGGCTCGCCGACTTCGCCGACCACGTGTTCGGCGTGTGCCTGGTCAACGACTGGTCCGCCCGGGACATCCAGGCCTGGGAGTACGTCCCGCTCGGCCCGTTCCTGGGCAAGTCGTTCGCCACCTCGGTGTCGCCGTGGATCGTCCCCCTCGAAGCACTCGGCGTCGCACGCGTGGCACCCCCCGCGCGCGACGTCGAGCCACTGCCCTACCTGGACGACCGCGCCGGCGAACCGTGGGGCCTGGACCTGGCCCTGGAGGTCCGGCTCAACGGCCACCTGATCTCCCGGCCGCCGTTCGCGGCGATGTACTGGACGGCCGCGCAGCAGCTCGCGCACATGACCGTCAACGGCGCGGCGCTGCGCCCGGGCGACCTGTTCGCCTCCGGTACGGTCAGCGGCCCCGAGACCGACCAGCGCGGCGCGCTGATCGAGATCACCTGGAACGGCGAGAACCCCCTCAAACTCCCGGACGGGTCCACCCGGACCTATCTGGAGGACGGCGACGAGGTCACGATCACCGCTACCGCCCCCGGTCCGAACGGCACTCGTATCGGATTCGGCGAGGTAAGCGGGCGAATCCTGGCAGCGCGCTGACCTGATGCCGGCTCCCGCAGCTTGCGGGAGCCGGCATATCGCCGGAGGCGGACGGTCCGGGGACAAGGCTCCGCGGCCAACGGTCCGCGGCGGACGCGTCGAGGCGATCGGTCCGAGGCGGACGGTTCGAGGCGCAGACCGAGGCGGACCCCAGGGGCGACCGCGCGAGGCCGCCTTCCGACGCCCACGCTGACGGCATCCTTCCGCGCGTCGGCGAAGCCCTGCCGCTCGGCGATCGAGCGTGCCCCCACATCCGCACGACCGACGGACGGTACCTCCGCGCCCACCGCGATCGCGACGGAATACGCGTTGCACGGCGATCGGATCACCGGGCCGGCCGACCGTCCGAAAACGATCGCCCGCGGACTCTCGGACTCCGATTGCTCGCGGACTCGCGGACTCGCGGACCCTCGGACTCGCCTGCCCGCGGACTCGCGGGCACTCGTTCCGGGACTTCCCGACGTCCACCGTCGCCGTGTGAGCGGCCTCCGGGCCTCCGGCGGGTCGCGCGTCCCGGCGGCTCCCACGGCCCGCCACACGAGGCCGTGGCGGCCTCGTGGGCCTCGATCGCGACGCAAACCAACGGCCGATCCACCGGCCCGCACCCGACGCCGCGTCCGGCGAGGCGCCGAGCGGTGGAATCCGGCCGGCCGTGCGACCCGTCGACGACGTCGTGGACCTTGCCGAGCATGTCCTCGGCGGCGATCCACGGTTGTCGTTCGTCGACGTGCCACGACGCGGTCTCGCGTACCGAGACGCCGGCCCCCGCCTCGATCCCGGTCGCGATCCCTCCGGACTCCACCCGCTCGGCGAATGCCTCGCCGGACGAGCGGACAGGTCACACACTCGGGCGGCCGGGCCGCCCGGTTCGGTTCATGGGGTACCGGTCATCCGATGCGGATCGCCCGGTGTTGCCCGCTTTTGTCGTAGTAGCCGGGACCGGCCACCAGAGCGGTGCGGAAGTACAGGCCCTCGCCGACGACGCCGTTGTTGTTGCCGTGTCCGGGCACGAACGGCTGCCACAGGGCCACCAGCAGGTCGGGGGCCACCAACGAGGCCCCCTCGGTCTCCACCCGGACGGGTGTCAGTTCACCGAGCAGTCGGGTGACGTCGACGGCCGGCGTACCGAAGACGTCGACGCCCAGACACAACACCGTGTCCGCGAAGTCGTCCTCGGACCGGTGCACCTCGATTGCCTCGACCAGTCCGTCCTTGTCGCTCACCACATGAATCGAGAGGTCCGCGCCGAAGTGGGCGAACCCACGAGTGCGTCCCGACAGATCTCCTCCGAGTTCGCGCAGAGCCGCCTCTGCCTCGTCCATGGACATGCCGATCTTGATCGGCCCTACGCCGTAAGGCGGATCCAACTCAAGCTGCACGTGATCTCCCTCGCCTCGAACAACCGAGTATGGCGCACCGTCATCGGGCTCCCTCGCACCCGGTTGCCGGTTCGGCGGGGGAGGGCGGCCGGGTGCCCGTACCCGGACGGCAACGCTCCCGTCGGGGCCGGCGTCGGCCTCGGCTTTGTACCCGTTCGGGCCAATCCGGGAAGCTTCGACACCGGCTCCGGGAGCGCTATCGCGGGGTGCCGAAGACCTGGGTCCACGAGGTGCCGTAGGTGCCGCCGGTGACATACCCGACACCGATCTCGGTGAACTCCGGAGTGAGGATGTTCTTGCGATGGCCGGGACTGTCCATCCAGCCCTGCACCACCTCGGCCGGCGTGCGCTGCCCGCACGCGATGTTCTCCCCTATCCGGCTGTAGAGATAGCCCGCCGCGATCGCCCGGTCCCACGGCTCGCGGCCGTCCGGATCGGTGTGCGAGAAGAACGCGCGGTTGATCATGTCCGCGCTGAACGCCTGTGCGCACGCGGTCAGTTGTGGCTGTGGCACGAGGGCGCGCAGGCCGTGCCGGGCCCGTTCGCCATTGGTCAGCTCGACCACCCCGCGCTGGAACTCGGAGAGCCCCGACGGGGTTTGGGTCTGCTCCTCGACCTCGACCCCGAAGTCCCGGGCGATCCCGGCCAGCCCGTCCGCGTAGCCCTGGCCCAGCGCGCGCACCTTCCAGCCCGCACCGCGCCGGTAGATCTCGGCCAGCAACAACACCGTCTCGGCGCGCGGCCGAGGCGGGGTGAACCGCGCCAGCAGTGTGCCGCTCGCACCGGTGAGCGTCATCGCCGGCGGCGGCAACTCGCCCAGCGTGTGCGTGGTGTCGGCGGGACTGATCACCACCGTCACGCGCGTGGCGCCCGCCCGCAGGCCGGTCGGGTCCACCGTGACGGTGTCCCCGCCCAGCCGTACCCCCGGCGCCGAGACCTGGTTGAAGAAGACGAAGTCCGCGTCGCCGGACACCCGTCGGTCCTCACCCGTGATCAGCGCGGAGATGTCGAAGGGGCCGGGCACGCGTACGCGCACGACGCCGCCCGGCAAGGATTGGTTAGCACCCGGCGGCAGTTCGTTCATGACCTCGGATTCTAACGACGGATCACACCTCGGTGACCCGGCCGTCCGCGACTTCGATCCGCCGGGTGGTGCGCACCGCCTCCAACATCCGCCGGTCGTGGGTGACCAGGAGCAGCGTGCCCTCGTAGGACTCCAACGCGGACTCCAACTGCTCGATCGCGGGCAGGTCCAGGTGGTTCGTCGGCTCGTCCAGGACCAGCAGGTTGACCCCCTCGGCCTGGAGCAGGGCCAGGGCGGCGCGGGTGCGCTCACCCGGGGACAAGGTCGCCGCCGGGCGCAGCACGTGCGCCGCCTTGAGCCCGAACTTGGCCAGCAGCGTACGCACATCGGCCGGGAGCAGGTCCGGGACCACCGCGCAGAACGCCTCCAGGAGCGGCAGGTCGCCCAGGAACAACCCGCGCGCCTGGTCCACCTCGCCGACCACGACACCCGAACCCAGTGAACCCCGACCGCCGGTCAACTCGGCCCGTCCGAGCAGCGCCGCCAGCAGCGTCGACTTGCCCGCGCCGTTCGCGCCGGTGATCGCGACCCGATCCGCCCAGTCGATCTGCAACGTCACCGGACCCAGCGTGAAGCCGCCGCGCTCGACCACCGCGCCGTGCAGCGCGGCCACCACCGCGCCCGCGCGCGGCGCCGCGGCGATCTCCATCCGCAGCTCCCACTCCTTGCGGGGCTCCTCGACCACCTCCAGGCGCTCGATCATCCGCTCGGTCTGGCGGGCCTTGGACGCCTGCTTCTCGCTCGCCTCGGACCGGGTCTTGCGGCTGATCTTGTCGTTGTCGGTGGACTTGCGGCGCGCGTTGCGGGTGCCCTTGTCCATCCACCCGCGCTGCATCCGGGCCCGGGCCTCCAGGTCGCCGCGCTTGTCGGCGTACTCGTCGAACTCCTCGCGCGCGTGTCGGCGGGCCACCTCGCGCTCGGCCAGGTACGCGTCGTAGCCGCCGCCGTAGCTGCGGATCTGCTGCTGGGCCAGGTCCAGTTCGACCACCCGGTCCACCGTCCGGGCCAGGAACTCGCGGTCGTGGCTGATCACCACGGTGCCCGCGCGCAGCCCCGTGACGAACCGCTCCAACCGGTCCAGCCCGTCCAGGTCCAGGTCGTTGGTCGGCTCGTCGAGCAGGAACACGTCGTACCGGCTGAGCAGCAGCGACATCAGCCCCGCGCGCGCGGCCTGGCCGCCGGACAGCGCGGTCATCTCGCGATCCAGGTCCACCGCCAGGCCCAGATCCGCCGCGACCTCCTCGGCCCGCTCCTCCAGGTCCGCGCCGCCCAGGTCCAGCCAGCGATCCAGCGCGATGCTGTACTCGTCGTCGGCGCCCGCGCGGCCCTCGACCAGGCCCTCGGTCGCGGTGTCGAGCGCGGCCTGCGCGGCGGCGACCCCGGTGCGCCGGGCCAGGAACGCGCGCACGGTCTCGCCCGGGCGCCGCTCCGGCTCCTGCGGCAGATGGCCCACCGACGCGGTCGGCGGGCTCAACTGGATCGCTCCCGCCTCCGGCTCGGCCAGCCCGGCGAGGAGCTTCAACAGGGTGGACTTGCCCGCGCCGTTCACCCCGACCAGACCCACGACGTCGCCGGGGGCGATCACCAGGTCCAATCCGGAGAACAGGACACGGTCACCGTGTCCGGCGGCAAGGTCTTTGACGACGATCGTGGCGCTCATGAGGATACGAATCCTATCGGCCGCTGAAAGGATGACGACGTCCGTGTAGCACCGGCCCGTGCGGCCACCTGGGAAGGACCACGCATGACCACCGAACCCCGGCCCGAACCGTACGAGGCGCTGCCCGAGGACTGGGAGCGCGCCGTCGCCATCGTCGCGCACCCCGACGACCTCGAATACGGTGCCGCCGCGGCGATCGCCCGCTGGACCCGGCAGGGCAAGCACATCACCTACGTCATGGTCACCAGCGGCGAAGCCGGCATCGACGGACTCGACCCGGACGAGTGTCGCCCGCTGCGCGAGGCCGAACAGATCGAGTCGGCGCGCATCGTCGGCGTCGACACGGTCGAGTTCCTCGGCTACCCGGACGGCGTGATCGAGTACGGCCTGCCGCTGCGCCGCGACCTGTCCCGCGTGGTCCGCCGGCACCGGCCGGAGATCGTGATCACCGGCAACTTCCGCGACACGTGGGGCGGCGTCTTCCTGAACCAGGCCGACCACATCGCGGTCGGCCGGGCGGTCGTGGACGCGGTACGCGACGCGGGCAACCGGTGGGTGTTCCGCGAGCTGCTCGCCGAGGGCCACGAGCCGTGGGGCGGGGTGCGCGCGGTGTGGGCGGGTGGCTCGCCGCAGTCGCGGCACGCGGTGGACACCACCGAGCACTTCGCGATCGGTGTCGCGTCGCTGGAGGCACACGCGGCCTATCTGGCGGGGCTGGGCCAGGGGCAGATGGCGGACGCGGGGGAGTTCCTGGAGGGCATGGGCCGGGCGGCCGGCTCGCGGCTGGGCACCCCGTTCGCGGCCGCCTTCGAGGTCTTCCCGATGGGCTGAGCAGGGGCCGATCGGGCCTCGATACGCTGCGTGAATGATCGGTTTGCAGCATCTTCCCGGCCGGGCCCTCGCCGTATGTGCGGCGGGGGTCCTGACTCTCACCGGACTCGTCGCGTGCAGCGGCGACGGTGACGACGCCGCATCCTTGTCCTCGGGGCGGTTGAACATCGAGAAGCTTCGACAGGCGGTCCGGCCGATCAGCGAGAACGGCGCCCTGCCGTGCCCGCTGCCGTACGACGTCGCCGCGGCGACCGCGAAGATCCACCTGGACGGCGCGGTCACCCCGGGCGAGCCGGTCACGACCGCTAGCGAGGGGTGGTCCGACGACGAGGCCGCGGCACGCGACCCGTACTCGAACCTCACGCCGACTCAGCGGGCCAACGGCGTCGAGGTGACCTGCTCCTACCGGGTCGGCGCGGCGAAACTGGACGTGGCCACGTACGCCTCGCGGCGCGGGCACCCGGTCATGATGGCCCTGCCGATCATCCAGCGCGACGCCGACGCGGCCGTGCAGGACCTCAGCGCGTTCGCCGACAGGATGGCCACGATCGGGCCGCACCAGGTGGTCCCGGTCGGCAACGGGCATGTGGCCGCGGTCCGATTGAACGTGAACGGCCCGGGCGTGGCCATGCTGCAGGTCTCCTCGGAGACGCTGACGCCCGCTCAGATATCGGACCTGGCCGGCGAGTTCGCCCGGCAACTCGACTGAGCGAGCGCCGCCGGCCGTTCACCCACCCTCTCCCGACGGTGGCCCCGACGGGAGGCCCCAGCGCCGGCCGGGTCGAACGCGCACCGGCCGACGCTTCGGGCGAGGCCGCTCAGACGGAGGCGATCCGTACGTCGGCGGCGTGCTCGTGCAGCCGGATCACCGTGTCCGCGACCCGGCGCACCGTCGGCTCGTCCATGTGCGACCACAGCGGAAGGGTCAACACCCGGGAGGACACGTCGTCGGTGATCGGCAACGGCCGCGCGGGCAGGTGGGCGTACGCCTTCTGCCGGTTCACCGGCGGGTGGAAGTAGCGGCGCGAGTCGATCCCGTCCGCCTTCAGCGCCCGGGCCAGCGTGGGCGTGTCCAGGCCGAACGTGTCCGGGTCGACGACCAGCGTCAGGTCCTTCCAGGTGGACACGTCGCCGTCGGCGAGCACCGGCAGCCGCAGCCCCGGCACGTCGGCGATCGCGTCGGCGAACACACCCACCAGGTGCGAGCGGGCCGCGACCCGCTCCGGCAGACCGCGCAGCGACACCAGCGCCAATGCGGCGTGCAATTCGGACATCCGCGCGTTCAGTCCAGGGAACAGGCAGTCGTAGTCGCCCGGGTTGCCGTACCCCCGACCCAGTCGGCAGGCCTGTGCCAAGCCCTCGTCCCGGGTCGCGATCAACCCGCCCTCGCCCGCGGTCACCACCTTCGTCGGGCTCAGCGAGAACACCTCCGCGGCGCCGAAGCCGCCGATCGGGGTGCCCGCCCGCCGGCTGCCCAGCGCGTGCGCCGCGTCGTAGACGATCGGCACCCCCGCGTCGTCCGCGACCTTCGCCAACTCCTCGACCCGACACGGCGTCCCGTACACGTGCGTGGCCATCAACGCGGACGCGCCCGACTCGGCCAGCAGCGCGGCCGCGTCGGTCGCGTCCAGGGTCAGGCTGTCCGGGTCCACCTCGGCGAACACCGGGGTGGCCCCCGCCCAGTGCGCCGCGTGCGCGGTGGCCGAGAAGGTGAAACCGGGCATCGCCACCGACCCGCTCACCCCCAACGCCTGCAAGGCGAGCATCAACCCGCTCGTGCAGTTCGACACCGCCACCACGTACGGCACCTCCAGCCGCGCGGCCGCGTCCTCCTCCAACTCGCGCACCGTGGCACCGTCGGTCAACCGACCGCTGGTCAGGATCGTGTCCAGCCGCCGCGCCAACTCCTCCCGCTCGGGCACATGCACGCGCGTCAGCGGCAGGCCCTCCGCGAACGTCGCGTCCCCACCGAGCACCGCCGGCTTGCCGGTCACCGCCATATCGCATCCCCCCTGGACTCACCGGGATTCCCCGGACTGATCGAACTCGTCTCCCCACCACCGGAATCGGCCGCGAGGGGCGTCGCGTGCCGCCCCATCGCCCGCCGCCGCTTCCGCTCCGAACTCCCGCCCTTCTCGGTCTCGGTGCGATCCGGCTTCGACACCGCGAGCAACACCAGGACGAACGGGAACACCTGGACCCGTTCGCGGGTGAGGATGCCGAAGTTGCGGATGTTCGCGAACGCGAGCGCGAACACCAGCGTGTAGACGATCACGAAGGCCACGTAGGGTCTTCGGATCAGCAGCCCCGGGATGCGTTTCAACCGGGGGATCGCGACCACGAACAGGCCCATCAGCACGACGCCTTCCAGCGACGCGACCAGGGCCTGGATGTTGTGCGCCTCGAACGGGAACGGCCGAAAGAGCACGGTCACCAGCGACTGCGGCAACGCGGCCGGTGAGATGGACAGCGCCGCCGAATCGTCCACCGCCTGGGCCGAACCGCCCTGCGCGGTCTGGGTCTGGGTCTTGGCGATCACCTGGTTGGCCTGCGCGGCCCCGATGCCCGGCGTACCGAAGAAGGTGCCGACCTGCTGGAGCGCGAGCACACAACCCACCCCGAGCACCAGGATCCCGAAGCCGGCCCGCAACGGGCCCAGCGCGGAAGCCTGTTGCGGACGATTGCGGAGCAGATAGCCGACACACAGCCCGCACAGCAGCAGCACCGTCACGTGCGGGCGCACCATCGTGGTGCCCACCGCCCCCAGGATCAGGAACACGAACGCCCCGCGCCGGCGCACCAGGAGCAGCGCCACGCCGTAGGCCGCCAGGCCCAGCGTGAACATCATCCACGTGTCCTTGCCGATCCCGGAGGGCCAGAACAGCAGCGAAGGCAGGAAGAACAGCAGCTTGCCGTAGCGGCGCCGATCGCCGTCCGGATAGGCCACGTTGAACGCGCGCCAGAACAGGTACAGACCCCAGAACCCCAGCCACGAGTAGACCAGGTAGCCGGCCAGCAACGACTGCCCGACGATCGCGTACACGATCCCGGTGACGATCATGATGAAACCGGTGCCGATCACCTTGCGACCGATGTCCACGGTGAAGTCGCCGTCCCGGAAGTGCGGCGCGATGGCCCGCCCGACCAGGTCGTAGGTAGCCGCGTCCGCGCGCCCCTCGTAGAGCACGAAGGACATCCAGTACCGGGCGAAGCACGCGAGCAACTTGGCGACCAGCGCGCCGATCACCAACCGCCGTACCCACGGCGGCTCGTCGCGGGAGAACCGGGACAGCAGCGGCACGCTGATGGTGAGCAGCAGCGGGAAGACGATCAGCGCGCCCCACGTGTCGTACGGGCGATACTCCATCGCCCACGCGAACACCGAGACGTAGAAGCCGACCGCGGTGAGCGCGAGCAGGGAACCCCATGGCAGCCGCGACGGAGGCACCCACCGGGCGTACGGCGCAAGACGGGACGACAACGGAGCTCCTTGCAGGGACGGCGAACCGGTGCGGCGTCGGGCGGCGGTGCCGCGGGGACCGGTTCGGACCGGTCCGGCGGCGGCTCGCCGGCTGGCTAGAAGACCTCCAAGTCCCCCAGGGAGAGCTGCCACGAGCGCAGGTCGTGGACGTCGATCGGGTGCGGGTGCACGGTGCGCGCGACCAGCAGCATGCCGGTGCGCGGCGGTGTGGCGTACCCGGCGTAGCGGGCGGCCCTGGCCGCTTCCGAGCCGCGCGCCAGATGGGTGGCGACGTGGTCGCACCCGGACATGGCCACCCCGGAGAACAGCTTGCGCGCGGTGTCGCGGTCGCCGGGGCGCACCACCATCTGGGACAGCGTGAACTCGACCAGCGGGCCGCGCAGACGCGGGCGCCCGAACACCACGCCGGTCAACTCGCCGTTCTTGTACGAGGCCACCACCCGGTAGTCCAGTCCGGGCGCGTCGCCGTAGCGCCAGCGCAGGAAGTCGCCGGTGAGCGCGGTGCGCAGCTTGTCGTGGCCGATCGCCGCGTCGCCCGCGTCCGCCTCGGCGACCAACTCGTCGAAGCCCACCGCCGCCTTGGGATCGGAGAAGAACTGACGAGCAGTCGGAAAGCGGCACCGGGCCGCGGGATCCTCCGAGTTCCAGGACTGCGAGGTGCCGGAGAGATCTCCGGTGGCGCGCAGCTCCTTGAGCCCGCGCGCGAAGGCGATCGGCCGGATCGGATGCAGCGAGACCGGTACCTTCCCGACCTCGTGCCAGCCCATCCGCAGATAGCCGGGCAGGCTGTTGCCGTTCGGGGTGTTGAACACCAGCGAGGTGTCCACCTCGATCCGCTCCAGCAACTCGGTGGTCAACCGGCGGAACAGACCCCGGCCCTGGACGTCCGGGTGGGTCGCGGTGTCCACCGCGCGCACCGCCCGGACCACCTCGCCACCGAGCACGAACTCCCAGCGCAGGAAAAGCCGTACCGCGGCCACCCGGCCGTCCGCCTCGGCGACCAGCCCGGGACTTGCACCGAACGGGTTGTCCCTGTGCTTCCATCGGAAGAACTCCGGGGTGCGCTCCCCGGTCGGCCCGCCGGACAGCGCGTCGCCCAACAGGGCCAACACCCGGGGTTCGTCGTGTTTGCCCAACTCTCGGACGGTGAAAGGGTAACTCCCGACCTCTGGCCCACTCACCGCGATCCCTCCAGCACTCTCGCGTACACGTCCTCGATCCGCCGCTGCGCCCCCGCGACGTCGAACTCGTCCGAGCGCTCGGCCGCGGCCTCGCCGCACGCGCGCCGACGCGCGGGTTCGGCGGCGAAGGCCACCAACGCGTCGGCGAACGCCGCCGGGTCACCGGCCGGCACCACCGCGCCCTCGACCCCGTCGGTGACGATCTCCGGCATCCCGCCCACCGCGGTCACCACCGACGGCAATCCGACCGTCATCGCCTCCATCAACGAGACCGGCAGCCCCTCCTGACGCGAACTCAGCGCGAACACGTCGAAGGCCGGCAACAACGCCGGCACGTCGCCGCGCGACCCGGCGAAGACCACCGAGCCCTTGAGGTCGGGCCGGCTCGCCCGCTCGCGCAGGGTCGCCTCCAGCGGGCCGGACCCGATCAGCACCAGGACCGCCCCGGGATGCCGCTCCAGGACCAGCGCGTGCGCCGCGAGCAGGCCCAACTGGTCCTTCTTGGGCGTGAAGTTGGCCACCGAACCGACCGTGAACGCGTCCTGGTCCAGGTCCAGCGCCTGCCGGGCCCGCTCGCGCGCGCCCGGGCCGGCGAACGCGTCGCCCAGGTCCGGGCCGTGATGGATCACCGTCGGCACGGTGCCGCGCCGCAGTCGGGCCGGCTCGATGCTCTCGGCCACGGCCGCGGAGACCGCGATCACGCCGTTGTTGCGCCGGTACGTCCAGGCGTTGGCGATCCGGGTGGGCCGCCGGTAGCGCGGCCACATGTTGTGCTCGGTGTGCACGATCGGCACCTTGCCGGAGAACATCCGAGCGGCGACCGCCGGAACCGGCATGTGGGTGTGGATCAGGCCGTACTCGCGCGCCCGCAACAGCGCGCGCAGCCGCACCGGCCAGACCCGCCCGCCACCCAGGCAGTGCACCGTGATGCCCAACTCGCGCAGGGCCGGCACCAGCGCGTCCTTCCACGGCAAGACGTAGGCGACCTCGACCTCGTAGCGTTCGTCGTCCAGTCGGCGCGCGCAGTTGACCAGCAACTGCTCGGCGCCACCGCGCCCCAGACCCTTGGCGAGCCACAGGACACGAACGCGGTCACCCATCAGCGATCCTCCGAGCCGAGTTCGACGGTGGACCACGTATCGAAGTGCGGTCCCAGGTGCGCACCGTCGCCGGAGCCGTTGTGCAGCGCCCGCTCCGCCGCCGACTGGATCCGGAAGCCGGAGTCCGCGTCCTCGGCCGAGCCGATCGGATCGGCGCGATGCGCACCGCGACCGCTCGCGGCCGACTCGGGTTCACCCTCGGTCAGTTCGCCGCGCTTGGCCCAACTGGGCGCGGGACGCTCGACGTCCTCGTCCGCGTCGGGGGTCGGCTCGGCCGAGCGACCGCGCAGCACCAGGCTCGCGCCGGCGCCCATCCGGCCCACCGCGCCGGTGCGCGGACCGCGCTTGAGACCGCCACCCATCGACCGGGTCGGGTCCACCCCCAGCAGCGTGACACCGGCGATCGGCACCCCGGTACGGGTCAACAGCTCGCCCACCCGGGAGGCCTGATCGGCCGTCAGGTTGCCGCTGCGGGCCACCACCAGCATCGCGTCCACGTGCTGCACCAGGTCGTTGGTGTCGTTCGCGTAGAGCAGCGGCGCGCTGTCCACCAGCACCACGTCCGCGTGGTGCCGGGCCCGCTGGACCACCTCGCCCGCGCGCAACAGCAGTGCGGCCGGATAGGCGGCCGGGGCTCCTGCGGTGATCACCCGCACGTTCGGAATGTTCGTGCTGCGCACCACGTCCCCGAGGTCGATCTCCTGCTCGGCGAGCAGCACCTCGGACATGCCCTTGCCCGGCTTGGCGCCGAGATACAGGTGGGTGGCCGGATTGCGGAAGTCGCAGTCCAGGACCAGCACCGAGCGGCCCGCCTCGGCCAGCGCCGCGGCCAGGTTGGCCACCGTGCTGGTGCGCCCGTCGCCCGGGCGCGGCGACACCACCAGGATCACCGGCGCCGGGTCGCTTATCCGACGCACCGGCATCGCGGTGCCCCGGGTCTGCCGGGGGTCGGTGCCGCCGAGTCGATAGGCGAGCCCGGGCGGGCCGGACAGCAGCAACGCCGACCGCAGCGTGCGATAGGCCTCCGCGACCGGACTGTCCGGTCGACCCGCGACCAGCACCGCGTGTCCCGCCCGCTGGCGCCGGGTCGCCCGCGGTACCTCGGCGATCACCGGCAGGCCGAACGCGTCCTCCAACTGGATGCGCCCGCGCAGCCGTACGTCCATCCGGTCCACCATCAGCGCCGCGATCAGCCCGAGCGCGAGCCCGAGCGCCGCCGCGAGGGCGATCCGCAACGGCCGCGAGGTGGGCGCCAGGATGCTCGTGGTGGAGTCCGGCGTGCTCTTGAGGCCGTCCATCACCTCGACCTTGGGGTCGTTCAGCGGGTTCACCAACTCCTGCTGTTGACCCACCAGCGTGGTGTACTGCACCCGCTTGGCGTCGAACTCCGCTTGGAGCGTTGCCTTCTTGCCCACCGGCGCGTTGGTGGTGCTCTTCTCCAGACCGTCGATGTCGGTCTTGAGCTTGTCCAACTGGGCGGTCATGCTGTCCGCCTGACCCTGCCGGGTCCTGCGCTGCGAGTCGGCGAACGCGGACACGGTCTCCTGCGCCCACGCGGTGGCCAGTTCCTCGGCCACCTTGCGGGTGGGCGCCTTGGCGGAGATCTGGACCAGGCCCAGGTCCGGGTTGAGCTGCGAGGTGACCTTGGACGCCAGCACGGCCGGATCGGGGTTGTTCAGCCGCTTCGCCACCCGGCGGGCCACCTCGCCGCCGTCCGTCATCAGTTGTACGGGCGCGAGGTTGAACTCCTTCGCCGAGTTCGGCGCCGGCACCACGTTGACCGAA
Source organism: Embleya sp. NPDC127516 (assembly GCF_044765325.1). Taxonomy (NCBI): domain Bacteria; kingdom Bacillati; phylum Actinomycetota; class Actinomycetes; order Kitasatosporales; family Streptomycetaceae; genus Embleya; species Embleya sp. NPDC127516. The sequence goes on along the minus strand of NZ_JBIWJT010000022.1, from coordinate 49,893 downwards.
CTGGTCCACTGGTTCCCGGTGCCCTTGGGGTCCGAGGGGGTCAGGATCAACCCGGCGAGCAGTCCGATCGCGAGACACGCGAGCACCAGCGGCCAACGGCGCTGGAGAACGGAGAAGTAGCTAGAGGTTTCCACCGGTCCCCCTCCGGTTCGAGTTGCCGCCCCGAGAGCAGACCGCGGGGCAGGCCAAACGTAGAGCAAACGGGGTGCCGAACGACCCCAGGACTGTGCCGGAAGTGTGGAGATTCCGTCGAGATCCGACCGGACGTGTTCGGGTGGCGGTCACCGCACCGGACCTGACGACACGTCACGGCCGGCTCGCGGGTCGAGTGCCCGGGCATAGAACGCGACCATCCGGTCGCAAACGCTGTCGATCGTGTACTCCTCGCCGAAACGTCGATACGCCGCCTCCGTGCGTATCGCGGTCTTCTCCCGCTCCGTCAGGGCCGAGACCAGCGCCGCCGCCAGCGCCTCGGGCGAGTCCGGCGGCACCAACGCCGCACAGTCGCCCGCCCCGGTGATCTCGCGCACCGGAGGCAGATCGCTGGTGACGATCGGCGTCCCCACACCCATCGCCTCGATCAGCACGCTGCCCAACCCCTCCCAGCGCGAGGGCAGCACGAACACATCGGCCGCGCCCATCAGATCGGGCACGTCGTCGCGGTGTCCCAAGAACCGTACGGGCTCCGCCGCGCCGGCGGAATCCCCGATTCCGCCGGTCTCGGCGGCCAGTCGGCGCAACGACTCGGTGCGACCACCCGCCGGACCGGCCAGCAGCAGGACCGCGTCCGGCACCTCGGCACGCACCCGGGCGAACGCGGTGATCAGTACGTCCAAGCCCTTCTGGTACTCCTGCCGAGCGGCCGTCACCAGAACCGGGACGTCCGGCCCCAGGCACAGCGCGGCCCGAGTGCGCTCGCGGCGCTCGCGGGCGGCGGCCAGCGGTCGAGGATCACGCCCGCGCGGCACCACGTCGATCCGCGACCGGCGCACCCCCAGTCGGCGGGACATCACACCGGCCACGTGCTCGGTCAACGCGTGGAACCGCCGCACGCCGCGCGCGCTGGCCGCGTCCAGGCCCTGGGCGGCGCGCAGCTTCCACGGCCGAATCCCGGGCTGATCCCGCATCTCGGCACCGTAGGAGTTGTTCACCAGGCTGGAGACCACCGGAACACCGCTGGCCAGAGCGGCGATTCGCCCCGCGATGTCCGCCTCGTACAAGGTCGTGTGCACCAGGTCCGGTCGGCGATCGCGGATCACCCGCGCCAGCCCGCGTGCGGAACCCGCCCGCGAATTCCGGTGCACGCCGAACAGCGTCACCCCGGCCTCGGCCAACTCCGGTTGAAATCCGTCCAGATCCAGGAGATACGCGATATCCAGCGTGATCCCCCGACGAATCAGCTCCGGGGCCATCGCCACCGCCGCCCGCTCGGCGCCGCCGACCCGATCCACGCTGTCGATCACCTGGAGCACGTGCACTGCATCACCTCTGCCATCCCCCGCCAACTCCCCGAAAAACGCCGACCACAGGGCGCCCCCACCCCTCACGGCTGAGCATGTCATCGATACGCCCCCGGCGGGGCGGGATTCGTGACAACCTGTCACCTCATGGGGACAACGACGGACCGGCGTGGGGTCCTGCACGTCGTGACCGACCCCCGACGCCGGGGCTCACAGGCGTTCGCCCACGACCTGGACGCCGCGCTGCGCGACCGCGGCCGTGCGTCGTCGGTCGTCGCGCTCGCGGGCACGGGCGAGATGGACATCCCGGTGCTCGGACCGGGCCGGCTGCACCCGCGCACGCTGCGCGAACTGCGCCGCCGGGCCGCGGGCGTGGGCCTGGTGATCGCGCACGGCTCGACCACGCTGGACGCCTGCGGGATCGCACTCGCCGGGACCGGGACACCGTTCGTCTACGTCAACATCGGCGACCCCCGACACTGGGCCCGGGACGCGCTGCGCCGCGCCCGGGTCGGGCTGATGCTGCGCCGGGCGGCGGCGATCGCCTCGGTGTCGCCGATGGGCCGGGACGTGCTGCTGCGCACCTACCGGTTGCCCCCGGATCGGGTCCGGGCGATCCCCAACGGACGGCGACCGGAACGCTTCCTGCCGCCGGAGGGCGACGACCGGGCCAAGGCTCGCGCCGAGTTGGGGCTGCCGGCCGGCGCGCGGGTACTCGCGGTGGTCGGCGCGCTGGCCGCGGAGAAGCGGGTCGCGCTGGCGATCGAGGCGTTCGCGCTGCTCGAGGACGGCGAGCGGGACACCGCGTCGGGTGCCGTCACCGAACAGGCCGAGACCGAGGCCACCGAGCGCGAACGGCCCTTGTACCACCTGCTCGTGGCCGGGGAGGGCCCCGAGCGGTCGAGCCTGGAGGCGCTCGCCGAGCGGCGCTCGCCCGGGCGGGTCGCCTTCACCGGCAACCTGGCCGACCTCGGCCCGGTGTACCGGGCCGCCGACGCGCTGGTGTTGTCCAGTACCAGCGAGGGTGTCCCGGGCGTCCTGGTCGAGGCGGGCCTGAGCGCGGTCCCGGCCGCGGCCACCGATGTGGGCTTCGTGCGCGACGTGGTCGTGGACGGGGTCACCGGCGCACTCGCCGACGTCGGCCCGGGCTCCGGCGACCCGCGGGCGCTGGTCGCCGCGATCCGCCGGGTGTTGGCCGACCGGGACGCCATGGGCCGGGCAGCCAGGGAGCGTTGCCTGGAACGTCACGCGATGGACACCGTGGTGGACGCGTGGATCACGCTGCTGGACGAGCGGAGCCGGTGACCGCCCGCAACCGCATGGTGGGGAAGAGGTAGGGCGGGAGCGCCGGTTCCCGAACGGCCGAATGCGACTCGTGGGGAGATCGCATGTGCCAAGGTTGTTGTCGAACCAGGGAGGGGGAGTCCGTGGGGGAGTATGTGGGGGGTGCCGTCGGCATGCCCGGCGACGGCTTGGGCCGGGTCGACGGTGTCGGCCGGGTGGGCCGGCACGCGCGGCCGGGCGGCAGTGTCGACGAACCCGCCGACCACCGAACACACGTCAACGGAGCGCCCGACGCGGGCCACGGGGGAGCGACCACGCCGACCATCGACAGTCGCACCGGAACCGGACGACACGCGGCCCCGCAAGCGGGCGTGGGCAGCGGTACGGGCCGGATCGCCGCAGCGCAGGCACCCGACCCCGAGATCAAGGGGCCACCACCGGAACTCAAGTTCAAACGCCGCACCAGCCTGATCCGAGGCGTCCGCGAACTGTGGCACTCGCGCGAACTCGTCCGCACGCTGGCCGAGCGCGACCTCAAGGCCCGCTACAAACAAGCCGTTCTCGGCTTCGCGTGGGCGATCATCACGCCCGTCCTGCTGATGGTGGTGTTCACCGTCGTCTTCCAGCGGGTGGGCAACCTCAGCGACACCGCGCACAAGTACAACGTGCCCTACCCGCTGTTCAGTTACCTGGGCCTCCTGCCGTGGACCTTCTTCATGTCCTCGGTGACCCAGGGTTCGTCGTCGCTGGTGTCCAACGGGCCGCTGCTGAACAAGGTCTACTGCCCGCGCGAGGTCTTCCCGTTCGCCACCGTGATCGTGGCCACCGTGGACATGCTGATCGCCTCCTCGGTGCTGGCCGTGCTCTTCGCGGCGTACACCACACCACCCGCGGCGACCAGTTGGGCGCTGCCGATCCTGCTGCTGATCCAATTCGAGGTCACCCTCGGCGTGGTGCTCGTGTTGTCCGCCGCGGTGGTCTACTTCCGCGACATCAGACACGTGCTGCCCCTGCTCATGCAGATGGGCATGTTCGCCACCCCGGTCGCCTACGGCATGGACCAGATCACCAAGGACTGGCTGCTCCCGTACGTGATCCTCAACCCGCTCGCCGCGGTGATCGACGGCTACCGGCGCGCGATCCTGTACGGACAACAACCCGACTGGGAACTCACCGGAGCCGCCGCCGCGTCGGCCACCGTGCTCCTGTTCGTGGGATACAAGATCTTCAAGAAGCTCGAGGCGGGGATCGCCGATGTCGCCTAGCCGCACCACGACCATGGCCGCGCCGGGCAAACCGGGAACCCTCCCGCTGGGCACCATCCAGGCCCAGCACCTGTGGAAACGCTTTCGCGCGGACAGCCAGCGCATGCTGCTGCGGGACAACCTCGGCCGGATCGCGCGCAAGCTCTCCGGCCGCGACCAGGCCGACTGGCGCTGGGCCTTGCGCGACATCCACATCCACATCGACCCCGGCGAGGCGGTCGGCCTGATCGGCTCCAACGGGTCGGGCAAGTCCACGCTGCTCAAGATGCTCACCGGCGTGATGTACCCCTATGCCGGCCGACTCCAGGTGCGCGGCCGGGTCGGCGCGCTGATCGAGGTCAGGGCGGGCATCCACCCGGACCTGACCGGGCGTGAGAACGCCTTCCTGTACGGCTCGTTGCTGGGTCTGAAGCGGGCCGAGGTGGCCAAGCGGTTCGACGACATCGTGGACTTCGCCGAGTTGGGCACCGCGATCGACCGGCAGGTCAAGTGGTACAGCTCCGGCATGCAGATGCGGCTCGGCTTCGCGGTCGCCGCGTTCCTGGAACCGGACGTGCTCCTGGTCGACGAGGTACTCGCCGTCGGCGACGCGCTGTTCCAGCAGAAGTGCCTGGACCGGATGCGGGTGGTGCTGGAACAGGGAACCACGCTCGTCCTGGTCTCGCACGACCTCGCGTCGGTCGAGTCGATCTGCACGCGCGGAATCTGGCTGGAACAGGGCGAGATCCGCACCGACGGACCGATCCGGCAGGCGCTGCGCGGATATCGCGACAGCGTCGAGGAGGAGACCGAGGCCCGCACCCGCACCGACGAGGCGATCCGGACCACGTACGTGGACGTACGCGGCGTGGAGACCGCCGGCCCCACCACGAACCGCTCGATGGTGGTCGAGGCGGACTTCGCGGGTGACTACCGCGGACCCGCCACGGTCCACATCGGGGTCACCGAGGGCACCGCCAGTCCGGTCTTCACCACCCGGCGGGACGTGCAGTTCGGCTGGTCGGGCAACCGGGTCAAGTGCACGCTGGACCGACTGCCGCTGCCGCGCGGGCGCTACGCGCTGTGGATCGGGGTGTACGACCGGGACGGCCATCCGCTCACCGCGTGGCATCCCGCGAAGCAATTCGACGTGGCCGGACCCGAGCTGGACACCCCGCCGCGCGCGGTCGTGCTGGCCGCGCCGGTGTACGTCGACCACACCTGGGAGGGGTGAACGAGCGTGCGCATCCTGGTGTGTCCGCACGACATGCAACTCGGCGGCAGCTCGATCAACGCCGTGGACCTGGCCCGCGCGGTGCGCGACCTGGGCCACGAGGTGTGGGTGATGGGTCGTCAGGGCCCGCTGCGGCAAAGGGTCGCCGCCGCCGGGCTGCCGTTGCTCGCACTGCCCGAGCGGGCGCACGTGCGGCCCTCGCCCGCGGTTTCCCGGACGATCGCCGCGGCGGTGCGCCGCCATCGGATCGACGTCGTGCACACCTACGAGTACTGGCCACTGGTCGAGGCGTTCCTCGGCGCGTTCGTGCCGCGCGGCACGCCGGTGCTGGGCACCGTCATGTCGATGGGCAGCCTGCCGCCGTACTTCCCGCGCACCGGCGTTCCGCTCACCGTGGGCTACGGCGAGCTGTACGAGGAGACCGGCGAGCTGCGCGGCCTGGAGGGCGCGCGGGTGCACCTGCTCGAACCGCCCGTGGACACCGCGATCGACCACCCGGTCACCTCGGCGGTCAACGGCAGCGCGCCCGACGTCGACGTGGACGCGTTCGCCGCCGAGCACGGGCTGCTCAAACCCGCGCCCACGGTGGTGATCGTGTCGCGACTGGCCAAGCACCTCAAGCAGGAACACCTGGAGCGCACGATGGACGCCGTGGCCCGGCTGTCCCCGGAGGTCTCCGGACTGCGCCTGGTGATGGTCGGTGGCGGCTCCATCGAGGGTGAACTCCAGGCCAGGGCCGCCGGGCTGAACGCTGCCCTGGGCCGGCGCGCGATCGTGCTCACCGGCGAGATGGCCGACCCGCGCCCGGCCTACGCGCTGGCCGACATCGTGGTGGGCATGGGCAGTTCGGTGCTGCGCGGGATGGCCTTCGGCAAGCCCACCGTCGTGGTCGGCGAACAGGGCTTCAGCAAGCCGGTGACACCGGAGACGATCGGCGACTTCGACGCGCTCGGCTTCTACGGCCTGGGCGCGGGCCGGGAACCGGTCGAGCGGGATCCGCTGGTCGGCCAACTCGGCGCGCTGCTGCGGGACCAGGCCGAACGCGAGCGGATCGGCACCTGGTCGCTGGACCTGGTGCACGAGCGATTCGCGCTGGAACGCCAGGCCGAGCGAGTGGTCGAGTGGTACGAACAGGCCCGCACCGAACGGCCGGTCGTGCGCGGCCGGGTGGGCGAGGCGGTCCGGGTCGGCGGCCGACTGGTCGGCTTCAAGGCGACCCAGCGCGGCCAGGCCCTGCGCCGGCGGACCCGCGACCGGCGCGGGACCGCGACCGGATGAGCGAGCCGACCGGCCTGACCATGCTGCATGTCGGGGCGTTCTCCGGCTCGGTGCCGGCGCTGCGCCGGGCGCTGGCGGAGCGCACGGCGGTGCGGGCGCACGACTTGATGCCGCTGGCCCGCGCACCGGGCCTGGCCGGCGCGCGGCTGCGGGCCGTGCGCGAGGCGCGCCGGGCCGGAGCGGGGACGCCGTGGACCAAGACCGACGCCTGGACGGCGGCGCTGGACCGACGAGTGCGGGCCCGAGGGCTGCTCGGTGTGCGCGACCCGGTGCTGATCGTGCAGACGCTGCCCGCGCTGGTGCCGCCGGCGGGGGTGCGCTACGGCGTGTACACCGACCGGGTGGGCCTGGAGGGCGCGGCGGTCGGCGGTATCCACCGATCCCGTTACACGGCAGGGTGGTTGGCCCGGGAGCGACGGCTGCTCCTGGGCGCGCACCGGGTGTTCGTGATGGGCCCCAGCACGGCGGACGTGCTGGTCACCGAGTACGGCCTGGCGCCGGACCGGGTGCACGTGGTGGGCGCGGGCACCAACGTCGACCCGGCCGCGGCGGACCCCGGGCCGCGCGCCGCGGATCCGCCCCGACTGTTGTTCGTGGGCACGCAGTGGGAGCTCAAGGGCGGCCCGATCCTGCTCGAGGCCTTCGCCCGGCTGTACGCGCGCGACCCGCGCCGGCGGCTGACCCTGGTCGGCAGTGGCCCGGACGGCCCACCGCCGCCCGGGGTGCGGGTGCTCGGCCGGGTGCCGCACGCGGCGATGGGCGCGGCGTACGACGCGGCGGACGCGGTGGTGATCCCCACGCACATGGAGGCGTTCGGGATCGCCCTGGTCGAGGGTCTGACCCGGGGCCTGCCGTGTGTGGCCTCCACGGTCGGCAATCAGCCGTGGATCGTGGGCAACGCGGGAATCACCGTGCCGCCGGGGGATGTTGACGCGCTGACCGACGCTCTGGCGCGGCTGGGCACCGACTACGCCGGCTTTCGCGACCGAGCGCTCGCGCGAGGCGTGGAACTGCGCGCGACGATGACGTGGCCCGCGGTCGCCGATCGCATCCTGGCCGAACTCGGCAGGTAACGGGTAGTTGACAGCCGGCCCCCGCGCTGTCTGGGATGAGGGGCCATGGAGACGCTTTTCGAGCACGCGGGCGGACACGAAGGTCTGCGCCGGTTCATCGACATCTTCTACGGCAGCGTCCTGACCGACCCGCTGCTTCAGCCCCTGTTCGGCGCGGGACGCCCGGAACACGTGGACCACCTGACCGCCTTCACCGCCGAAACCTTCGGCGGCCCGGACGACTTCAGCCGGAACATGGGCGGCTTCCCGCATCTGATCGAGGTGCATCGCGGCCTGCGGATCACCGAGGAACAGCGCCAACGCTTCGTCGACCTGTACCTGGCCGCCGCCGACGCGGCCGAACTCCCCGCCGACGCACCGTTTCGGGAGGCGCTGCGCTCCCACGTGGAGTTCGGTACGCAGGTGGCCAAGCAGAACTCGCACGCCGAGACCGACGAACAACTGCACCCGCTCCGCGAAGTCCCGCACTGGGACTGGCCGGCCACCGGCTGACCCGCGCGCCGACGCGGCCTGCTCCGACCCGAGCCGGTCCGGCTCGGGCCCGTTCGCGCAACCGGGCGCGCGGTCGGGCCGGGCCGGGTCGACCGCCCCCCGGCCCGGCCCCGCCGTCCACCTACCCCCGGCGACGTCGCAGCGCCGCGCGCTCGTAGACCTGGGCGAAGCCGTCGAGCATGTGTTGCCGGGTGAAGCGCGCCAGCACCCGTTCCCGGCTCGCCGCGCCCATTCGGGCTCGCAGCGCGTCGTCGGTGAGGAGTTCGCGGCACGCCATCACCAACCCGCCCCGGTCGCCCGCGCGCAGCAGCCGGCCGGTGACCCCGTCCGCGACCACGTCGGTCACGCCGCCCACCGCGGTGCCGACCACCGGTACGCCCGCCATCATCGCCTCGGCGACCGCGAGCCCGAAGCCCTCGTAGTGCGACGTGGACAGGAACAGGTCGGCCGCGTCGAACGCGTCGCTCAGCCGCGCCAGGGGCGGGACCACCCGGACCTGCTTCCCGACGCCCAGCTCCGCGATCAGCGCCGGGACCTCCGGCTCCTGACGACCGATCACCAGGAACACCACGGGCGGACCGGCGTCGCCGAGCTTGCGCACCACGTCCGCGCCGACGCGCACCATCAGCGGGATGTTCTTCTGCGGAGCCCGGCCGACACCGACCACCACCAGCGCCTCGGCCGGGATGCCCAACTCGGCGCGCAGCGCGACCCCGGCCGCCGGGTCCGGTTGATGGACCGGGACACCCAACGGCACCAGGGGGATCCGCTCCGGCCGCCACCCGACGATCGCCGCCGTGGCGTCCCGGACATGGGTCGAGTGCGCGAACGGGCGGAAGCCGGCGGCCTTGACCATGCCGACCTCGATGCCGTTGGTCAGCCGCGAGTGCAGACCGTCCTTGAGCGGCTCGTGCACCTCCAACACCCGGGGGAGCCCGGGGGAGCCGAGGGCGGCGGGCAGCGAGAGCCGGGCCGTTCCGCTGTGCGCGTGCAGCACGTCGGGCCGCAACTCGCGGACGCGGCCCGCGATCCGCATCCCGAGCCGGATCTCGTCCGGCGGCCGGGTGGGACCCTCGTGGTCGAGCGAATGCACCGTCACATTCGGCCCCAACTCGCCGAGTTCGTCCTCCTCCCAGGCCGGCCTGGCGATGATCGCGTGACAGTCGAAGCGCTCCGGGTCGAGCCCGGCCAGCACCTGTCGGCTCACCTGCGGGATCCCGCCGCCGACGCTCAACCGCCACACCACGTGCACGAGCCTGATGCGGTCCTTCACGCTTCCCCCCGAACCGGCCGAGACCGGCGATCCCGGACCCGGCGGGCCGCGGACTTGGCGCCCAGCAGCGCACCGCCCGGCCCGCGGGCCACCAGCCATGTCGTGTCGTAACGATCCGTCGCACCGAACCGGTGCTTGAACTCCTCGGCCCCGCGCAGGAAGTCGAAGGTGCGCACGTCGCGCGCGGCGAGTGCGGTGAGCGTCTCGTGGAAGAGCACCGTGCCCAGGCTCGCCTTCGCGTACGCCGGGTCCCAGCCCAACTGGTAGTAGGCGAAGGTGTCCTGCCACAGGAACCCGTACAGGATTCCCACCGGCCGGCCCGCCGGATCGCGTGCGACCAGCGCGCACGGCCCGCGACCGGCGTCCGAGCGCGCCGCGAGCGCCGCGTGCAGCGGGCGTCGGGTCGCGTCGAACGCGCTCGATCCGCCGATCGCCTCCCGCCGCGCCCGGTGCAGCCGCAGCAGTTCGTCGAAGAGTTCGGCGGTCATCGCCTCGGGCGGCACCCACGTGAACGTGACCCCGTCCTCGGCCAGCCTTTTGGCCTTGCGCCGCACGCCCTGCCGGTGCCGCGCGGAACCCAGCGCGGCCGGGTCGGCGGGCATCACCGGGCACGCGGTGCGCTCGATCTCGCGCGCGCCGGGCGGCAGGAACGGATCACCGGTCGTGGCGTCCAGATGCGGGAAGACCATCGTGCGCCGCCGGGCGAGCGAGGCCAGCCACGCGCGGACGTCCTGATGCCGGCGCGGATCCACGGCGAACCCGCAGTGGTCGGCGGCGCCCGGCCCGGTGCCCAGCAGCGTCCAACTCGACACGCCGCCGGGCAGCCGCGGGTGCAGCCGCTCACGGGTGCGCAGCAGCGGCACCACCGCCTCGGCGCCGCCGTCCTCGGCGCGCCACACCGCCACCACGACCCGCCCGGCCTGGTCCCGGCCCAACGACTCGGTCCAGCCCAACACCCAATCCGGCGTGGTGAAGTACGACGTCCCGGGCGTCGCGGCGACCAGCGCGCGCCAGGACGGAACCAGTGCCGCCAACTCGCCGGGCGAGCGCAACAGCGTGGGCAGAGCAAGCACGGTGATCCCCCCGGATCTCTCCGTCGATCGGACCCGTCCCGCCGGCCCGAACAACCCGCCGATTCAAGCAGGTCAACGTCCGCCGCGCAGCGCGTGTACGGCCGGATGCAGCCCGGACAGGATCGTCGCGAACCGGTCGGGACGGGTGTTGGACCCGACCCGCAGGCGGGAGATTCGCAGCGGATGGTCGGGCAACCGGGGCCCGAGCCGGTGATCGAAGAGGAACGCGGTGCGGTAGCCGAGTTCGGCCAGCAGTCGTTCGGCCCGCACGTCCCAGTTCCCGTTCGGATACGCGAACGAGCTCGGTGCGCGACCGAGCAGCGTGGTCAACCGCTCGTGCGCGTCCACCACCTCGGCCCGCACGTCCGCGTCGGCGCAGCGGTCCAGCAGCGGATGCGTGAGCGAGTGGTTCTCCACCCGCACCCCGCCCGACTCCAGGGTGCGCAGGTCCGCGCCGGTCAACTGCGGGGTGTCCACCGCCTCGTGGCCCGCTCGCAGCGCGGCGAGCAGGCTCAATCGCCGTTCCTGCGGCACCGTCTTGAGATACGCCACCCATCCGCTCGGCGAGCGCTCCGGCTCCCCGGCCACCCGTGCCCCTGCGGCGACCAACCGGTCCGCCTCGTGCCACCAGAACGGCGTACGCGAGTCGATCGCCGACGCCACCACGTAGGCCACGCCCGGGACGCCGCGCTCGCGCAGCAGCGGCAGGCCGTGCTCCAGGATGCTGCGCTCACCGTCGTCGAAGGTCAACAGCACGGCCTTGGCGGGCAACGCGCGCCGCTTCTCCAGCGCCGACTCCACCTCGTCCAGGGACACCGGCCGGGCGACCCGACGCAGCCGGTCCAACTGCCCCGCGAACGTCGCCGGATCAGAGATCCCGTGGTACCCGAGCACCGCCAGCCGCAGCCGGGCACGGCGAACGAACCACACCTGCGCCGGAGACCGCCGCAACAAAGCGTCGCCCCCGGCCCGTACCGACCCCACCATCGAACCGCCCACCCCAGCCTCCCCAGCCACGCGGCTCCCGCTGCCGGAACCGTAACAGCGGGGTCACCTCCCGTCAGCCGGTCACCGAACGTCCGCCCGCCGGTCACATCCGGGCAAGACCACGGACCCCGGATATCGGGGAACATCACGCACGACTCGTGGACGGATTGCGAAACACCCTTCACGCGTGACCCATCCGGCCTAATCTGGTCGGCGGGCGACTCGTGTCCCAACCGTGTGGGGGCGGAGGGCGCCGGTCGGGCACAAACGTTCCGATGCTGCTCACATCGGGACCGCGAGGTGGGGGCCGGGCGATGGTCAATCGTGCATCGACCCTGCGCGCCGAGGAGATCGAGGTCGATCTCGCACGCGCGTGGGACGAATTGGTGGTCGGGCGGGGGGTTCAGGCAGACGTCTTCGACACCCACGCCTGGGCGTCGTCGTGGCTGGCGAGCCGTCCGCATCGGGCCGAACACGTGCGCATACCCGGTGTGTTCGACGGTGACCACCCGCTGGCCCTGCTCCCTCTGGAGTTGGACTCGGCCGGCCGCGCGCACGAACTCGGGCGCGGCCAACGCGAGCGGACACGTGTCGTCATCGGCACCACCGACCCGGAACCCGCCGTGCTCCACGAACTCGCGGCGGAGCTGCGCCGCGGCGGCATCCGGGAACTGACCCTGTATCGAATGGCCGGCCGCGACCCCGCCACGCACGCCCTGCTGGACGCGCTGCGCGAGGCGGGCTACGCGGTGGACGTGCGCGAGCGGATGACCGACATGATCGAGACCACCACCGACGGTTGGTCCGCCTACCGGGCCCGCCACCGGGGCTTCGACAGCGCGGTCGGGCAGACCACCCGCCGGGCCGGACAACTGTGGAAGTTGCGGGTCGCCGCGTTCGGCGCACCGGGCACCCCGCCGCTCGCGGCCGGCCTGGCCGACCACGAGGAACTGTTCGACCTGAGCTGGAAGGGGCGGCTCGGCGCCTCGCCCGAACGCCGCCGACTGCTCACCCACGCGCTCGACGCGCGCGGCATGGCCCGGCTGTACGTGCTCTACGCCGACGACCGCGCGATCGCGTCGTGCCTGGGCGTACGGATCGGCCCGGTCGTGCACTGGCACACCGTCGCCTACGATCCGGCGGCCGCGATGCTCTCACCGGGCAACGTGGTGCACTGGCGCGCCCAGGAACTGGCCTTCGCGGAGGGCGGATTGACCCTGATCGACCTGCTGCCGGGAGCCAGCCCGCTCAAGGACCGGATCAGCACCGAAAGGCCCCCGCTGCTGGACGTGTGCGCGGCCCGGGTACCGCGCCGGGTGTTGCCGCTGCTGCGCGGCGCCCGCGAGGTGCAGCGCGCGGTACCGATCGCCGCCCGAGCCCGGGTCCGCGGCCTGCGCGCCCGGGCGACGGCGAGCGAACCCGGCACATCCGGCATCCCCCGCCGGCTCGAGGCCAGACCCGCGACCGAGGTCCCCGCCCTGCCCAGTCCGGAACTGATCCTGGACCAGCCCACGTTGCGCCTGCTCACCGTGGCCTGCGCACGCAGGGGCCCGCAGGAGATGCGCGCCGAATGGGGCCCGCACGACCGCTGGTACCGGATCGGCGCCGCTCCGCTGGCGGTGGCCCGGGTCGATACCGGCGAAGTCGTTCCCACCCTGCGCGAGGTCGTGCGCTACGACCCGACCTACACCCTGGAGGCGATCGCGCTGATGCTGGCCGACCTGCTCGCGTCGCCCGTCCGCTATCTGGACGCGGTGCCCGTGCGCGACCCGCGCCTGCGCTGGCCCCGCGCGTGGGGACCGCCCACGATCGAACCCGCCGCACCGTCGGCCGCCGCCGTGTCCGCCATCGCGAGCGCGCGCACACGCGGTGCGCTGAGCCGTGCCGAGGGGGCCTGATGCGGGCCCGCCCGATGCACCCCCTGGAGATCGACACCGCGTTCGCCGCGTCCTGGGACCGGCTCGTGGCCGCGCGCGGCGTACACGCCGACCCGTTCGACACCCACGCGTGGTTCGCCTCCACGCTGCACGGCCACCACGACCCGCTGGACGACATCCGCGTGGTGTCCGTGCTCGACGAGGCAGACCAGCCGCGCGCGCTGCTCCCGCTGGAGCGGATCGGCGCCGACCGCTGGGGCGTGTTCTCCGCGCACCGCCGACCGCGCAGCCACGTGGTCGTACACCCCGACGAACCGCACGGCGCCGACTCGATCGCCGACGCGCTCGCCCGCACCGGCATCCGCGAACTGCGCCTGCACCGGATGCCCAGCCGGGACCCGGAGACCCACCGACTGATCGCCGGGCTGCGCGCGTGCGGCTACACCGTCTCCGCCCGAGAGAAGGCCTGCGACATGCTCGCCGGCGTCGAAGGCGGCTGGGCCGGCCACAAGGCCCGGTTCCGCAGCTTCGACCGCTACGCGCACCGCTTCGCCGCCCGGGTCCGCGCGCACTGGGAGCTGACCGTCGACGAGATCGGCGGCGCCGGACGCACGCACGAGCGCGACCTCGACGCCGGATTCGCGATCTACACCGACCTGTTCGCCCGCAGTTGGAAGGGCCCGCTCCAGCCCGCCGCGGCGGACGCACGACGCGACCTGATCGCCCGCGCCGTGCGGCACGACTGGGCACGGCTGTACATCCTGCGGGTGGACGGCGTACCCGCCGCGATGCACCTGTGGTTCCGCCTGGGCGACGTGGCCACCTGGCACTCCACCGCCTACGACGAACGCTTCGCCGCCCTTGGCATCGGCACCGTCGTGCAATGGCAGGCCCAGGAGCGGGTGTTGAGCGAACCCTGGCCGGCCGGCAGCAGCCCGCGCCTGGTCGACCTGATGCCCACCCGCACCCCGCAGAAGTTGCGGCTGGCGCCCGAACGACCGGCGTTGTGGGACATCGAGGCGGTCCGCGACCGGCCCCTGCTCGCCGCCACACTGCCCGCGCGCGGCTTCGCCCGGGCCACCCGGATGTCGGTCGAACAACATCTGCGGGTCCGTCGCGCCAAGTCCGCCGGCCCCGAACCGACCCTGGTCGCCGAGACGGTGATCGCGCCCGCGATCAACCCGCAGGGCGAAGCCGGCCACAAACTCGACCCGGTACACGAGGCCGGCATCGAGGACAACCGCCCGATCGCCCTCGCCTGCGGCTACCGGGGCACCGACGTGGTCGACGCCGGCCGAGCCCGGGGCGAGACGTGGTGGCTGGTCGGCGAACAACCGCACACCCTGGTCCACCTCGGCGCCGACCGCACCGTGCACACGATCGCCGCACTGGGCACCGACCGCGAGCGACCGCACTCCCCACACCCCGACGAGGCGGCCCGCAGCGTGGCCACCGCCCTGGGCGAGACCCTGCGCCTGTACCCGCTCGACCCCGCCGGCACCCCCGGCACCCCGCTCCGCCAGGAACCCGAACCGGTCCCGTGGCCGGTCGCCCGCACCGCTCCCACTCGGCTCACCTCGAAGGGCACCACCCGATGACCGCCATCAGCGGCGACCGCGTGCGCGCCACGCTCAAACGCGGCCTGGCCGCCACCGCCCTCGCCCGCGAGCCCGCACCCGGCGCGACGCTGCTCATCTACCACCGGGTCGGCGGCGGCACACGCGACGAACTGGACCTGCCCGCTGAGGCGTTCCGCGCCCAACTCGATCTGCTCCCGCGCGCGCACGTGGTTTCGCTGGACACCGCCGTGGACCGGCTGGCGGCCGGAGACCGCACGCCCTCGATCGTGCTCACCTTCGACGACGGCTTCGCCGATGTGTACGCCAACGCCTGGCCGGAACTTCAGCGCCGAGAACTGCCGTTCACCCTCTACCTCGCCACCGGCTGCATCGGCGAACGCATGCGCTGGGAAGGCTCCACCGGCACCAGCGGCGGATCCCCCGCGCTGAGCTGGGACCAGGTGGCCGAACTGGCCGAATCCGGCCTGGCCACGATCGGCAACCACACCCACAGCCACGCCCGCCCCGAGGCGCTCACCGCGACCGAACTCGACACCGCCTCGGACGACATCGAGCGCCGACTCGGCCTGCGGCCGGCGCACTTCGCCTATCCGTGGGGCATCGCCGTCCCGGACATGGAACACGCGCTGCGCTGCCGATTCCGCAGCGCCGCCACCGGCGTGCTCGGCCGCAACCTCCCGGGCTGCGACCCGATCCGGCTGCGCCGGGTCCCGGTCCGGCGCACCGACCCACCCGCGTTCTTCCGCGCCAAACTCGGCGGCCGGCTCGCCCAGGAACGCGCCTACGCGGCCGTGGTCGGCCTGGGCAAGAAAGCCGGTGCGCATGCGTGAGCCGCGCGGTCCGGGCGGCCGACCCCTGCGGGTCGCGCACCTGACCACCATCGACATGAGCCTGGCCCTGCTCCTGCGCACCGAACTAGAGGAGGACGTCGCGGCCGGCTTCGAGACCTTCGGGATCAGCGCGTCCGGCCCCTACGTCCCCGAGGTCGAGGAACTGGGCGTCACCCACGTACCCCTGAACTCGCTCACCCGCGCCTGGAGTCCGCGCAGCGACGCCGCGGCCGCCGCCGAACTGGTGCGTACCCTGCGCCGACTGTGCCTGGATGTGCTGCACACACACAACCCCAAGACCGGGGTGCTGGGCCGGATCCTGGGCCGCGCCACCGGCGTTCCGGTGGTGGTCAACACCTGCCACGGCCTGTGGATCCGCCCCGGCGATCCGTGGGTCCGGCGCGCGTTCGTGCTCGGCACCGAGGGCATCGCCGCCCGCGCGTCGCACGCCGAGCTGTACCAGAACGCCACCGACCACGCCACGCTGCGCCGGGCCGTGCCCGGATGGCGATCGCGCGTGGTCGGCAACGGCACCGACCTGGCCCGCTTTCGACCCGATCCCGAGGCCCGCGCGGCCGTTCGGCGCGCACTGAACGTGGCCGAAGATGAACTACTGGTAGGCGGAGTCGGGCGGCAGGTCGCCGAGAAGGGCATCCTCGAGTACGTGGAAGCTGCCGGACTGCTCGCGGGCAAGGCCCGATTCGTGTGGATCGGACCCGAGGACCCGGACAAGACCGACGCGGTGTCCCGCGCCGTGCACGGGTCACAGGTCGAATTCCCGGGCGCGCGCGCCGACATGCCCGCCGTGTACAACGCGCTGGACGTGTTCGTGCTGCCCTCGCACCGCGAGGGATTCTCACGATCCGCCATGGAGGCCGCGTCCTGCGCGCTGCCCATGGTGCTCAGCGACATCCGAGGCTGCCGGGAGATCGGCACCCACGGCGAACACCTGCTCCTGGCACCACCCGGCGACCCTCGAGCACTGGCCGCCGCGATCGACCGTTTGATCACCGAACCGGACCTGCGCGCCGAACTCGGCGCCGCGGCCCGGCGCCGCGCGCTTGCCGAGTTCGACCAGCGCAAGGTCGCGGGCATCTCGATCGACACCTACCGGGCCGTGGCCAAGCGCCGCGGCCTGGGCTGGACTTGACGCACACAGTGGGCGACGACCGGTGAGGGAGACACCGCCGACGCCCGGAAGACGCCACAACGAACGCCACACCAGGGGAGGGGCATGGCATGCGACGACTGTTCGACATCACCGTGGCCGTGCTGGCATTGGTCCTATTGGGGCCGGTCCTGCTCGCGATACACGTGATGATCCGCGCGACCATGGGTGGGCCGGTACTGTTCCGCCAGACACGCAGCGGCCTGCACGGCCGAGACTTCGAGATCCTCAAGTTCCGCACCATGCACGACCCGCGATTTCCGGACGAACCAGACGCGACCCGCATCACCCGCACCGGACAGTTGTTGCGTACCACTAGCCTGGACGAACTACCGCAACTGATCAACGTGTTGCGTGGACACATGAGCATCATCGGGCCACGTCCGACGCTGCCGAGTCAGGTGGTGCACTACACGCGGCGCCAGCGCGGCCGGCTCGACGTGCGGCCCGGACTGACCGGCTGGGCCCAGGTCCAGGGGCGCAACGCGCTCAGTTGGCCGGTGCGGATCGAATACGACCTCTGGTACGTGCGCAACCGCAGCGCCCGGGTCGACCTGACCATTCTGTGGCGCACCATCGGAGTGTTGTTGCGCCCGACCGGGATCACCGCCGCCGGCGGGGTCAACCCGGGCTTCCCGGTGCCGGTGGCCACGCTGCCCGCGGAGGACCCGGGTCGGGAGGCCGCGGCCCGCCCCGGGGGCACCCGCTTCGACCGCGGCGAGACGTTCCCGCTGCCCAGACCCATCGTGTGGACCGCGCCGATCACGCACTCCCCGGTCGACCCGACCCGGATGTTGCCTCCGCAGCGGCCGGCGGGCGAATCGATGGCCGAAGAGGTCTCCTGAACCCGAGGCCGCCGTGCGCACGGATGTCCGTGCCCGATCGTGGGGATCGGGCACGGACATCGTCGCGTTCGGCCCGGGTCAGCCCGTGCAGTTCGCCTGCACCTGACCGGCCGCCAGATGCGCACCCGCGGTGCCGCCCCAGTCCACGCCGCGGGTGACCAGCTTGACGGCGATCCTGCCGTTGCTCACCGGGAAGGTGCCGGCACTGACCCAACGACCCTTGTTGGAGACCTGGTCGACGGTGAACTTGTCGTACCAGGTACCCGTCTTGTCGTCCTCCTTGCCGCGCAGCACGTAGTACTGCGCGGGATTGCCGCCCACGTCCCGGCCGTTGCCGGCGGGTACGTACACGCTGAGCTGACAGCGCCGGGTGGCCGAGCCGACGTCGAACCACCACAACACCCGTGCGCTCGTGTCGTCCTTGTTCTTGTCGCCGGACATCGGCACCGCGTCGAACCTGCCGTTGCAGCCGTCCTTGTTCCAGCCGCCGCTGCCCACGGTGTACCAGCCCTTGGAGCCGTCGCTGTAGCGGCCCACCTCGGCGAAACCGCTCGCGCCGCTGTTCGCGCAGCCGTAGCCCGAGACGCCGGTGAAGGTCTGCTTGGGCGCGAGCGAGCCGGGCTGCGCGGGCGGCGGGACGGCCGGCTTCGGGGCGGAACCTCCCGGCGTGGTCCCGGGGTTCGAAGACGTGCCGCCGCCGGGAGAACCGGAGAGCGGAGCGCGCGCGCCGGGCGTGGAGCCGCCGCCACCGAAGGTTCCGGTCGAGCCGCCAGACGAGGCCGAACCACCCGAATTGCCGGTTCCGGACGAACCGTTGCCGCCGGTGGGGTAGTCGGGCGGGTACGCCGAGCCGCCGGCGGGGGCGCCCGCGCCGGGTGCGCTGTTGCCCGGGCCGGGATCGCCGGGCGGAACGCCGGTGTCGCTCCCGGAGATCGCGGTGTTCTGCGGCGGCGTCGAGGCGCTCGGCGGCGTCACCTGGACCGGCTTGTCCTGCATCGGCGCCGCCTGCGCGACCGGCTTGCGGTGACCGCCGTCGTCACCACCGAACTCGATCGCCGAGGCGATGGTCACCACGGCCAGACCGGCCGCCGCGAGCGCCGGCATGCCCAGGCTCACCGTCCACACCCGGCGGCCGGGTCGCAGCGGCCGCCGGGGCGTACGCACCGAGCGCGCGAAGGCGTGCCCGAAGTCGGGTTCGGGGTTGGGGAGTTCGGCCATGTCGTGCCTTTCGGGTCGGTTCGGCCGCTCACGCCTGATCGGGCGCGGCCGGAACGAGATCGGGAAGGTCGGGCGCGCGCAGCGAGACCAGGTCCGCCGCGGTCACCTCGGCCATCGCGGAGATCCGCCGGGCGTGCCGCTCGGTCATCTCCTGGAAGGCCTGCCGCGCGGAGCGACCGTTGCCGAACCGCCGATCGCGCGGGACCGAGTCGAAGTAGGCCAACAGGCCCGCGCGGGCCGACTCGTCGAGGGTGTACTCGTACGCCGCGGCCTGGTGCTCGACGATCCTGACCAGGTCGGTGGAGGCGTAGTCCTCGAACACCACGGTGCGGTTGAAGCGTGAGTCCAGGCCGGGGTTGGAGTCGATGAAGCGGTGCATCTCGTCCGGGTAGCCCGCGACGATCACCACCACGTCGTCGCGGTGATCCTCCATCAGCTTGACCAGCGTGGCGATGGCCTCCTGACCGAAGTCGCTCCCGCCCGCGGAGGTGAGCGAGTACGCCTCGTCGATGAACAGCACGCCGCCGAGCGCCTTGCGGAACACCGCCGTGGTGCGCGGCGCGGTGTGCCCGACGTACTCGCCGACCAACGCGCCGCGATCGGCCTCCACCAGATGACCGCGCGTCAACATCCCCAGCGCGGCCAGGATCCGTCCGTACAGCCGGGCCACCGTGGTCTTGCCGGTACCCGGGTTGCCCGCGAACACCAGATGCCGGCTGAGCGGCGGCGGGGTCAGCCCGGCCTCCTCGCGGCGGCGCACCAGTTGCATGAGCTGCACCAGCGTGGCCACGTCGTGCTTGACCCGGGCCAGACCGACCAGGTCGTCGAGCTCGGCGAGCAGTGAGGTCAGATCCGCCGGCGCGGGGACCGGGTCGCCCGGCTCGGGCTCCCGCCCGGAGAGCGGCGCGGTCGCGGACGAACTCCGACCGGACACCGTTGTGTCCGCCACACCACGCGCGACACAGTCGGTGAACACCGCCGACGTGTCGTCCGGGTCCTCGATCGTGGCGTCGCTCGGGCAGTCCCGGAAGGAGCAGTCACGCAGGGTCGGTGCGGCCCCGGCGGCGACGTACACCGCCGGATAGGCCGATCCGCCCACCACGCAGTCGGTGAACTCGCCCTTGGCGCCGCCCTTGAGGAAGATGCCGTTCTTGCCCGCGCCGGTCAGCGAGCCGGACCGGACCACCGGCGCCGCGTCGGTCCACACCACCATCGCCGAACCCGCGCTGTCGGTCACCGCGCAGTCCTCGAACACGGGCGTCGCACCCTCGTGCACGACCACGCCGGCGGTCCCGGCCCGGGCCACCCGGACCCGGCGCAGCGTGGGCCGGGCCCGCGGACCCACCTCGATCCCGGCCCGCCCGGTGACGGTGAACGCGCAGTCCTCGACCCCGGCGTCGAGATCCTCCTCGAGCCGCAGCCCGGTGCCGCAGTGGTGCGCCGCGCACCCGGTCAACCGGGCGGTGCCGATGCCACCGAGGTGCATGCCGGTCATCTCGGCGGAGCGCACCAGTACCCCGTCCGCGCCGAGGCCGGCCGCGCCCGCGAGGCACAGGCCGTGTTCGGGGGTCGGACCCAGGACGACCGCGGCGAGCTCGCCGTGCGCGTGCTCGTCCAGGTGCACGGCGGTGAACGTGGTGTCCGCGACGGCGACCCCGTCCAGGCCGACCCGGGCCCGGCCGCGCGCGAAGACGCCGTTGGCGCCGGTGGAGCGGATCAGTCCGCCGATCACGTCCAGGCGGGAATCCTCGTCGGCGACCGCGCCGCTGAGCGTGGAGGCGACGATCTGGCAGTCCAGCACGCTCGCGTGGGCCCGACCGATCGCGGCCAGCCCGGAGGCGCCCGCGCGCTCGATCGCGGTGCCGCGCATGGTCAGCTTCGCGCCGCCGCGCACGAGCACCGCGTCCTCGCCGCTCTCGGCACAGCGGCAGGCGTCCAGGCCGAGGGCCGCGCCGTCCTCGGCGAGTACCGCGTTGCGCGCACAACGCAGGAAGGCGCAGCCGCGCACCTGCACGCCTGCCTGGTCCCGCACCTCCAGCCCGATCACCGCCTCGACGATCACCGAGTCCGCCAGGGTCACGCCGGCCGAGCCGGCCGCGAGCACGCCCGCGCCGTCCACGGAGAGCACCCGGCAGCCGGTCATCGCCAGCCGGGCCCGGTCCGACACCGAGACGCCGGCCACGCCGGCGCCGGATATTCGGCAGCCGCTCAGCCGGACCCGGGCGTCGTCGGCGATCGCCACCCGGCCACCCATGACGCGGCACTCGTCGAAGGCCACCTCGGCGGTGCCGGTGACGCGTACGGCCGGCGCGTCCGCGTCGGCGGCGATCAGCACGACGCCTTCGACGCCCGCCCCGGATCCGCCGCGCACGGTAAGCGCGACATCCTGAGCACCCATCAGGCGTACGCTGCCGGGCCCCTGTTCGGCGACCAGGACCACGGCGCGGTCGAGTACGACGTGTTCGCGGTATTCGCCGGGCGCGAGCAGGACCCGGGCGCCGTCAGGGGCGGCGTCGATCAGCTCGGCGATGGTGCGGCGCGCTCCCGCGCCCCGCGTGGCGCGGTCGCCGCGATTGCCGCGGGCGCCGCCGCGGTTGCCGAACACACTCACGGCTTGGTTCCGTTCTCGGGTGTGGGGTGCGGGAGGTACTTGTCGTTCAACCCGAGCCACCCCTGGAAGAGCTTGTTGAGCTGCGCGTCGATCAGCTTCTCGCCGAGCTTGATGCCGATGTCCAGGACTCCGGACTTACGCCAGAACCGGCCCGCCATGTAGGCGTCCACGCCGAACCTGAGGGCGCCGGGACCGAAGGCGCCGCCGGCCAGTGAGCCGAGCGCCGCAACGCCGCCGTAGGCGAGCGCGTCCAGGCCGTAGTGCTTGACACCGTTCTTGTCGCCGAACACCGCGGCGTTGATCGAGCCGTTGACGAACGCCACGAGCGGGTTGACCGCCAGGCCCAGGCCGAACTTGTACAGGCCCGACCGCCAGCGCAGCGCGGTGTCGAAGTTGGCCCAGTCGGTCTTCCAGTTGTCGCCGAAGTAGGGGTTGGTGTTGAACGGCTTGCCGAAGTCGTTCGCGGTGAGCCCGTCCTTGAACTGCTTGGGGGAGAACGAGCCGGGACGGAACTTGAGTTCGTGCAGGCGCGCCATCAGCCCGGCGAAGCTCGCGGACACCGCGGAGTTGAGGAAGATCCTGCCCCAGTCGGTGCCGGAGACGTTCCCGTCGTTGATCAGCTCGGTGATGATGCCGGCCAGCACCGAGAGGCCGAAGTCCTGGGTGAACTCCATGCCGACCTTGGTCCACACCTTCTGCTCGAAGGTCCATTCCCTGGTGCCGCGCAGCGCGTCGGGCGCACCCCAGTGCCGTCGGTTGGTGTCCGCGAGGCCGCGGTTGTAGCCGCGGAACTCGTTCAACGCGCCGTGGTGGTCCACGGCGCGTCCGACCAGCTTGAACCGCGAGTCGACGCCCGTGGCGCCGAGCTTGTCCGGGTGGGCCCAGGACTTGATCCGGTTGAGCACACCCGGGTCGGCGGCCGGCATCTTCTCGAAGATCTTCGTGGAGAAGCCCTGGTGCACCACGACGTTGCCGTCGGCGTCGTACAACCGCTGCTGGAGGTACGCGAGATCCTTCTCCAGGTAGCCGACGACGTTGCCCTGGTGGGTGATCGGCTCGAACGAGCGGATCTTCGCGCCGTTGCGGAGGTCGTCCCAGTGCCGGGTGTTCGGGATGCCGTCCGGGCCGACGCGGTATTCGCGGATCGCGTCGCCGCGACCCTCGCGGATGGTGTGGGTGACGCCGCCCACCTCGATCTCGTCGCGCCAGTACTTGCCACCGGCGTCGACGTGATTCACCGAATGCCCGCCGGGATGTGCCTGGATCTCCCCGGTGCGGGTCCTGACCGTGGTCGTGTACCGGTCCGCGGCTCCTCGTTCGATCACCGCGATCCGGCCGTCGCCGAGCGACTTGTGCTCGTACACCAGGACGTCCCGATCACCGATCCTGCGGAAGTCCTTGAACCCGTCGTCGAAGCCCTCGCCCCACATCTGCGCGCCGCCGCGGTTGGTCGTACGGAAGCCGGTGTTCTCCGCGCCGGGCAGCGCCATACCGTGCTCGTCCAACCGCTGCCAGGTGAAGCGGCCGTCGGGCCTACCGTCCATCCTCGCGTGCACGAAACCGCCGCTTTCGAGCGCGTCGCGGCGTTCGACGATCTGGCCGAATCGGTTGCGGTCCACCCAGGGCCCGGTGCGGCCCAGATCGCCCTGGTACTCGCGGACCGTGCCCTTGCGGTCGACGACTTCGCGGACCAGGACGCGCTCATCGGTCCCCGGGACGGTCTTGTAGTCGGCCCAGCGGCGATCCGCGCCGAACTCGCGCACCCCCGTCTCGGTGCCACCCACCTCGCGCCAGGTTCCGCCTCCGCCCGGAGTGTCGGCGGTGAACTCGATCCTGCGGCCGTCCAGCAGCACGCGACTTTCGCGCAGCAGCTCGCCGTTCAGGTTGAAGTCCTGCCACGTGCCGTCCAGGCGCTGGAAACGCACCGCACGCTCGATCGTCCCGTCGGCGGCCGTCCAGGAGACCTCCCAGTGCCGGAAGAGTCGGTCGTCCCCGGTGAACAGGTTCCCGGGGAAGTCCGGTTTGCCGGGGAAGAACGGAACGTTGAAGCGCTGCTGCCAGATACGGCGCGCCTTGAGCTCGAGATCGCCGAACTTCGAGAAGGTCGCGGACTCCTCGTTGACGTAGTTTCGCTCGATGTAGTGCTTGAACTGCTCGGTCGGCTGCACGCTCGGCTCGAACGTGTACTGCCTGGTGCTTCGCGCCTTGTCGGGTGCGGAGAAGAACTTCTTCCCCAGCCCGCCGCGCATCGGCGCGAATCGTTCGAAGGCGACGAGCCCGCGGTCGGCCACATCCTGCATCGCGGCACCGGCATCGCCCTTGACATGGGTGACCCGGGCCTTGAAGCCGAAGTTCGGATCGAACCGGAAGCGCAGCTCGCCCTGGGCCTGGAGCGTGCCGTTCGCCTCCCATTTGTGCCAATTCCAGTTCCGGAAGCCGGTCTTCTCGGTGATCAGGATCCCGCCGTCGAGCTGCGGGTAGAAGTCGCGCACCTTTCCACCGAACAGGTGACGGGCGTTGAGCTCGAAGACGCCGTCGATGACGTCATAGGCGGTGTTGTCCCAGCGGATGTAGCGCGTGCCGGAGGCGATCGGGCTGTGCCCGGCGGTCTTCTCGACCCACGTCCATTTGCCCGCGTGGTCCCGGAAGCCCTCGATCCAGTGCCCCTCGTGGGCGCCGGAGGGATCGCGCGTGTAGACGGTCGTGCCGTCTCCGTCGATTAGTCGACGGATCCCGTTGTCCCTGCCGTCGGGGCCGGCGGGCCATTTCTCCACCGTGCCCTTGCGGAACGGCATGTGTTCCCAGCCCAGGTCGTGGCCGACCGAGGCGCCCGCGGGGCGTACGTCCTGCCAGGTGAGGGTGACGTGATCGATGCGGCGGGTGGCGCCGGCGATCGGACCGCCGAGCGGGTACTCGAGCAGTCTGTGGTCGAACAGGTCGGGGCCGTCCCACTTCTCCCACGTGCCGCGCAGCCGGTCGGTCACCCTGAACTCGCCGGAGTCGGACAGGTGCTCGCCGACATGGGTGACCTTTCGGCCGCGTATGGCATTGCCCTCGACCTTGAAGGCGTCGTTCGCCCACACCTCGAAGTTGCGACCCGCGACGCCGGTCGGGCCGTCGAACACCTGGTATCGACCGTCGGCCAGCCGGCGTGCGTCGGCCTGTACGGCGTGCGTGCCGTCGGCTTGGCGAGGTCCCCAGATCTGGAAGTCCCGGGCCGCGTCGTCGACGCCGGAGACCCTGAAGAGGTTCTTGCCCGGGATGTGCGCGCCGTTCTTGAGCACGACCCCCTGGGCGTCCCAGATCTGGAAGCCCTGCGTCGGCCCGGTACGGGGGGCGTGGAACACCTGGTGGGTTCCGTCGTCGAGGGCGCGGGCCTCCCTGAGCACCGGGTGGGCGCCGCCGGCGGTGTTCGGTCCCCAGATCTGGAAGTCGGCGTTGTGCGGGTTGGTGACCTTGAAGTCGGCGGTCGCGGGCCGGTACTCGGCGCTTCTGAGGATGCTGCCGTCGCGGTCCCAGATCTGGAAGTCGGCGTTGTGCGGGTTGGTGACCTTGAAGTCGGCGGTCGCGGGCCGGTACTCGGCGCTTCTGAGGATGCTGCCGTCGCGGTCCCAGATCTGGAAGTCGGGGTCGGCCTCGTTGGTGACCTTGAAGTCGTCCGAGGCGGAACGGTATTCGCCGCGCTTGATGGTGGTGCCGTGTCCGTCCCAGACCTCGAAGCCCTGCGTCGGCCCCGTGCGGGGTGCGTCGAACACCTGATACGTGCCGTCACCGAGGGCCCGGCCCTGCCTGAGCACCGGGTCCGTGCCGTCGACCGTGTGCCGCGTTCCCCAGATCTCGAAGTCGGCGTTGTGCGTGTTGGTGACCTTGAAGTCACCCGTCGCGGGCCGGTACTCCGCGCTCTTGAGCACGCCGCCCTGGTGGTCCCAGATCCCGAAGTTCCGCGTCGGGTCGGCGCGTGGTCCGTCGTAGACCCGGTATGTACCGTCGGGGCGTGCGTGCGCGTCGTGGAGCACGGGGTGTTCGCCGTCCGCACCCCGCCGGCCCCAGATCTGGAAGTGTCCGCTCGCCTCGCTCACGACCTTGAAGTCGTCGGTAACGGGCCGGTATTCACCCCTGGCGAGGACCGGATGGCTGTCGTCGGCGCCGCGCGGACCCCAGATCTGGAAGGGGTCGGTGTCCTTCTTGGGCATGCGGTGTACCTGGTAGGTGCCGTCGGGGAGTCGGTGGGCGTCCGCGATGAGCGGATAGGTGCCGTCCGCCTGACGCGGCCCCAGGATCCGGAAGTCCGTATCGCCGATCCTTGGGCCGTCGAAGATCTGGAAGGTACCGTCGCCCAACCTGCGAGCGGTCTCCCGCACGACGTGGTTGGAGACGATGTCGCCCGTTCCCGACCCCCGTTCCCAGATGTGGAAGTTGTGCGCAGGGTCCATCGGGCCGTCGAAGACCCGGAACCTCCCGTTGCCGAGGTGCCGTGCGTCGGTGAGGACGGGATGGCTGCCGTCGGCGCCGCGCGGGCCCCAGACCTGGAAATCCTCGGACCCCACGTCGGTGACCTTGAACCGGCCGCTCTCGGGCAGGTGTTGCCCCTGCTTGAGGACGGTGCCGTCGAGGTCCCCCCAGATCCGGAAGTCCGAGCCGGCACCGGCGGGTCCCGCGAAGACCTGATAGGTGCCGTCGGGGAGGAGGTAACCGTCGTGGAGCAGCGGGCGGGTGCCGTTCGGGCCCATCGGGCCCAGAACCTCGAAGTGGTCCACGGCGTTCGGGCCGCCGAACCTGGCGATCGCGGGCTCGTGGGGCTGGGCGACCCGATCCTGTTGTTGCCAGGCGTACGTCTCGCGGGGCCTGGTGTCGTTGACGTGCTCCACGGGCGGGAGGCCACCGCGCAGTCCCGGCAGCTTGGCCAGGGCGTCGGCGACCTTCGGTGCCGCGACCGCCGGGTCTACGCCCCACGCCTTCAACGCCGCCGTGGCGTCCGCCAGTGCGAGCCCGGCGTTGGCCCGGGTCGCCGTGGCGATCATCAACTCGGCCCGCCCCACGCCGCCGCTGCTCTCGCCGGTGAACTGCCCGGCGCGCAGCGCCTGCTCGGTCGCGGCGGCCCGATCGAAGGCGTGTCGGGCCCGGGTGTAGTCATGCCACGCCTCCAGCCGTGAACCGGGCAGCGCAAGCGTGGACTTGCCACCGGGCCCGGGCCCCGTGGCCACGTCGTCGAGCACCTTGGCGACCAGATTGTCCTGCGTGGCCCCCAGGTGGGCCAGCGCGTTCGGGGGGAGTGGTGCGCGCCCGCCGCCGACGGTGTGCGAGGGCGCGGTGGGCGGCGGTCCGGGCGCGGGAGTGACCTGGGGCGGGTCGGCACGCAGCGGGATGCGTTCGCCGACGAGGGCCGACACGGTGTTTGTCGTGCCCCGACCACCCGCCAGGTCCGGGCGAACGCCGGCGCCGTTGCCGCCCGCGAGGTCGACCGGGGTGAACCGGGCCGAGGCGGCCGGGACGTGATCGGTGTTCCGGGGACCGCCGGCCAACAGGTTGAACGCCGTGTCCCGGTGCAGCGCGGAGACCCCCGGGCCGCCGGACCCCGCGGGCGGGACGGGTGGCGCCGGCGTCGACCCGACCTTGCCCGGTACGGGCGCCAGCAGGTCGAACACGTCCACCGCGGGCGCGGCCCCGCCGACCGGCGCCGTGGACGGCGAGACGGTCGACGTCGACCGTACGTCGAGCGGGCGGGTCGTGGTGCCCTCGGTGAGTGCCGTCGGCGGATGCGTGGACGTGGGCACGCCGGGCGAGGACACCGAGTGCGACAGGCCCGGGGTGTGCGTGGTGGTGGTCGGCGCGGGGACCTTGTTCGCGAGCGGGTCGGGGGCCGTCGCCACGAAGCGGTCCGTGCCGACGGTGGTCAGTGTGGTGTCGCCGTGGGTGAGCCGGCGCATCTCCGGGAGCGGGGTCATCCGTACGTCGTCGCCCAACCCGATCGCGCTCTTGGCGAACGACTGGCTGCTCTCGACCGCGCCGCCGATCGTGTGCGGCGTCATGGCGCCGAGGTTGAGGCCGTGCAGCGCGGACATGCTTCCGGCCTGGTTCAGCACGTCGTGCAGCGAATTCCACTGCACGTTCGGCGTTCCCACGTGGCCGACCGTGGTGCCCAGGGATCGCAGGCCCTCGTGTCCGAGCAGGGTGTGGTCGAAGGTGTACACGCC
Source organism: Embleya sp. NPDC127516 (assembly GCF_044765325.1). Taxonomy (NCBI): domain Bacteria; kingdom Bacillati; phylum Actinomycetota; class Actinomycetes; order Kitasatosporales; family Streptomycetaceae; genus Embleya; species Embleya sp. NPDC127516. Next base: position 22,172 of record NZ_JBIWJT010000022.1, on the reverse strand, counting down.
GAGCCCGTAGTGCGGGGTGTACAGGCCGCTCGCCGCCGGGACGAACACGGCGGTGTCGAACGAACTCCCCGCTCGCGCCACGCCGCCCGGGTCGAACACGCCGATGGACAGGTTCGGATGGCCCTTGAACAGCGCCAGGTCCTTGCCCATCGGCCCGCCGGGCGGGGCCAGGGTGGGGGTGTGCCCGCCGAGCTTGCCCGCGCCGCCCGCCGCCGCCGGCGGCACGCCCAGCGACGCGCGGATGAAGTCCTTCTGGCTGCCCAGGACACCGCGTTCCCAGAAGCCGATCTTCAACGCCCGGGACAGGCCCAGCTTGGCGATCTCGTCCCCGGCCACCGGCAGGATGATGCCCAGCGAGCCCCAGCCCTTGAGTTCGCCGAAGCCCTTCTTGGCCACGGCCCAACCGGTCTTGCCCACCCACACGATCGCCTTGAACGGCAGCACGAGCAACTTGCCGACCAGCGCGCCGCCCTTGAAGAGCAACGTGCCGGTGAGCAGACCCGCGTAGGCGAGCGCGAACCTCCAGCCGGCCAGGTTGAATCCCTTGAGCCCGGTGCTCAGCAGCGACAGCAGGTCGCCGGCGCCCTTGAACAGGTTGACCGCGCCCTTGCCGAGTCCCACCAGCAGGTTCTTCAGGCCGCTGAGCAGCGCGGGCAACAGCGCCTTGGTGGAGGGGAACAGCACGCCCAGGATGTTCAGGAACAACTCCAGGCCGGTGGCCTTGCCCCGGGCGAAGTCGGCGATGGTCTTGCCCAGCACGACCAGGTTGGCGCCGAAGGCCAACAGGCCCAACGGGCCGCCGAACAGCACGCCGAGCACGGTCAGCACGATCGTGAAGATCTTGAAGAAGTCCCAGAACTCCTCGGCGACCGTCTTGGGGCTGGTCTTGAGTGCGGTGGCCGAGGCCAGCGACTTGCGCGCCTTCTCGACCGCCTCCAGGTACATCGTGCGCGCCGTGGCCATGGTCGCCCGGGCCGCCTCCAGACCCGGGTCGTTCTCGGGCAGCGGGGCCGCTGCGTTCAGTGCCTCCTGGGCCTTCGCCTGGGCCGCGAGCAGGTCCGTCGAGTAGCCGGCCAGCGCGGTGCTCGCGAGCTGTGTGGCCTGGGCCAGCTTGTCCACGAACAGCTTGAGCTGGTCCTTGACGTGTGCGCGCAACTCGCCGGCCGCCTCGCCCATCAACGGCGCGCCCGCGCCCTCCTGGACCAGGCCGGCGAGTTTCGTGGAGGCGTCGCCGGCTTTCTTCGTCAACGCGGCCAGATATAGCGAGGCATCCGTGATCGAGGTCGGATCACCCGGCGTCGGGTCCGTCGTGTATCCCAGCTTTTTCAACGTCGTGGCATCGACATTGCGTGGCATGGGCCCTCCGGGCGGCGGTTCGTACGCGTCGGATGTCGCTGCTCGCGTGGTGGATGTCGCACTCGCGCGGCACGGATATCGGCACCGTTGTGGGTGCGGCTCTTTATTCTCCGGCAATCTTGTCCGATGATGAGACGCGGCGCCAGTGTTCGGACCGCAGAGCTCGCGCAGAGCCGTCGAATGGAGTTCCCTTTGCCCGATATCTCCCTGGATTACACCGAGCTTCGCAAAATGGCGAGCGCGTTGACACTGCTCGCCAATACCTTCCGGGACGATGCGTCGAAGTTCCGTACCCATGGTTCCGGAGTACCCGGGCAGCACGGTACGGTTCCGGCGAAGGACATCGGTGGAGTGGCCGCTCCACTCGGTTCCTTCTACACGGCCTGGTCGTTTCCGATGGGCAAGGCCGTCGACGGCCTGGAGGCGCTTTCCAAACTCCTCGGCTATGTCGCGGACGGTGCGGAGGCATGGGACGACGGCGTCGCGGCGCAATTCGCCGCGACACCGGGACGTAATCCACTGAATCGCTGGCTGGAACAGAAGAAGACCTGGGAGGAATGGCTCAAGACCCACCCGGACGGAAAGCCCAAGGAAGGCGAGACGGCCCCCCCGCAACCGAGCGCCGAACCGCCCCTGCACTACACCAGCACCGACAAGAACGGCGTCACGACCGAGGTCACGGTCAAGGTCGACGCGAACTACAACGTCACCGAGCAGACGGTGACCATCACCGACCACGGCAGCACCTACACCGAGCACACCACGTACGGCGCAGGTGGGGCCTACGACACCGTCACCACCGGCCGCGACGGCTCGGTGACCACGGAAAAGGTCACGGTCGACGGCTCGGGTCGGGGCACCAAGACGGTCACCGACAAGGACGGCACGACGGTCTACACCACCCCGAACGTCAACGACCCGAAGGCCGAGTGGACCAAGGTCGTCAAGGACCCGCCGGCGCACCGGCCGCCTATCGGTGGCGGGCGCCGCGAGATGTAGCGCCCGCGGATTGTTTCGAACGCGTCACCACACGCCGGCGAAGGAGTTTCCATGCCCAGCGACTTCAAGATCACCTACGACCAGGTGCGGACCGCCCAGCTCGAAATGACCCGGGTATCCGAGGCGGCCGTCCTGGAAATCCGCCGACTCCAGGGAAAGGTCGACGGATTGCTCAAGCCCGGTTCCGGCCTGTGGCTCAAGCTCAGCAGTGAGGAACTCAACACCAAATACAAGACGCTGAGCACGGACCTGGAAAAGGCAATATTTACGATCGGCACATTCTCCGGTCAATTCGACAAGATTGTCGAGGCGGCGCGGAAGCTCGACGAATCGATGAAGGCGGCTCTCCAGAAGTCGGCTTGAGTACATCGATCACCCCCGACACATCACCCCTCCACCTCGGAACGGATTGACATGACCACTCCCTTGGGCACGGATGTCGACGTCAATATCGCGGAGGTCCAACTGGTCTCCGACGACATGGTGCAAAGCGCGGCCAACACGCAGACGGCATTGAAGAGTCTGCGAACCACCGTGACGACGTTGCTGAACCCAGACGGTGGCCTTTATCTGCGGAAGACCAGCCCGCAGATGACCCAGTCCTATGACGAGCTGACCAACTCGCTCGACAAGGCGATGGTTTCGATCAAGCAGTTCAGCGACACCTTCCAGGTCGTCGTGAACAATTTGCGGAGCCTGGACGGCGAGGACGTCCCGCCGCCGGCTCCGCACAACGCCTGACCCGACCCGGAATTCCCGATTCCCCGCGGGGCCCCCGGGAACCGCGTGACCATCCGCACCGCGCCCCATCGCCGTCACTCGGCGGTGGGGCGCAGGTGCGTCTCGGGCACGAGCACCGGAGCCAAAAAGCCTTTGCGGTCCCGGATCCAGGCATGCCCGATCCGCAACGGCTGACGGACCCGCTCGGTGGGCAGTCGTGCGCCGATCAGATCACCCTCCCCACCCAACTGCGGCGACAGCAGGATGCCCTGCCGGTTGCGCCGGACATCGCCCAACCACCCGCTGAGCGACTGCAACAACGTCTCGGCGGTGGCCGCGTACGCCAACCCGACGCCCCGGTCGCGACCCGAACCGATCACCTCGCGCAGCGCGTACCCGACCATCGAGCCCATCTCCGACAACAGATCCGCGTCGTCGATCAACACCACCGCCGGACCGGCCAGGTCCTCGACCGCGGCCGTGGTCCGCGAGCCGTCCGAGTCCGCGCCCTCGACCAACGTGACCAACGGGTGCGCGCGCAACAGCCGCAGCGGCGAATCGCGCGGCGTGATCGCCACCACCCGGGTCCCGCTCGCCAACAGCGACACCGCCATCGTGGCGAGCGTGTTGCTGCGCCCACTGCCGGGCGGCCCGACCACCGCGAACGTGTGCTGCGCGTCCCCGAAATCCGCGCCCACCGCGCCCACCGCGTCCCCACCGATCCCCAACAGCGCCCACAACGGCCGCCGTTGGGCCGGCGTCACCGCCTCGTACGCCTCGGCGAAAGTGATCGAGGTGGGCAACGCGGCCAACTCGAACGGCCGGCGCGCCGCGTCCACCGCCTTGTCCCGCTCGCGCGCGTCCGCCGCGATCCGACGCAGCGCCTCGACCTGCTCGCGCCCGCTCTCGCCCGGAGCCAACAGGCACACCTGCGCCTCGGTCCACGACCCCGACACCAGGATCCGCCCGGGAGGCATCGAACCGGGGATCGCGGTACGCGGCACGCCCGCCCCCGAGTACTCGGCCCGATCGGCCAACCGCAACAGCACCATGTCGTCGTTGACCGAGGACAACCGCCCGTTGATCAAAGCCCGTTCCGAGGTCATCACCAGGTGGATGCCCGCCGCCGCGCCCTCGCGCAACAACCGCACCACCTCGTTCATCACCCGACCGTCGTCGTACTCGTACAACGTCGGCGCCAGCGGATCCCACCCGTCGATCAACAGGAACACATGCGCCGGACACCCCTGCGCGTCGCCCGCCCGCAACTCGGTCAGGCTTGCGCACGCGTGTCGGGACAACAGCTCCTGACGCACGCTCAGCTCCTCGCCGAGCCGCGAGATCAGCCGGTCGATCCGACTCAGGTCGTTGCGCGGCACCACCGTGCCGCAGTGCGGCAAGTCCGCCAGCGCGGCCAGCGCGCCACCACCCGCGTCGATCGCCTGGATGTGCACGACCCCGCAGGAGTGCCTCTTGGCCAGCGCCGCCGCCATCGTGCGCAACAGTTGGCTGCGCCCGGTACGCGGCGCGCCCACCACGAACAGGTGGCCGAACGTGCTCGGATCCAGCAACACCGCCTTGCGCGCCTGCAGATGCGGCACGTCCTCCATCGCCCACGCGACCGGCTCCAGCGCACCCGGCGCCGGATCGGCGGCGGGCGCGGGTTCGGGCAACTCGTCCGGCAACACCCGATGCGGCAGCGGGTCCAACCACGGACTCGGCGGCTTGGTGAAGTCCGGGAGCACCGCGGCCGCGGCCGAGATCGCGGTGACCAACTCCTTGAGGTCGGTGGTCGGCTCGGCATCGCCCACCTGCGGTTGCGGCTCCACCTCCGGCTCGGCGGCGGGCGGACGCGGGCGACCCAACCGGCTCCAGGACAACACCGAGGTCTGCGGCCGGACAACCTCCGGCGCGACCGGGAGCGGGCGGACCGGCTCCGGGGCGGCCTTGGTGTCCACCCGCTCGGTGCCCGCGTACGCGGTCTGGAACGGGATCACCGTGTGATGCGAGGTCCGCGCCAACGCCCGGCCCGGGGTGGCCGAGGAGATGGCCACCGCGTCCTTGGTGTCGATCACGTCCGAGCTCTCGCCGGCGTCGGTCACCCGCAACGCGATCCGCAAGTTGGTGTTGGCCCGGATGTCGGCCGTGATCACCCCGGCCGGACGCTGCGTGGCGAGCACCATGTGGATGCCCAGCGAACGCCCACGCTGGGCGATGCCGACCAGACCCGGGATGAAGTCCGGCACCTCGCGCACCAGCGTCGCGAACTCGTCCACGATCAGCAGCAGTCGAGGCAGCGCGGGCAACTGCGCGTCGCGCAGCCGCTTTCCCCGGTACTCCGCGTGGTCCTTCGCGCCGACCATCGCCAACAACAGCTCGCGGCGCGTGAGTTCGGCACCGAGCGAGGCCATCGCACGGTGTACGAGCTGGGCGTCCAAGTCGGTGACCATGCCGAGCGTGTGCGGGAGTTCGACGCAGTCCTTGAACGCGCTGCCGCCCTTGTAGTCCACCAACACGAAGGTCAGCTCGTCCGGGCGGTTCGCCGCCGCCAGCGCGGCCACGAACGACTGCAACAGCTCCGACTTGCCGGACCCGGTGGTGCCCGCGATCAGCGCGTGCGGACCGTCCAGGACCAGGTCGAAGGAGACCGGCCCGTCGTAGCCGACGCCGAGCGCCACCCGGGTCGACGCGGGCCGGCGCCGCCACCGCTCGCCGATCACGGCCGGGTCGGGCGGATCCAGCGCCAACAACCGCGGCAACAACACCCGATCCGGCAACGCGCCCTCGTCCGGTGAGGTGACATCGCGCACCGGCGCCAGCGCCCGGGCGATCGCGTCGCACCACCCGACGGTCGGCAGGTCCGGCCGTACCTCGGTCACGGTCGGCGCGCCGTGCCGGCGCACCGTGGCCACCGGCCCGCGCGCCGCCGACGCGTCGTCCACACCGATCACCGCCGTGCACTCCTGGGGCAGGAAGCGCTCCTCGGAATCCACACAGATCGAGAACACCCGCACCTGCGGGCCCTCCTGCAACACCTGTGTCATGCCCGGGATCTCGCGCAACCGGCGCGCGCCGTCCACCACCAGCACCACATCCGGCTCGGCGAACACCGCGTTGCGCAACAACGTCTCGGCCGCGGCCTTGCGCGCGCGCACCACCTGGACCAATTCGGCGACACGAGCCGCGATCGTCTCCGGATCACTGCCGATCAACACCTCGGGCCCGCCGCGCACCGTGCCGCGCGCGTGCGGCAACCAGGCCAACCACCCCCACGCGTCGGCACCGGCCGCGCCGGTCAACAGCCGTACCTGCACGTCCCGGGGGCTGTGCATGATCGCCGCCTGCGCGACCAGCCAACCCGCCATCCGCAGCGCGGGCCCGTTCGGCCCCGCCACCCCGAGCACACCCTGCTGGGGGAGATCCACCGCCGTGGGCACATCCGGCACGGTCCAATGCGCGCGCCGATCCAGCGACTCCGAATCGGAATCCTCGACCTCGTTGAGCGACGTGTGCGCCGAGGTGCCCACCCGCAACACGAGATGGTCCGGGTCCACCCGCCGCCGCTCCCACAGCCGTTGCCCCGGCCCGGTCGCGAACAGCCCGGTCACCGACGGATCCGGGATCGCGTCGACCCGCCCCCGCCGTTCCACCTCGGTGCTCGCCGCGACATCCGCGAGCACCTCGGCCTTGCGGATCCGGTACGCGGCCAAGTCCTTGACGAACTGCTTGCGCCCGCTGCGCCGCGAGGAGATCCAGTTGGCCAGCGCCATGATCGGGCTGAAGATCGCGAAGATCAGGAAGAAGTACGAATGGAAGATCTTGACCATGACCAGGCCGAGCAACATCGGCGCAAGCGTGATCAACATCGGGAACGGCTGCCTGAAGTTGCCGCGCGGCCGGGTCGGGATCCGGAACCGCCCGCCCTTGACCGGCTCGACGATCCGCGGCGGCCGGTTGAAGTCCAGCCCGGCGCCGTCCGCCGACGGCACGATGTCCGCGCCCGCGTCGAACGGCGCGGCGGTGCGCAGCAATACCGGACCCACGGTCAGGCCCAGCCCGAGTTCCCACTCGACCTCGCCGACGATCGGCTGCTCGGGATCCGGCGGCGGCTCGTCGGCGAACTCCCGGTCCTTCGGGTCGATCGGCCGCGCGGGTGTGTCCTCCTTGGCCCGGTACACCCGCCCGAGCCGAATCTCGCTGCCGGGCGGCACCGCGACCCGGACCGCGCCGGACGGCCCGACGATGACCCGGATCCCGTGCGCCGGCACGCCGGGCTCGTCGATCCGAATCGCACACCCGGGATCCGCGCCGATGTCGTAAGTGCCCATCGGCAGCGGCCAGATCCTCCCCGCACCCGGGCCCGCCGCGAGATGCACCTCGACGAGCGGCGGGTCGGGGCGCGCGTCGATCGGGTCGGCGGAGACCGGGCCGAGGGTGAGTTCGCTGCCCTCACGGATGCCGCACACCGACAACACGGCGTCGTGGTCGAGCACGGTGTCGGCCAGACGACAGGGCACACCGGGCGCGCCCAGGTCGTGTGTGTCGGCGAGGTGTTCGAGGAGTTCGCCGACGGTGGTCCCGGAATCCGCCTCGATCACGATCGAGTCCCGCCGACTCCGCGCGGGCTCGGACACGGTGATGGTCAGTCGCATGCGATCGCCTCCAGGGGAACGCGGACGGCGGTCACAACCGCTCACCCCGGCCGGGGACGTGCTCCGGGTCGGGATGGGCGGGAACTGCGGGGTGGGGTGGGTCGGCGGGGTCCGGCGGGATGGACTGGGTGGTCGGGGTGGTCGGGGCCGCCGGGGTCGCCGGGGCGGCGGAGCGGGGCGGGTTGGTTCGGGGCGCGGGGATGTTTTCGGTCGGAGTCTGGGTGTGGCGTGCGGAGGCGAACGCCGGCGATCGGCGAGGAGGGGTGGGCGGAGCCGAGGGTGCGGATCCTGGGGACGCGGATCCCGGGGACGCGGATCCCGAGGGTGTCGGTGCCGTGATTGTCGGTGCCGTGGGGCCGGTGGGCGCGGGAGCGGGTACGGCCGCCTGCCGGGTGGACTCGGGAGCGGGTGTGGTGGGCGAGGTCGCGGCACCGGACCGGGGCGGGCTCGGAACTCCGGCCCGGGAAGCGGCGGATGCGGTTGACGCCGACGCCGACGCCGACGCCGACGCCGGCCCGGATCCGGATGCCGGTATAGGCCCCGACGCGGCGGCCGGAGCGGCGTCGGATCCGGTCACGGTGCCGGACGACCCGCCGGACCTGCCCGCCCGGGCGCTGCGCGGTCCGGACGCCGTGGCAGCCCCCGCCGAGACGGATCCACCGGGGACGCCCGGTCCGCGGGAGACGGGAGGCCCACCCGCTGCCGAGCCGCGCGCGTTCGCCGGACCGCCGGCCGAGAGGTCCGCAGCAGATGCGTTCGCGGCCGAATTCCCCCGGTTCGTGACGCCCACGGGCGAGTCGCCCGCTCCCGCCGTGCTGCCCGTGCGCGCCGCGCCGTCCGCGCCGGCCGCGCGCTCGGGTGTGGCTCGCGCGCTCGCCCCGCCGGGGGCCGAAGCACGCGTGGTTGCCGTACTCGTAGCGGGAGCGGTAGCCGCAGCCGTAATTGTACCGACCACCTCTGCGACAGCCGAGCCTCGCGCGTTCGGCGAGCCGGCAGCCGACGCTCCTGCCGCCCGTGCACTCCCGGGCGAGCCGTGCTCATTCCCCACGCAGGCAGTTGCCGCCTCCGGCCTCGCGCCTGCCCCCGGGATCGAGGTCCGTGCGTTCCTCGCAGGGGCAGCCGACCCGTCCGCCCCGCCGCCGCCCGCCCCCGACAGGGTCGCCCCCGGCAGAGCCGCAGCCGGGTTCGGTGGCGTCGGGCTCGGAGGGAGCGGTTCCGAGGGGGTCAGGTGTCCGGAGCGGACCACTCGCGCGACCGCGCGGGCCAGGCCCGCCGTCTCGACCGGGCCCAGGCCGTCCGCAGCGGGCAGGACCCCGAACGCGTCCGGCCGCAGTGTCAGGCGGCGCCCGCGCACGTCCCCGAGCACGAGCATCCGCCGCGTCCGGCTCCGGGTGAACGCCGCGAGCTCGTCCTCGAGTTCGGGTTCGAGTTCGGGCTCCGCGCAGACCATGACCCGCACCCCGGGATCGGCGCACAACTCGCCCGGCGTACGGCCCGCGAAGCCCGGATGTACACCCCGAGCCACCCCGACCGAACCCGCCGGCAACCGCCGGGCCAGTTGCGCGGTCAGCGCGTGCCCCAGGTCACGTCCGGCGGCCGAATCCCCGGTTACCGCGACCACCGGCGCCACCGCCGACAGGTCCAGAAGCACGACACCCGAGTCCAGCAACCCGACCACGACCGGCAGCGCAGCCTCCGCGTCCGGGGCCGCCGAATCCGGTACTCCCGAACCCGGTGCCGCCGAATCCGGTGCCGTCGCGCCCAGTTCGGCCACCGAGGTCGACCACAGCAGGGGATCCTCCGGGTCCGCCGCCCAAGGCCCCGTCACCTCGGGGGAATTGGCGGCGGTGAGCCGCACCGACACCCGCTCGTCCGCCAGGACCACGGCCCAGGGCTCGACGCCCGCCGACCGCGCCCGCGCCACCGCGCGCGTCGTGAGATCGAACGTCTCGGGCGTACCCAGGTACCGGGTCAGCGTGGCCACCCCGCGTCGATCCCGTCGCCAGGCGACGAACGGTGCGGCGAACGCCCGCCCCGTCACCACGACCTGTTGCCACAACCCGCGGAACAACCCACGCGGCCCCGCCCGGCGGGCGAGCACCCGCAGCAACACCACGACGAGGACCACGAGTTCGAGCAGAGCCAGCCAGGCGATGCCCCGGTTGCCGCTCCAGAAGTCCGTGCCGAATGGATTCGCGGCCGTTGTGCTGCTGATCGTGCCCTCCCGAAGAACAGGTGATACCGAGGCCACCTGGAGATCAGTGAGCATTGAAGCAGTCGCGCAGCGTATTCGAAAGGCCTGAGGCGAAATTCGGGAAAGGGCTTTCCGGAAGCATCCGTCACCGTTTCGGGGGTAGGGAAGGACGTCGGCCAACCGCATCGACCTCATGGTCGACCGGGCCCATGTCCACCTGGTGAAAGGGCTGTGACCTGCATATACGGCGAGATGCCCAGGGCTCGTTCACACCTGCGCGGCAGCGGCCCCCCGGACCGCCCGTCCCGCTTTCCTCATTCTCTGGAAAATCCCGCAACGAACTCGAAACGGGATTCCGGCAATCCTGCACGCGGATCGACAAACCTGCGAATCGACGTGACATTCCCCTTGCCTGGGAAATATGTGCGCCCGTGTTGCGGCGATTCCACAAAATAGACGCGGAGTCGCTCGCGCGACACGGATCTGAGCATCATCTGAGGTTTCGCTCGCACGAGTGGGCGTATACCTGGGCAAGCAGGGCAAATCGGCTCAAGAACCCTATTGCGCCCGAAGATGCCACCCCGGCGCCCCCGCAACCCCGCCCCGCAACTGTGCCGCGCAACCCCGCTCCACGTCCCCGCTACAACACCCCACGCTCCAAGCGCGCCCGCAATTCCGGATCCGGACTCGCCGTCGCCGCCCCGGCCAACAGCCCGACCGCCACCAACACCACCGGAAATTCGGCCACATAGTCCATCGAAGCCTGCACCACGAACGCCGTGAACGTCGCCGTGCCCACCACGACCACCGCGACCGGCTGCGGCGAACGCCACAACCGGACGTACATCCACCCCACCAGCGCGACCAGACACAGTGCTCCCGGCACCCCCTGCTCGGCGCCTTGGCGCAGCCACAGCGAATGCGCCGACCGCGCATCCGCGTCCGCGCTCGCGGTCGGACTGTTCGTCACGAACATGCCCGGACCGGTCCCGCGCAGCGGGTAACTCTTCGTCAGGTCCACGGCGTCGGACCACAGTTGCACCCGACGCTCGGTCAGACCCGCCTCGGCGGCACCCTCCAGGCCGCCCGTGCGGCTGCCGAGCACCCCCAGCACCACAGTGCCCAAAGCCACTCCGAGCACACACACCGCCGACACCACCACGACCGTGCCCTTGCGATACACCACCGCCGACATCAACGCGGTCAGCAGCACGGCCAACGCGCCGACCGCCGCCGCCACCGACCGCGTTGCGAAGGCCGCGAGTACCAACAACCCGGCCAAAACCAGGATTTCGCCCCGCCGCCGATCGGATGCGACGACCAGCGCGGCCAGACACGCGGCGCCCACCGCCTGCGCCACCAACGCGCCGTCGGCGTTCCCGTACTCCAACGGCGGCGCCGTGGCATCACCGCTCAACGCGCCGGGCCACAACACCAGCAGCGCCGTCACCCCGCCGGCCACCAGCGCCGGCGCCAATAACGCGGAACGCGCGCCCAGCACTCGCCCCAGCACATAGCCCCCGACCGCGGCCAACAGCGCGAACAGATACGCCTCCGGCTCACCGGCCCGATTCGCCGCCGCCGCCAACGCCCACATCGCGGTCGCCGCGACCACGGCCGTGCCCAACAGGTCCAATCGGGACAGATACCGCGCCGAACCCCGGACCCGATGATCGCCTTCCCGGTCAGTACTCACAGCACAATCCGCTTCCGCTCGAGGATCCGGACCACCCGTACCGCGCCCGCGTGCGCAGGCACCCCATCCCGGCCGCCCGGCGATGCCAGGATGTCCCCATGCCGCTCTACATCTGCGGGGCCGGCGGCGTCGGCCGCGAAGCCCTCGACGCCGCGATCGCCGCCACGCTCACCGTCACCGCTTTCCTCGACGACGCCCGAGCCGGCGAGAAGGTGCGCGGCCTGCCGGTGCTGCGCCCGACCGACGTCGACGCCGGCGACTACCTGGTCGGCATCGCCGCACCCGACGCGCGCGCCCGACTCACCCGCCTGCTCGACGAACGCGGCCTGCACGCGGTCACCCTCGTACACCCGCGCGCGGTCATCTCGCCGGAGACCGCGATCGCCGCCGGCTGTCTGATCCAGGCCAACGCGCACGTCTCCAGCAGCGTCACCCTGGGCCCGCACGCGCAGGTCCACTACAACGCCACCATCGGACACGACGCCGTACTGGACGCGCGCAGCACCGTGTACCCGGGCGCGAACATCTCCGGCAACGTGCACCTGGGCGAGGACGCCACCGTCGGCAGCAATGCCGTGGTCCTGCAAGGGCTGACCGTCGGCCCCGGCGCCTTCGTCGGCGCGGGCGCCGTGGTCACGCGCGACGTACCGGCGGGCACGACCGTGGTGGGCTCGCCGGCCCGCCCGCTGCGCCCGCGCGAGGCCGCGGACCGGCTCAGTTGAGCCGAGACCGGAACCACGCGACCGTCTGCGCGAGTCCCTCGCGCAGTTCGACCGGCTCCGCGGTCGGGAACAACGCGCGCAGCCGCGACCCGTCCGCCTGCGAGTCCCGCACGTCGCCCGGCCGAGGCGGCGCGTGCTCGACCTCCACCGGATGCCCGAGCACCTCCGTCAACAGGGCGATCAGCGCGTTCAGCGAAGTCCGCGAACCGAACGCCAGGTTGACCGGGATGTCGGAGACCACCCGGCGCAACACCGCGTCGATGAGCACGGCGCATACGCTGCCGATGTTGGTGAAGTCGCGCGTCTGTTCGCCGTCGCCCTGCACGGACAGCGGTCGACCGGCCAACGCCGCGTCCACGAACCGGGGAATCACCGCCGCGTAGGCGTGATCGGCCGGCTGACCGGGCCCGAACACGTTGAAGAAGCGGAACGGCAGCACCGGCAGGTCGTAGCAGTTGCCGTAGGCGATCAGATACGACTCGGTGGCCAACTTGCTGACCGCGTACGGACTCAGCGGCGCGGTGCGCATGTCCTCGCGCTTGGGCAACTCGCGATTCGCGCCGTACACCGACGACGAGGACGCGGCCACCACATGGATGTTGCCCGCCCGCCGTGCCGCCTCGAGCACCTCCAGGGTGCCGGTCGCGTTGGCGTGATGGCTGGCCAGCGGCGCCTCCACCGAGCGCGGCACCGACGGCAGCGCCGCCAGGTGCACCACCGCGTCCGCGCCGGCGAACGCGCGATCGAGCAACTCCGGCTCCAGGATCGACCCCTGATGGAACGTCACCTTCAAGCCGTCCAGACTCGCGAGCGACCCCGTGGAAAGGTCGTCGACCACGTGCACGTCGCGCACGACGTCGTGGTCCTGCAACGCGGCGGCCAGATTCGAGCCGATGAAACCGGCACCGCCGGTGATCACTACCTTCACAAAGTCCCCCCGGACCATCGTGCGGAACCATCCCCGCCAGGGCCTGTGTTTCGAACTCCCCCAAGTCCGATCCGAGGCCGACCCGCCCCCGGTTCCCGCACTGTACCCACGGCCCGCTTCACGAGAGGGCAAAACCCGGACAACAGGCCGGAACGTGCGCCACACTTTCCCCTATCTCGGACCCGGGACACCGCCCCGGGCACCGATACCGGGTGGGGGACACTCATGAAATTGCCCAGACCACGGCTGCGCAGAGCGACGATTCCGACATTGTTCGCTTTACTGCTCGCGCTGACCGTCGCGGCTCCGAATACACCCGAGGCCGCCGCGGGGCCGTGTGACGCACCCGTTGCGAACGCGGTTGCCTGCGAGAACACCAAGACCGGCAACCCGCGGACCGAATGGGACATCAGCGGTGCCGGCAGCAACGCCATTCAAGGCTTCTCCACCGACATCAGCGTCAACGCCGGTGGCCAGATCAAGTTCAAGATCGACACGTCCGCAAGCTCCTACCGCATCGACATCTACCGACTCGGTTGGTACAACGGCAACGGCGCTCGCAAGGTCTACACGATCCCGGCTTCGGCGGTCACGCCGCGGCAACAGTCCGGCTGCGACACCGACAACCTGGTGACCGGGCTGATCGACTGCTCCAACTGGACCGACTCCGCGTCCTGGAACGTACCCGCGGACGCGGTATCCGGCTACTACATCGCCAAACCCACGCGTACCGACGGCTCATCGGGCGCGAGCCACATCCCGTTCGTGGTCCGCAACGACGCGTCGCACTCGGCGATGTTCATGCAGGCATCCGACACCACCTGGCAGGCGTACAACGCCTACGGTGGCAACGACCTCTACACCGGGCAGCCGGTGGGCCGGGCGTACAAGGTCAGTTACAACCGACCCTTCACCACGCGTGCGGACAATCCCGGGGACTCGCTGTTCAACGCCGAGTTCGCGATGCTGCGCTTTCTGGAACGCAACGGCTACGACGTCACCTACACGACCGGCGTGGACAGCGACCGACGCGGCCAACTGATCAAGAACCACAAGGTCTTCCTGTCGGTGGGACACGACGAGTACTGGTCCGGCACCCAACGCGCCAACGTCGAGGCGGCCCGCGACGCGGGGGTCAACCTCGCCTTCTTCTCCGGCAACGAGATCTTCTGGAAGACCCGTTGGGAGAACGGCGGGATCAACGGCAACGGCCCCGATCACCGCAACCTGGTCTCGTACAAGGACACCCACGCCAACGAGTCGATCGACCCGCTCGGCCCGGCCATGTGGACGGGCACCTGGCGCGACCCGCGGTTCTCACCGCCAGGTGACGGCGGCCGACCGGAGAACAGCCTCAGCGGCACCATCTTCACGGTCAACTGTTGTACGACCGACATGAACGCCAGCGGCGCCGACGGCCGCCTTCGCCTGTGGCGGAACACCCGCCTCGCCACCCTCGGCCTCACCGCACAAACCACACTCGGAAGCGGAACCCTCGGCTACGAATGGGACTCCGATCTGGACAACGGCTCCCGGCCCGCGGGACTGATCCGGCTCTCGACCACGGTCAAGTCCGGCATGTCCGTGATCCAGGACCAGGGTTCGACCTACGCCGACGGCAGCTCGACGCACAGCCTGACGCTCTACCGCGCACCCAGCGGCGCCCTCGTCTTCGGCGCGGGCACCATCCAGTGGGCCTGGGGTCTGGACGTGTACCGGGTCGGCGCCAACGGCACCGTCGACACCGCGATGCAGCAGGCCACCATCAACCTGTTCGCCGACATGGGCGTGCAGCCCGGCACGCTGATGGCCGGCATGGTCGCGGCCACGGCGAGCACCGACACCACCCGGCCCACCTCGACCATCACCGCGCCGACCAACGGCGGCAGCCTGCCCGCCAATTCCAACGTGACGATCACCGGCACCGCGACCGACACCGGCGGCAAGGTCGGCGGCGTCGAGGTCTCGGTGGACAACGGCGCCACCTGGCACCCGGCCACCACCGGCCGGGAGAACTGGACCTACGTATTCACCACCGGCGCCGGCGGCTCGATCACCATCAAGACCCGGGCCACCGACGACAGCGCGCGGACCGAGATCCCGTCCGCGGGCGTCACGGTCACCCTCGGCGGGCCACCACAACCGGTGAACTGCCCATGCACGCTGTGGACGCCGACCGACCAGCCCTCGTCCGGCCCGGATCCGGACACCGCCGCCACCGAACTGGGCGTCAAATTCCAGGCCGACCGGGCCGGTTTCATCAACGGCATCCGGTTCTGGAAGAACGCCGAGAACACCGGCACACACACCGGGACCCTGTGGTCCGCGTCCGGCAGCCTCCTGGCCACCGCGCCGTTCACCGGCGAAACCGCGTCCGGATGGCAACAGGTGACATTCGCCCAGCCCGTGCCGGTCACCGCCGGAACCACCTATGTCGCGTCGTACCAGGCGCCCAACGGCAGATACTCCGCCGACCAGGGCGGCCTGACCAACGCGCACATCCGCGGCCCGCTCACCGCACCGGCGAGCAACACGTCCGGCGGCAACGGCGTCTACCGCTACGGCACCGGATTCCCGACCTCGACCTGGAACGACAGCAATTTCTGGGTCGACCCGGTGTTCACCACCTCGAACACCACGCCGACCAACCCCGCGCCGGTGGTCACCGCGACCGCCCCGGTGAGCGGGGCGACGCTCGCCCCGGTCGGCGGCAACATCACCGCGACCTTCGACCTCGCGGTCCAGCCCGCGACGATCGTGTGGTCGGTCACCAAGGCGGACAACAGCACCGTCGCCGGCACCGCGAGCTACAACGCCGCGACCAGGGTCGCGGCCTTCGACCCGACCGTCGACCTGGCCGCCGGCACGACGTACACGGTGTCCCTCACCGGCG
The DNA here is from genome assembly GCF_044765325.1 of Embleya sp. NPDC127516. Classification (NCBI taxonomy): domain Bacteria; kingdom Bacillati; phylum Actinomycetota; class Actinomycetes; order Kitasatosporales; family Streptomycetaceae; genus Embleya; species Embleya sp. NPDC127516. The sequence goes on along the minus strand of NZ_JBIWJT010000022.1, from coordinate 6,012 downwards.
CGCAAACCACCGAGGGCACCACGATGGCCGCCAAGACGTGGTCCTTCACCACGGCGGGCAGCACGCCGCCGCCCACCTGCAACCCGTCCTGCACGATCTGGCCCGCCACCGCGACGCCCGCCGTGCTCCAGGACAGCGACACCACCGGTATCGAACTCGGCGTCAAGTTCAGCAGCACGGTCCCGGGCAAGGTCACCGGACTGCGGTTCTACAAGGGCGCCGGCAACACCGGCACGCACACCGGAACGATCTGGTCCGGCACGGGCACCCTCCTCACCAGCGCGGTCTTCGGCAGTGAGACAGCCTCCGGATGGCAACAGGTGAACTTCACCCAACCGGTCGTCATCGCGGCCAACACCACTTACGTGGCCTCGTACTTCGCCCCGGTGGGCCGGTACTCCTCCACGGACGGCGGGTTGACCGCGGCCGCCGGCACCGGACCCGTCAAGGCCGCCGCGTCCGGCACCGTCGGCGGCAACGGCGTGTACGCCTACGGCGCCAGCGGGTTCCCGACCGACACATGGAACGACAGCAACTACTGGGTGGACGTCGTCTTCACCACCAACTAGCCGCGGCAGCCGGTCGCGGCAACACCGAACACCCGGACATCGAAAGCCCGGACACCGAATGCCCGGACATCGAAAGCCCGGACATCGAACGCCCGGACACCGAACGCCCGGACACCGAACGCCCGGTACCCGGCACCGAACCCGATCGAGTCACCACCATCGACCGGGCACACCCCGGAAGCCGGCCGGCGGCGGCACCGATCCGCCGGCGGCCGGCCCCGGGGGCGAGCGCGGCGGCCCGGACTCCCCGCGCCGCCCGCCCCGAACCACGAACCGACCGTCATGCCATTGAGGAGCACCAACTCGATGAAGGCTGCCCGCGCCAGAACCAGATCGGGTCACCGACAACGCAGAGGAACGTGGACGAGCATCGCGTTCGCCGCGATCGGTGCGTTGCTGTTCACCCTGTTCGCACCGATCACCGCGGCCCAGGCCGCGCCATGCAGTCCGTGCTCGCTGTTCGCCGGCGCCACCCCGAACGGCGCCGTGACCGACACCGACGCGGTGGCCGTCGAACTGGGCGTGCGCTTCAAGCCCAACAGCAACGGCACCATCACCGAGATCAAGTTCTGGAAGGACGCCGGCAACACCGGCACCCACACCGGCCGGATCTGGGACACCGCCACCGGCACCGCGACCTCGGTGACCTTCATCGCGGAATCCGCGTCCGGATGGCAGACCGCGACCTTCACAACTCCCGTGCCGGTCACCGCCGGACACACCTACATCGCCTCCTACGTGGCACCGGTCGGCCGCTACACGGTCACCGACAACTACTTCGCGTCGGACCGCACCGTCGAACAACTCGTCGCCCCCGCCAGCAACGGCAACCAAGGCAACGGCGTCTACACCTACAACCCCGGCGGCGGCATGCCGACCGACTCCTACCAGGCCGGCAACTACTGGGTGGACGTTTCCTTCGTCCCCGGCGCCGACACCACACCGCCCACGGTCACCCAGACCACCCCCGCCGCGAACGCCACCGGAGTGGCCACCGCCGCGCCGCTGTCGGTGACCTTCAACGAGCCCGTACAGCCCGCCACCATCCAGTGGGCGGTCAACCAGACCGGCGGCCCGGCCGTCGCCGGCACCGCGACGTACAGCGGCAACACGGCGACGTTCCAGCCCTCCGCGCCACTGGCCGTGTCCACGGGCCACACCGTCACGGTGACCGGCGCCAAGGACGCCGCCGGCAACACCATGGCCACCAAGTCCTGGTCGTTCACCACCGGCACCGGCGCCAGCCAGTCCGTGGAGACCAACATCTGGACCGGCCCGGTCAGCCCGAACACGCCGAACCAGACCGACAACAACAGCGTCGAGGTCGGCGTCAAGTTCCGCACCACCACCGACGGCCAGATCAAGTCGATCAAGTTCTGGAAGCTCACCGGCAGCACCGGCCCGTACGCGGTCAGCCTGTGGGACAAGAACACCCAGACCCGCCTGGCCACCGTGCCCAACGTCAGCCGCACCGGGAGCGGTTGGCAGACCGTCGACCTGCCCACCCCGATCACCGTGCACGCGGGCGTCACCTACGTCGCGTCCTACTTCGCGCCCAACGGCAACTATCCCGCCAACACCGGCTCGTTCTCCCAACCCGTCGGCAACTCGCTGATCACGGCCCTGGCCGACGGCGTCGACGGCGGCAACGGCGTCTACAAGTACAACGCGGGCAGCATCTACCCCACGGACAGCTGGAACGGCAGCAACTACTGGGTGGACGTCGTCTTCAGCACCAACGCCGAGGACACCGTCGCCCCCGCGGTCACCGGCCAGTCGCCGATGCCGAACGCCAACGGCGTGCTCTCCGGCGTGCAACCCTCGGTGACGTTCAGCGAACCGCTCAAGCCCACCGGCCTGAGCTTCGTCCTCAAGCGCAACGGCACGGCCGTACCCGCCGAACTCGAACTCGACAACCCGACCACGCCGACCCAGCTCACCCTCAAACCGGACGCCGAACTCGCCTACGGCACGCCGTACACACTCACCGTGAGCGGCGTCAAGGACCAGTCCGACAACGCGATGCCGGACACGACCTGGACCTTCACCACCGGCCAGGCCCCGCCCACACCACCGTGCGACGCGCCCAACACCGGCCCCATCCTGGTGATCAAGGCCGACTCGAACCCGTTCAGTTGCTACTACACCGAGATCCTGCGCAGCGAGGGACTCAACTCGTTCGCGGTCAAGGACGCGAGCGCGGTCAACGCCGCGGTGCTCGGCGGTTACACCACCGTCGTCCTCGGCGACTTCGCCCCCTCGGCACAACTGGTCACCGACCTCACCACCTGGGTCAACGGCGGCGGCAACCTGATCGCGATGCACCCGCGCGCCGCCCTGGCCGGCCTGCTCGGCCTCGGTACCTCCGGCGGCTTCCAGGCCAACCAGTACATGAAGGTGGACAGCGGCACCGCCGCCGGCGCCGGCATCTACAGCCAGCAGAGCATGCAGTACCACGGGCCCGCCGACGTCTGGACGGTCCCCGGCGGCGCCGGCACGGTCCGAGTCGCGGACCTGTACACCCGCACCGGCACCACCCCGCTCGGCCCCGCCGTCACCACCCGCCCGGTGGGCAGTGGCACCGCGTCCGCGTTCACCTACGACCTGGCCCGCTCGATCGTGCAGACCCGCCAGGGCAACCCGGCCCAGGCCGGCGTCGAGAACGACAACTTCTCCGACAGCGGCGGCCCGCTGATGCGCGCCGACGACATGTTCTACCCGGACTGGATCGACCTCAGCCGGGTCCAGATCCCGCAGGCCGACGAGCAGCAGCGCCTGTTCGCCAACCTGATCGAACTCGGCAACCGGGCCAAGGCCCCGATCCCGAGGACCTGGTACCTGCCCGGCAACGCCGCCACCGCGGCACCCGACCTGCTCAAGGTCGTGATGGTCTCCACCGGCGACAACCACGGCCAGAACCTCAGCGACATGCAGGGCAGGGTCACCCGCTACAACAACAACAGCTCCGACCCGGCCTGCTCGAGCCCGATCGCCGCACTGCGTGACGCCGCAGTACGGAACTGGAAGTGCATGCGCGGCACCATCTACGTCTGGGGCCCGGGACCACAGGGCACCCAGGCGCCGTCGGTGTCCGACGTCCAGAACTGGACCGCACAGGGCTTCGAGATCGCCCGACACGTCGACCAGAACGGCAGCTGCCCGCAGCTTCGTGCCGGCGCCTCCCAGACGGACATCAACGCCGGACTCGGCGCGGTGTACGAGAACAGCCTCGACGACTTCACCCGCTACGCCCCGCTGAAGCCCACCACCAACCGGACGCACTGTCTGACCTGGCCCGACTGGAGTTCGAACGCCTCGATCGCCCGGGCCAAGGGAATCCGGCTCGACACGAACTACTACTACATGCCGGATTACTGGAAGAACACGTGGGGCGGGCCGCTCATGAAGGCGAGCCCCGGATTCTTCACCGGTTCCGGCTTCCCGATGCGATTCACCGACCCGAGCGGTCAGATGATCGACATCTACCAGGGCACCACCCAGATCAACGACGAATTCCAACAGGTCTACCCGGACACGTTCGACCAGCTCGTCAACGGTGCCAACAACGACGGCTTCTACGGCGCGTTCGTGATGAACAACCACACGGACTCGGCGAACGCCAACGGCGGGGTCGGCAACGTGGGCCAGCTCGACATCGAACAGGCCCTGATCGCGTCGGCCAAGGCGAAGAACGTCCCGATCGTCTCCGCCAAACAATTGCTGGACTGGACCGACGCCCGGAACGCGTCCACCATCACCGGCCTCAACCGGGTCGGCAACACGGTCACCTTCACGGTCAACCAGAACGCGGCCGCGACGAACCTGATGACGATGTTGCCGACCACCGGCTCGGGCGGCACGACCCTCACGGGCCTGTCCCGAGGCGGCTCTGCGGTCACCTTCCAAAAGACCACCGTCAAGGGCATCGAGTACGCCGTCTTCGACGGGACCTCCGGCGCGTACACGGCGACCTACGCCAACGCGGTGGCGCCGCTGATCGCCGAGGCCAAGGCGGCCCCGGCCGCCGACGGCTCGGGCACGCTGACCTGGAAGACCGACGTGCCCTCCACCACGGAGATGCAGCTCGGCACCAAGCCGGACCAGATGCCGATCACCCACAAGAGCGTGGAGACCGCGGGCGAGCACAAGGTCGCCCTGGGCGCGCTCAAGCCCGACACCACCTATTACTACCGACTCACCTCGGAGAACGTGAAGGGCGAGCGCACGGTCTGGCCCGCCCCGAACGCGAAGCCCGCGGAGTTCCGCACGCCCAAGGCCGACCGCAAGGCGCCGGTGATCAGCGACGTCTCGGTCAAGACCTGGCCCGACGGCAGCGCCGACCTGACCTGGAAGACGGACAAGCCCACGACCACCTCGGTCCTTCTGGGCGACAACCCGAACTCGGTCCGACCGGTATATGCGGACCGGAAGCAGTCCACCACCGAGCACCACGCCAAGCTCGGCCACCTCGGCGCAGGCAGCACGTACGCGTTCCGCCTCGCGGGCGTCGACGCGGCCGGGAACGAGGGAACCTGGACGGGCGGCAGCGGTAGGAAGAAGGACACCGCGCGTCTGGTGATGCCCAGGCCGGGTGTCGCCGAGACGGGCGCGTTCGACTTCACCAACGGCACCGTCTCCGGGGGAGCGGTGAGCGGTGACCGTCCGGACGCTCTCACCCTGGACAAGGCCCCGACCGGCACGTATGTGTCGAAGGCCTTGGACGCCGGCCGGATGGTGACGTGGCTGGCCGGTGATTGGCAGGCCGAGATTCCCAAGGGCACGACGCTGCGGGTATCGGTGCGGACCGGGACGACGGCGGTTCCGGACGCGAGCTGGACCGCATGGAAGGACCTGTCCCGACCGGGCGACACCATGGGGACCGCATCGCGTTTCCTGCAATACAAGGTGGAGCTCACCGGCGACGGGCGCGCATTGCCCACCCTCAAGGGCATCGGCTTCACACACGACGGCAAGGTCACGACCACGCCGCCGGTGACCGAGGCGGGACCGAACACGGTGCCGGGCCCGAACCCCGTGACGGGGAAGGGGCGTTGATCCTCGACTGAGCCCGCAGGGGCGGTACGAGCGGCCGGGCCCGGAGCGATTTGGAGCTCCGGGCCCGGCCATGTACTGTTGCGAAGTCCGCCCGGGAGGCGAGCAAATCCATGATCACCGATTAGGCGATCGGGAATGCGCTCCGCTAAAGTCTGCGGACGCCGCCAAATGCCTCGGAGAATGTGAATTCCCGATGCCCGAAGCGGTGGGCGAAGCAGGCCGGAAGGGCTGCTAAGCTCGAAGAGCCGGAAGCCGGGGAAACGAGAGTTTCGAAGGCCGAAAGCACGAAGCAGCGGACGAAAAGCGGGTCGGAAGATCTGCTAGAGTCCGGGAGGCGGAAAACGCGGAAACGCGGTGGAAGCCGAAAGCGAGGAAAGCGAAGCCGCCG